>QNBX01000244.1 GCA_003644265.1 Planctomycetota bacterium
CGAGGGCTTCGCGCACCTCGGCGACGACCCCACGCCCGAGTGGAGCGAGGCGCCGGAGCAGCCCCGCGCGGCGCCGTTGGTGATCCGCTTCGAGGCCGCGCGTAACGCTGACGAGCAGGTGCTATCGCTGCTGCAGCGCAACGTCAATGACGACTGGAGCGTGCTGCTCAACGGCGTCGCCATCGCCAGCCTGGCCCGGCACGAGGGCGTGCAGCGTCAGCACTACGCGGTGCCGGCGGACGCGCTGCGCGACGGCGCGAACGAGCTGCTGTTCCGCTGCGCGACCACGACCGACGACGTCACGTTGGGCGACATCCGCCTGCACGCGGCCAGCCTGGCGCAGGTGCTGGACCTGGTCGAGCTGAGCGTCGCCGTGCACGACCCCGACGGTCGGCCCGTGCCCGCGCGCATCACGCTGCTGGACGGCGCCGGCGCGCTGTTGACCGTGCGCGGCGTGAGCGGCCCGGCCACCGCCGTGCGCGAGGGCCTGGTCTACACCGACGGCTCCGCCACGGCGCTGCTGTTGCCGCGCGGGGAGACCGTGCTGCACGCCAGCCACGGCACCGAGTGGAGCCACGTCGAGCGCAGCGTGCGCGCCGGCGTCGACGCGTCCGTCACGCTGACCCTGCGGCGCGAGCTGGACACGCGCGGCTGGATCGCGGCGGACACGCACATCCACACCGTCACCATCAGCGGGCACGGCGACTCCACTCTGGAGGAGCGCATGATCACCCTGGCGGCCGAGGGCGTGGAGCTGGCGGTGGCCAGCGACCACAACCACAACGTCGACTACCGCCCGTTTCAGCTGGACGCCGGCCTGGAGGCCTGGTTCACGCCCGTAGTGGGCAACGAGGTCACCACGCCCCACGGCCACTTCAACGCCTTCCCGCTGGACGCTGACGACGAGGTGCCGCTGCACGACTCCACCGACTGGGTGGCGCTGGTGAACGACATGCGCGCCAAGGGCGCCCGGGCCGTGATCCTCAACCACCCACGCTGGCCGGCCTTTGACACCGGGCCCTTCGGGCGCTTCGGCCTCGACCAGGCCACCGGCCAGCGCCGCGCCACGGGCACCGCGTTCCTGTTTGACGCCATGGAGCTGGTCAACTCCACCACCGACACGGTGGAGCCGATGGTCCTGTTCCGCGACTGGTTCGCGCTGCTCAATCGTGGCGAGCGGATCTTTGCGGTGGGCTCATCCGACTCGCACACCGTGGGCGATCCGGTGGGGCGCGGGCGTACCTACGTGCGCAGCGACAGCGACGACCCGGCCGCGCTCGACGCCGAGGCGCTGGCCATGAACATCGCCGACGGGCACAGCTCCGTGAGCCTGGGCCTGCTGATCGACGTGCGCAGCGAGGGCCGCTCGGCCATGGGGCACACCGTGCTCGTGGACGACCAGGTGGTCGACCTCTCGGTGCGCGTGGCCGCCCCGTCGTGGGCGCGCCCCGAGCGCCTGGCGCTGTGGGTCAACGGCGAGCTGGTGCTCGAGCGCGAGCTGGCGCCGCCGCCGGGTCAGCCCTACGACGTGACGCTGCCCCTGGCGCTGGACCTGCCGCACCTGCACGACGCCTGGGTGGTGGTGGCGGTGTTCGGCCCCGACGCCGGCGGCGCCTGGTGGCCGGGGAGCAACGAGTACACCCTGGCGTGCAGCAACCCCGTGTTCCTGGACGTGGACGGCGACGGCGTCTGGCGGTCGCCGCGCGAGGTCGCTCAGGCGCGCTGGAAGGGGGCGCCCAACTCGATGGACCTGGTGGACGTGGACGACGCCGTGGCGTTGCAGTATCTGGAGCTGGCGGACGCGTTCTACGAGCGCCAGGCGCGGCAACGACTGTCGCAGCTGGCGGACGGCTTTGCCCGGCGCAGCGCGGCCATCAAGGCCTGGCTGGAGCAGCGCAGCGCCGAGTCTGAGGGGCGCTGAGCGAAGCGCGCGCGGCCGCGTTACTGCGCGCTGTCGCTCTCCTCGGGCATGGGCTCGCGCGTGAGCGGGTCCAGCATGGGCAGGTGCGTCACCTCGCCGTCGTGGAAGTCGGCCATGGACGCGCGTCCCTCCAGGTCGCCGGGCGCGATCTCGTCCCACTTGCCCACCACCAGCATGGCCAGGCCGTCGGGGTCGAGGTGCTGCTGGGCCACGCGCAGCACGGTGTCGGTGTCCACCGCGTCCACCCGCTCACGCCAGGTGCGCCAGTGGTCCGGGTCGCGCCCGGTCAGCTCGTCCCCGATGAAGATGCCCAGCATGGCGCCCTTGCTGGCGAAGCGCTGGGGGAAGGCCTCGATCAAAGCGTTCTTGGCCACGGCCAGCTCGTCTTCGGTGACCGGCTCGGTGCGGATGCGCTTGATCTCCTCCAGCACGATCTTGGCGGCCAGGGCCACGGTGCGGTTCTTGGACTGGTAGAAGGAGCCGAACAGGCCCTCGTACCAGACCTGCGGCTGGAAGAACGAGACCGCCGTGTAGGCCAGGCCCTCGTCGCTGCGCACGCGATTGGTGATGCGGCTGGTGAAGCCGCCGCCGCCCAGGATGTCGTTCATGACCTGCAGCGCCAGGGCGTCGGGGTCGTCGCGCCGAAAGCCCTTGCCGATCAGGATGGTGGTGCCCTGGGGCAGCTCGCCCTGGGTCGTGCGCGCGTGGAACACGCCGGGCTCCAGCGCCTGGCTGGGCGCGGGCGGCGCGGGGTTGCGCGGGCCGGCCTCCCAGCCGCTGAAGGCCTGCTCGAGCTGCGCCAGGATCGTGGCCGGCTCGACGTCGCCGGTGACGCCCACGATCAGGTTACCGGGGTGGAAGATCTGCGCGTGCAGCGCGCGCAGGCTGTCGCCGTTGGCGCGCGCGATGGAGTCGACCGTGGCCTCGCGACCCTGGTAGTGGCCGCTGCCGTAGACCAGCCGCGCCATGCTCGACATGGCTACGCCCATGGGGTTGTCGTTGCGCTGCTTGAAACCCTCGGTGATCTGGTCGCTGTTGACGCGCAGGCGCTCGGCGTCGAAGCCGGGGCGCAGCACGACGTCCATGAACAGCGCGAAGGCCTCGTCGAAGTTGCTCTTGAGGCAGTCGAGCGAGGCGCCCGAGGTCTCGCCGCCCACGAAGGTGGAGACGTTGGCCGCCAGGAAGTCGAGCGCCTCGTCCAGCTCCTCGGGCGAGAGGCTGGTGGTGCCGCCGCGGCGCATCTGGCCGCCCAGCACGCCGGCCACGCCGGCCTGGTCGGCGGGCGCCAGGTACTCGCCGCCCATGAACTGGAACTGGATGCTCACCAGCGGGAACTCGTCGCTGGGCACGATGTAGACCGGCACGCCGCTGGGCAGCTCGTGGCGGTAGTCGGCGCCCGCTGGCGGCTCGAAGTCGAGCGCCGGAAAGCGGATCTGGTCGGGGTGCTCGGGCGTCTGGCCCGCCACGTCGGCGACGGCCAGGGCCAGCAGGATCAGGGCGAGGAGGGCGGTGCGCATGGCAAGCGTGCTCGGGCGGGAGGTGCGGGCTGGGGAGATGCGTGGGGAGAGTCCGTTGGCGTAGGGCATCAGTCGCCGGCTCCCGCGCGGAGCGTCTCGAGGTGTTCGGTCACCTGCTCGATGACGTACTCGAACATGGGCTTGGCTTCGTCAGGGACCATGCTGGCCTGTGAGCTGATCTGCGCCAGGATGCCCTCGACCGTGGCCGCGTCTTCGATGGCCGTGATCTGCGCCAGCATCTGCTTGGCGCCCTCCTGCTGCTCGGGGCTCAGGGCCAGCAGGGCCTCGTCCGCCGCCGGTGCGCCCTCGCGCCGGGTGTAGCTGGCCACGCAGCGATTGGTGGGGATCAGGTACTTGGCCGCCACGTGCTTGATGTCCTCGGCGGTCACCTCGGCCATGCGCCGCGGGGCCTCGTTGATGTACTCCCAGTCTCCCAGCGCCTCGAAGATGCCCAGCTGGATCTTGAGCGAGTTGTTGCTGCGCAGGCGCCGGTAGCTGTCGGCGGCCACCTGATTCTTGACCTTCTGCAGCTCGCGCTCGGGGATGGGCTGCTCGATCAGCTCGGCCAGCAGCTCGTACCAGGCGGCCTCGAGGTCGCCGGGCACGGCCTCGCCCTTGACCTGCGCGCTGAACGAGAAGGAGCCGGCGTACTTGCGGCTGTCCTGGAAGGCGCCGGCGGAGCTGGCGATCTCGGCGCCCTCCACCATGCCCTTGTAGAGCCGGCCCGTGCGGCCGTTGAGCAGCTCGCTCAGCATCTCGATGGCGTACTCGTCCTCGTGCATGAAGGGCACCGAGTGGTAGCGCACCTCCACCTGCGGCTGGCAGTCGCACTCGCCCGAGAGGCGCTTCTCGGCCAGCTGCTCCACCTCCAGCGTGACCACCGGCGGCGGCTCGATCTCGCCGCGCGGGATGGGCCCGAAGTAGCGCTCGATCTGCGCCTTGACCTCGTCGATCTGGAAGTCCCCGACCACCACGCCGACCAGGTTGTTGGGGCGGTAGTAGATGTCGAAGTACGCGTCGAAGTCCTCGCGCGTGTAGCTGTTGAGGTCGGTGGGCCAGCCGATGACCGACCAGCTGTAGGGCGAGCTCTGCCAGAACATGGCGTCAAACTGCTCGTCCAGCACGCCGGTGGGGGAGGACTCGAGGCGCATGCGCCGCTCCTCGTGCACCACGTCGCGCTCGGAGTAGAACTCGCGGAAGACCGAGTCGGTCAGGCGGTCGGACTCCATCCACGCGAACAGCTCGAACTTATTGCTGGGCAGGCCGATGATGTAGAAGGTCACGTCCTCCGACGTGAACGCGTTCATGCCCGACGCGCCCTCGGCGCTGTAGATGCTGTCGAACTCGTTCTTGACGATCACGTCCTTGTGGGCGTCCATCAGCCGCTTGAGCTCGGCCCGCAGCGCGCGCAGCTCCTCGGTGTCGTTGGCCGGATCCCAGGGGTCGTCGATCTGCCCGCGCAGGTAGCGCGTGTACTGCTCACCCCAGGCGATGGCGTTGATCTGGCTCTTGACGTCCTTCTGGCGCGCCATGAACTCGGCGTCCTGCTCGGCGTCGCGCGTGCCGATGGTGCTGGTGCCCTTGAACATCATGTGCTCGAAGAAGTGGCTGATGCCGGTGATGCCGGGGCGCTCGTTGACCGAGCCCACCTGGGCCACCCAGCCGCAGGAGATGGTGTTGGGCTCCTCGAAGCGCGGCAGCAGCAGCCAGGTCATGCCGTTGTCGAGCACGAATTCCTCGACGGCGGTGTTCTGCGCGACGGCCGGCCAGGCGAGCAGTGTCATGGCCAGAAAGAGGGGCGGGGCGAGGCGCATGGCGCTCTCCTGCGGGTGGGGGGGAACCCCGCAGCATACCGGTCCGGTCGCGCCCGGCGCGAC
>QNBX01000245.1 GCA_003644265.1 Planctomycetota bacterium
ACTCGGCATCCACGGCGCAGGGCCGATGAGCAGCGCGATGGCGAGCAGTGCTGCGGCCCCGAAGGCAACAAGAAAGCCCCGGGCGTTGGATGTGCCGAGGGCCCCGTCGATGGTTCGTGAATACATGTGCTTCCCCTTTCGTTCGAAGGGCTGGCGCACGATCCAGATCACGGCGGCCGGACTAACAGCACGAGGCTGATCACCGTAGCGGGACTGTGCCGGAATCTCACCGGCTTCGCGTGAACTGGATCCCGCTGTTGAGTTGTGCCTCGATGCTACCAGACGAGGCGCTGTCGGAGCTGAGATAAGTGGCTGGTAAGTGGCGCTCTCGATACTGCGCCTGACCGCCTCGACCGCCGGATCGATCCGCCGGAGGAAAGGCTGTTCATGGAAGGAAATACGGATGTACGCATCCACCGCATCGCTCGCATGGCGGCGGCCGCAAGCCTGCTGCTGGCACTGTTACCTGGCGCTGCCGCCGCCACCGAGGAGAGCCCAGTGAGCCTGCCACGCTGCGGCGAGGTGAGTCAGGCCACGGTCCACAACGGAGTCGTGGTCGCACCCTGGCGAGTGGTGCTCGACCAGGAAGGCGCCGTGACGGGACACCGCCTGACGCTGCGCCATGACGGCGCGGACACGACGCTGCGCACCGGTCGCCGGGGCTTCTCGATATCGGTCGGAGCCGACCGCGTCGCCATCGGCGAGCACCGCGGCGACGGCACGCGCCTGACGATGGTCGACACACGGCGCGCCTGTCGGGTCTGGACGCGGACGATGGAGCGGCTGGTCTACCCGGAGCGTGAGCGCGTGGATGACGGAGCCTTGCGCTTCACCACGCACGACCCTGATACCCGTCGCTACGAGGGCACACTGCTGGTCAACCTCGAGACGGGTGCTTCCGACGGCCTGATCGACGGGGAGTGCATCGAAGCCTGCACGCCCAACGATGGCGATATCTCGCTCACGGCCTTCGAGCCCGCAGGTGTAGCACGGCCCACTCCCAGCTTCTCCGGTGGCGGCTGGCCGAAGGACAAGGCGTTGCCCTTCCGGTGGCGGTCAGGCGGTGTCCCACCGACTTGGGCCAGGCCGCCGATGAAGGCAGCCGCGGCCGACGCCAGGCGCACCTCGGCCTCGCGCAGCCCGCGCTTCACCTACGCCGCTGACGCGACCAATGCCGTGGCCTACACCGGGAACCCTCCCAGCTACTGTGGCGGCAGCGCCATCGCCTGTGCCGGACGGAGCCTGCCGACGTATTGGGGCATCTGGCTCCGCCCACATGGCACGGACTATGCCTGGGGCACCCTGCGCTGGTGCCAGAAGGCCTCCTCGAGCGGTGGCTGCTTCGACATGCGACGGGTGATGCTCCACGAGCTCGGGCATATCACCGGCCTCACCCACCCCTCCACCGCCGGGTTCACCCTCGCCGCGAGCGACTCGGTGATGCAGGGGATCACGCCGATGCGACCGCAGTCCGGCAGCAGCCGTCACGCCTTCGGGCGCTGTGACGTGGCCACGCTCCAGGAGCTCTACGACAGCACCGACAACAAGACGGCCATCTCCACCTGCAACGACGTGGCCACCAAACTGATGCTGACGATCTCAAAGGCCGCGGTCGGCCGTGGCGGCCCAGTGAAGCTCACGGCGCAATTGCGCGTGGCCAACTGGAACGCCTACCGCCAGCTGGCGGGCAATCCACTCAAAGGTCGCTCCGTGAAGCTGAAGTACCGCCGTGTCGGCAGCGACGATTGGCGGATCGCATGGATGAAGTCGCTGTACTCGTCGGGCCGCTACGAGCTGACCATCTCACCGCAAGCCACGTGGGAGTTCAAGGCCGTCTTCCCGGCTCCGTCTACCGAGGGACTGCGTTACAGCCGCTCGGGCATCGTGAAAGTGAGGGTCAAGAGTTGAGCTCGGTTCGCATCATCCTGTCCAGCCTCGTACTCAGCCTGGCCGTGCCCTTCGGGGGCACGGCGGCGATGGGGGCGGAGCCATCGGCCTCGTCCGGGACCGAGGCCACCGCTCCACACGTCTGGCTCAACGGTCCGTTCGGGACTGTGCTTGGCGCTGACCCGGCGGCGCCCGCCGGAGCCGCTCCCGCCGGTGCGCCGCTCGACACGTGGATACGGGGCGCGCCACTGCTGCTGGGCACCGAACTCGCCTCGGGTGATGCACTCGACGTGTCGGTCGTCTCGACGCCGCTCGATGGCCACGGCCGCCCGGAGCAGTTGTCAGTCGGGGACACGGAGTTCTCGGGACCGGACACGACTGGCCTGAACGTGATCACGGCCACCGTCAGGACCGATCCGTACGGCACCAGCGAGCACGCCTGGCTGGTCGTCGTGCCCGATCGTGAGAGCGACCCCGGTCTGCTGTTCGACATCCCCGGACCGCGGGTCCGACTGTTGTCAGACGCGGGCAGCGTCGACGGCGAACAAGGCCACGGTTGCTATGTCTACATGTGCCGGGAGGTCGGCTACCGGCCACCGGAGACTGCTCTCGATGCGCTGCCGATGGGCGCCGGCGAGACGCCCTCGATCGAGATCGACGACGGCTCCGCCATGGTCGGCTGGAAGGGCACGCTGGAACCCCTCCACGATACGCTTATCGAGCCGATCCTCGCCGAAGAAACCTTCGCGGATGCTCCCCGAGTCACGACGAAACTGACCGGGCGCGAGCCCACGGTCGCGGGCGAGTGGCTACTGGAGCGCCTGGTCGAATACGACCGCGACGGAGGTTGGCAGTGGTTCCTCTACCGGCTCATCGCCGAGTAGGTATCTGCATGGGTCGCCGTGGCTAGGCGCCAGCCGGCTCGGCGGCCTCTTCGCCTGCCTCGGGGAATAGCGATGTCTGCCGCTCTTCGGGCAACATCACGCCAAGGATCTCCTGCATCGCGGCGATATGGGCGCAGGTCTTCCAGGATTCGAAATAGTGGCAATTGCACTGCCAGCCATCGGGCTCGAGGATGACGCGGTGGGCGTCGTTGTCTCCGGCGAAGGTGACGCTCAGTCGCTCCACGGTGATGCGATCACGTTCGCGCGCATAGCGGTGGGCCTTCTCGATCTTGCCGATGACGCTCGAGTGCATCGATCCCAACCTCCTGGCCCGCCGCCGTCCGCTTCGGCAAGCCCCAATCTCGACGCCGCGTCAGGCCTGGGAGGCCCGCTCGACCAGACGTCGATGCCTGTCCTCCTAGACTAGCGAGTCTGCCAAGAAGAAACAGGGGCCGAAGGTCTACACCGTGTCAGTCTGATCGGCCAGTGCGAGCTGCTCCTTGATATGCGTGATGACGTCGATCGGCGACGGGTCCACCGCGTACATGAAGGCCACGTACACGCTCACGTAGTCGCCCATGACGATGGCCGACAGCGCCTGTCCCAGCTTGCCTTCGCCGCTGGCTTCCACGAACGCGTGTGAGATCTGCCCGGTCTCGACCAGATCGCCGATAAGCGTCGCCCGCAGCGCATTGCGCGGATGCTCCAGCTTGCTCTTGAGGAAGACGACGAAGAGGTGGTCGCGGAGCGACTCGGGCTGCTCGAAACCGACCACGGTGTTGTGCGTGGCCTCGGGTAGCTCCTCGAAGGCCGCGGTGGCCTTGCTGTTTTCGTTGAAGTGGGCCTTCCAGCGTCGAGCCACTGGCGCCAGGAAGCCGCTCCCGCTGACGATGGCGAAGCGGTCGACCAGCGACCAGGCCAGCTGCTTGGCGGGGTTGTCGGCAGTGGCCACACCCGGCCCGCACTGCGCGGCCATGGCACGCCCCGCGGCGACGCCGGCCTCGATCTCCGAATCGTCCAGCTCCAGCACGCCGGCCTTCTGCAGGATGCCGGCCACGATAGCCATGGACCAGCCCACCGAGGAGCGCGGGGAACCGCGATCAGGGAAGGTCGCCAGCGGTAGGTCGGCAGCCTGGGCCACGCTCTTGAGGGCACCGCCGGTGCTCACCACGACGACGGGACAGCGCCGCGCCAGGGCGGTCTCGAGAGCGCTCAGCGTTTCCTCGGTGTTGCCGCTCTTGGAGCTGGCGATGACCAGCGTGTCAGTGCCGACCCATGCCGGCAGGTCGTAGCCACGGATGACCTCCACGGGCACGCTGATGCGATCAGCCCAGATGCCCTTGACGAGGTCGCCGCCGATGGCCGAGCCGCCCATGCCCAGGATGGCCACCGACCCCGGCGCCTCCCAGGGCAGCTCCAGGTCGCGCGAGATGCGCCAGCCCTCAGCGATCTGGTCGGAAAACTCGGCCACATAGCCGAGCATGCCCCCCGAATCAACGCGCGCCATCGCGGCCGCGTCATCGAGGATGTTGGGGTCCTTCTGCTGTTCCATCGCGGACGTGATCCTTCCTATCCGTTGACCATGTGGCCGCCCTCGGCGAGGAGGGCATCGCGCAGCTCAGCGCTGCTGGCTTCGGCGTAGACGCGCACGAGAGGCTCGGTGCCGCTGAAGCGAACCAGCAGCCAGGAGCCGTCGTCGACCCAGAACTTGAACCCATCGCCGGTGTCGAGCGCGACGATGCGCGCAAGCGGGCGGCCACCGAGCGCCTCGGGTGAATGCTCACCCAGCTCGACGAGCAGTCGAGCCTTCAGTCCCGGGTAGGAGTCGCGATCGGTGTGAACATCAGTGCGGAGGTAGAACGAAGGGCCGGCCAGCTCGTGGAGATGCGCCACCGCTGCCGACACGGTCTTGCGGCCGGCCGCTCGCTCGCGGACGAAGAGGTCCAGCAGGAGCAGGTCGGCATAGATGCCATCGCGCTCTGGCAGGTGCATGCCGAAGCCGTAGCCGCCCGACTCCTCGCCACCCATCATGGCGCCGGTCTCGATCATCTTCGGCCCCACGAACTTGAAGCCGACGGCCGTTTCGTGGACGTCCACGCCGAAACGCTCCCCGAGACGGAAAGCCATCGAGGTCTCATTGACCGTCGTGACCACCGGGGCGTGCTCGCCGCGGTACTCGAGCATGTAGTACATCAACAGGCCGTAGCACTGGAGTTGGTGGATGAAGACGCCGTTCTCATCGACCGCACCGGCGCGATCGGCATCGCCGTCGAGCAGCAGGCCGACGTCATAGCTGCCGTCGCGGATGCGAGTGAGCGCCTCGTCGATATGGGGCCGGATGGGCTCGGGGTTGATGCCGCCGAACCAGGGATTGCGCTCGCTGTGCAGCTCATCCACGACGATCTTGCCGCCGGCGAGCAAGCGGCTGATCCAGCCGGCGCCGGAGCCGTACATCGGGTCCACCAGCACCCGCATGTCCTCGGCCTTGAGGCGATCGAGGTCGAGCGTGCGGCGCACGAAGGCCTCGTACCCGAC
>QNBX01000246.1 GCA_003644265.1 Planctomycetota bacterium
AAGTCGTTGGACAGGCCAAGGCCGGTCCCGAGGTCACCAGTCTCACCAAGGAGACGACCCACGACGGGGTTGTCGCCACCGGCGAAGTCGGCGATGTTCTCGGAGGTGATGCCCTGCTCCTCAGCTTCCATCGTGGAAAACACGACCCAGCTGACGATGTCGCCCCACTGGTTGTCACCAGCCGCGACCACGGGACCCAGGGGCTCCTTGGACATGGTCACGTCAAGGATGACGTGATCCTCGGGGTTGGCGAACGACGAGCGGCGGCCGACCAGCTGGGACTTGTCGGAAGTCACTGCGTCGCAGCGGCCTTCCTCATAGGTCCCGTAGACGGTGTCGATCTCGGCAGCCACGACGGGCTCGAACTCGACACCGAGGAACGCCATCTGGTCGGTCAGGTTCAGCTCGGTGGTGGTACCTGCGGTCACGCAGATGGTGGCGCCCGCGAGGTCCTCGAGCGAGGTGGCACCGATGTCAGCATTGACCATCATGCCCTGACCATCGTAGAAGATGGTCGGACCGAAGTCGCCCCAGGCGGCATCACGGCTGAGGGTGCGCGTGGTGTTGCGGAAGATGACGTCCACTTCACCACCCTGGATGGCGGTGGCGCGCTGGTCGGCAGTCAGCGGTGCGTACTGGACGGCGGATGCGTCACCCAGCACGGCAGCGGCGATGGCGCGGCAGTAATCCGCGTCCATGCCTTCGAACACGCCCGACTCTTCGTTCAGGACGCTCATGCCCGGCAGACCGCCGTTGACGCCACAAACGACCTGGCCGCGCTCCTGGACGGCTGCCAACGTGCCACCATCCTGGGCGGCGACCGCGGACGTGCCAACAATCAGGGCTCCGATGACGAGCCCGGGTACGAGTCTCTTCAAGACTTCTCCTCCTATGGTTCCTGATGTGCAGGCGCGACGGCCCCCGGCCGCTCGCGTCGGCGCAGGATACCAAGTCTGGCGTGCGTGTTCACCATCCTCGGGCTGCGTTCGTGCACACATGGCTCGAGATGGCACCCAACCGCAACCGCCGTGGTGCGCCGGCGCACCACCAACACGGGCCGGGCGCCGAAATGTGCCGGCCCGCGGTGCTATCAGAACCAGGTGCGCAATCGCTCGTACAGGTCGACGAAGCGCAGGTGACCCTCTTCGGCGCGCGCGCGGCGGCCCTCGTCGGGCTCGAACGTGGCGTCGATCTCCGACAGCGAGCGGGCCACGCTCCAGTCGTCGATGAGGCCGACGGCCACGCCTCCCACGACCGCAGCACCGAGCGAGTTGGCCTCATCCACGATGGTCCGCCGGCGCACCGTGACGCCCCAGGTATCAGCCATCAGCCCAAGCCAGACGTCGCTGCGGGCACCCCCACCGATGGCCTCGATGGTCTCGATGGGATGCCCCGGAGTGGCCACGTCACGCAGGCTCAGCAGGATCGAGTGCAGGCTGAAGGCGACACCCTCAAGGACAGCGCGGGCCAGGTGCGCCCGACCGTGATGCCGGGCCAGGCCCACGAACGTCCCGCGCGCCCGCGCGTCCCAGATGGGTGCCCGCTCCCCCATCAGGTAGGGCAGGAAGAACAGCCCCTCGGATGCGGCCTCGACTTGCGAGGCAGCGGCGAGCAGCGCCTCCAGCTCCGTCCCGCGGGATACCTTCAGCGTCTCAGCCAACCAGTCGAGTGACGCACCCGCGGATTGCATCGCGCCCAGAGGCAGGTACCGGCCGGGTATGACATGGTCGAAGGTCACCGTGCGCTTGAGGGGATCACGCGCTGGTGCTTCGGTCGCCACCGACAGCCAGGCACTCGAGCCCAAGGTGGCATTGGCGCCGGAATCGGGCGCCACCAGCCCGGCGCCGAGCGCGGCACAGGCCCCGTCTCCACCGCCGATCACGACCGGAGTGCCGCTCTCGAGGCCGGTGGCAGCAGCTGCGTCAGCCGTGAGGCCACCGGCGACCGTCGTGGATGGCAGCAGCTCCGGCAGCAATGCCGGATCCAGCTCGGCTGCGGACAGCAGCTCCGGTGACCACGTTCCGGCACGCTGGTCGTAGGCGTTGGTGCCGGTGGCGTCCGATGGGTCGGTGCAGCGACGCCCGGTCGCACGCAACGTCAGGTAGTCCTTGGCGATGAGGATGCCGGTGGCCCGGGCGAAGACCTCGGGCTCGTGCGTGCGCACCCACATCGCCTTGGGCAGCGTGTAGGTGGCGTCGAGGCGGTGACCCATGACCTCGAAGGCATGGTCGTCGCCGATCCGCCCGGCGAGGAGGTCGCGCTCGGCAGTGGCCCGCGTGTCAGCCCAGATGATGGCCGGGCGCAGTGGCTCATCGCGCTCATCCACCAGCACCAGGCTCTGCATCTGGCCCGACAGCACCACGCAGGCGACCTCGCTCGGCTGCGCGGCGGTCTCCGACAGCAGCGCCCGCGTGGCCTCGCAGAAGGCCGCCCACCAGTCGGCAGGGTCCTGCTCGGCCTTGCCACCGAGGCCGAAGTCGGCCGCGTAGTGGACCGTGTGGGCGGCAAGCAAGCGGCCATCGGCGTCATGCAGCGAGGCTTTGTTGCCGCTGGTGCCAAGGTCGTGCGCGATGATGAAACGCCTCAAGCGTCGCCCTCCTGTCTGCTCGCACCATCGTCAGCCCGGTGGCCCAGGCGATAGATGCGCACGGCCGTGCCGCCGCGAATCTCGTCACGATCGTACGTGGGCAGCTCCGCGAGCAGGTACCTCACCGAATCGATGACGTCGCTGTAGGAGCCCGCCAGCAGGCACACCGGCCAGTCGGAGGCAAGCATCAGCCGGCGAGCGCCGAAGGCATCGACCGCCAGCTCGACAGGATCGCGCAGGTCATCGATGGACCAGGTCAGCCAGTCGGCCTCGGTGACCAGCCCGGAGATCTTGGCGCTGACGTTGGGTAGCTCAGCGAGGGGCAGCAGCGCACGGCCCCACTCGGAAAGGTCGCCGCTGGCGATGGGCGGCCTCGCGAGGTGATCCAACACGAAGCGCATCCCGGGAAAGGCCACGCAGGTATCGTAGGCAGCCGCCAGCTCGCGCGTTCGCACCTGCAGGTCGAAGGCCAGGCCCGCGGCCTCGACAGCCGCCAAACCACGACGCACATCATCACGGAGCAACCAGCGGGCGTCGGGCTCATCGTGGACGCAGCAGCGCAGCCCCACCAGCAGCTCACCGCCCGGGTTCGCTCGCAGTGCCTCGATATCGGCCGCGACATCGGGTGCCGCGAGCTCGACCCAGCCGATGACACCACGTACCCAGGGCGCATCCCGCGCGGTGAGCAGGAGGTAGGCGGTCTCTTCGGCCGATGGCAGCGTCTGCACCAGCACCGAGCCGGTCATGCTCTCCAGCTCCAGCTCCGGCTGCAGGTCGGCAGGCCCGAACGCGCGCCGCAACGACTCCCAGGCCGGTGTCATCCAGGGGTAGTCCAGACGCTCTGGATCCCAGAAGTGATGGTGGGCGTCGATGACAGCGGGGCTCAGCATCCTGATCCCTTTCCTGCGCTACCCGACGGCATCACATCCTCCCTTGTCGCGCAGGCGCCACGAATGTTCGACCGACTGCGGTTGGCATGTAGCCTACCGTTCGCGGTCACGACCGATGCAGCCGCGGAGCGCTGCCAGAAGGTCGAGACAGCAGCTCCCGGGTGCGAGACACTCTGCGCATGAGCATCGGGAACGAGCCCATCGGCGTGGCGGTGCTGGGTGCGGGCCGCATGGGTCAGACACACATCAGGAACCTGGCTGGCATCGCGGACGCGAGGGTGGTGGCCGTGGCCGATCCCGTCGCCGAGGCTGCCGAGGCCGGGCGTGCCATGGCGCGCGCGGAATGGGCCTTCACCGACCCGCACGAGGCCATCAACGCAGCCGGCGTCGAGGTTGTCGTCATCGTGACGCCGACGAACACACACGCTGAGCTCATCGAGGCCGCCGCAAACGCAGGCAAGGCCGTTTGGAGTGAGAAGCCCATCGCGCTCGAGCTGGCCGAGACCGCCCGCGTGGTCGACGTGGTCAAGCGCGCGGGTGCACCGCTGCAGCTGGGCTTCATGCGCCGCTTCGATCCCGGCTACACCGCCGCCAAGACCCGCATCGAGGCCGGCGATCTGGGGCGCATCGAGCAGTTCCGGGCGCTCTCGCGTGATACCTACCCGCCGCCTGTCGAGTACCTGCGCCACTCCGGCGGCATCTTCCTGGACCTGGCCGTCCATGATCTGGACCTGGCGCGCTTCCTCGTGGGCGAGGTCGAGGAGGTCACCGCCTGGGCCTCCGTGCTGTTCGACGAGCGCTTCACCGAGGCGGATGACTTCGACACGGCGGCAGCGCTGCTGCGCTTCACCAACGGAGCCATGGGCGTGGTGGAGGCCGCGCGCCATTCCGAGTGGGGCTACGACATCCGCACCGAGGTGGCCGGAGCCAGCGGCAAGGTCGTCGTCGAGAACGTCCAGAAGACAGCGGCCACGTTCTCGCGCCGGTTCGGGTTCGAGGGCGATCACTACGAGAATTTCCCCGATCGCTTCGAGACAGCCTTCCGCGCCGAGCTGGAGGCATTCATCCAGGCCGTGCGCGAGGGGCGCCAGCCGACACCCGGCCCCGAGGACGCGCTCGAGACGCTGCGCCTGGCCATCGCCTGCGCGCGCAGCCAGGCCGAGGGCCGGCCGGTGAAGCTGTCGGAAGTGACGGTCTAGCCGAGCGGCTGGAGCGACCACTCCCAGCGGTACGTGCCGCCGCGCACGAGGTACTGCTCGAGCGTATCGGGGCCGCACGAGGCCGTGCCCACACCACGGTGGGCGGCGTCGATGTGGACGATGGTCTCTGCGCACGGCCGGAGCTCTTCGAGATGGGTCGCCGCGTACAGGTCGGCATCACGGAAGTGCGTGGCTGAGACCTGCATCGGCTCGCCCATGTCGAGGCGAACCCCGCCTCCGGAGTCATCGCGCAGCTCGATCCAGCGCATCCCCGCACGACCCCCCGCCTCCTGCGGCATGACGTAGGGCACGAACAGGTCACTGACGCTGGACTTCCAGCGACCGACCAGGGCGCCGCGTTGCCGGTCCGGATAGCACTCGTGGGGGCCGAGTCCGAACCACTCCGCCTCCGCGAGGCCCGGCAGCAGCTCCAGGACGGTGCCCACACGGGGTAGATCCTGCAGTTCAGACGGGACGATGGCCTCTTCGGCGACGTGCACGCCGCCACCGGCGAGCGGCGTCAGCACCTGCTGGTGGCTGATCACCGAATCGCCGACACGGACCTCTCGGCTCACACGTGTCACAGCACCATCGCGC
>QNBX01000247.1 GCA_003644265.1 Planctomycetota bacterium
GCAAAGCCCTTGGCGAACTGCGTCTTGCCGGCACCCAGGGGCCCCACCAGCGCGAGTCGATCGCCCGGCTGGGCGACTGGGGCAAGGGCGGCGGCGAACGCGCGTGTCCCCTCGGTGGAGCTCGTGCTCACACGCAGGGACACTACGGGTTGGTGCTCGGGATCGGCCATCGTCATCGCGCAGAAGCCTAGCCGAGCCGCTCCAGGGCAGTCAGCGGGACGCAGTGGCGCTCAGGCGTGCCGTCCTCGCCGAGCAGCTCGACGAAGCCCCCCGGGGCATACGTACCACCAGGCCAACGTCGCGGTCCGGATAGCCCCACCAGGTGACCCTCGTGGTCACGATGCTCCCCGCTGACGACGCGGACCGTGCCTGCCGGACGGGACGCGGCCCCGAGAAGCGGGGCCGGATCGCCGTCGATGATGAGTGTGCGCGAGTCGGCGAGTATGCCGGCGCTGCGACCCTCTGCGGCCACGAGCAGGTCCCACTGATGCTGCGGGATGGGCACACGACCGTAGCCGCCGAGGGCCAGCAGCCCGAACGGTGCCGCGGCACGCAGGGCCGCCTGCTGGCGCGCCACCGAGGAGACCAGGCGACGCAAGTCACGGCTGGCGACACCGCCGGAGATGACCGCGGCGACACCGATGGCACGGGCGCGCGACATGGCCTCGGTGTCGACGCGAGCACCGACCACGAGGATGGCACCGGAGGCGGTGACGTCGATGCTGGACGTCTGGATCTCCGCGTCGGGGCCGTCGACCGCGATGACGATACGACCCGACGAGGGCCGACCCCAGCCCACCTGGGCATCGATGGCAAGACCCTCTGCCCGCATATCGACACGGCTGGGCGTGACGGCTTCGATGATGCCGGTCGCTGGCGCGTCCACCGTGACGTCGCCACTGCCCGCGACGAGGCGCGTGATGCCATCACGTCCGTGCTCGCAGACACGGGTACGGTACGTGGCGGCGACCGCCTTGCGGCCGCGGCGACCAGGCTGCGGCACCGGCACGTTGTCGAGGACATCGCCGGGACGCATACCGACGATGGCGGCACTGGTGGGGACCTCGATGGCCTCCTGGTCGCGGAAGTGCTGGATGATGGGCTGGCCCATCTCGACACGCTGGCCCGGTGCCACGAGGGGTCGGTCGGCGAGGTGTAGCGCGAAGCGCAGCAACCGGCCCGCCTCGGGACGTGACGCAGGAATGACGAAGCGACCGGGATCGTGCCGGGTCATCGGTCGCTGCCCACCCAGACGGGCGCCTCCCAGGCCTCGAGCGCGGAGCGTCGTTGCTCAGCACCGGTGGGCAGGTCGAGGGGGATGCTGCGGGTGTCGATGAGCAGCCCGCCGAGTCCGCCGCGCACATCCAGGCTGAGGCGGCGCCCCTGCACTCCGAGGACGGGGCTATCACCGGGGTCGATGTCGAGGCGGGCAGTCATGCCCGGAGGCAGATCGATGAGACGCAGGATCCCGGGCTCCAGGCGCAAATGCTCCTCGCCGAGGGCACTGCTGATGTGCATCGTGCCGAACACGGGTTCTTTCCTGCCTCTCTTGCCCAGTGATCCGGTGAGTAGGGCGCTGCCGAGCGGCAGCAGGCAATCGTCCATCAGGTCGGCCAGCAGACGGCGCCGATCACTCTCGATCGGCAGCGCCCCCAAGGGTGCGAGGACGCCGGCGTGGTCGTGCAGGATACTCACCGCTCCGGTGCGGCGGATGCCCTCGATAGCGGCCAGGGCAGCGGCGGCGGGGGGCAGCGCGGCAAAGGCGCCACCACTGAGCACCAGCACATCGGCAGCGTCGGAGCCGTCTTCAGCCGCGCTCGACGTCCAGATGCCCTCGAGCCGCTCCAGGGCGGCGCGCAGGGCGGCCAGCCGCAGGTGCACACCATCGCCATCGGTGGCGATCCACGGGTGCAGCACCAGCTCGCGCAGCCCATCCTGGCGCACAGCCGGGTCGCCGGGGAGCGTGCACCAGCGCAGCACCGCGTCGCCGGCTTCCTCGTCTTCGAGCAGGCTGGAGGGCAGCAGACCGGCTGCGGCGATGGCGGCGTGGCTTGACTCACCTTCAGCTCCGGCCAACGTTCGTGAGCCGGCAGCGACACCGATCTCGATGCCGTCGACGCGGTTGCCCAGCATCCCTGCCAGCGACGCGATCGAGGTACGCAGGGCAGTGCGGCCGTCCGTCGCGGCAGGCTCATCACGACCGGCAAGGTGTACGCCCATCTGCTGCGCCGCTCCGCGCAGCATCGACTCCGCAGTCAGCGGGACCGGGTCGGGCGCAGGCAGCGAGAAGAGGCGGCCGTCGGGGATGCCCTCGGGGCGCTCGGCGAAGGGACCGCAGGCGATAACGGCGAGGTCATCGCGGTAGCGCGCCAGTGCGCCGGTGCGCGGCCACAACCGGCGGGCAGCCTCGAGCTCGGCCTCCTCGACCCCGTCGCGGCCGCCCACGATGACGGCGTCGACCTGCGGATCAAGGCAGGCCTCGCCGAAAGCGATGAGGTCGGGATCAGGTTCGAAGAACCGCGCCACCACCGACCAACCGCCACCGACGAAGGCGCGCTCCAACAGCTCGCCCGTCTCGCTCGACGCGGCCACCAGCACGGCTCGCGGCGGGCGGCCGGTGTGAACCTCAAGTCGGGACCACTCGCGCCAGCCCTCCATCGAACCAGCCACCGAAGCATCGGTACGCGCCACCCGCCATGCCAGGTCTTCAAGGATGGACTCGGGATCGAGAGCAGAGGGTGCGGAGGCCGCGGCAAGCATGCGGTAGCGGCCATCCACCGGCGCGATGAGCGCCGCCGTGGTGCCGACCGTGCCGCGGTCGAGCGTGAAGAAGGCAGCAGTATCCTGGGTCACGCGACAGATGGTAGCCGGGCGCAGCTATTCGGGGAGCGGATCAGGCGTCCAGACCGGCCTCGGCGTCGAGTTCCTCGAGGCGGTCGATGAGACGCTCGATGCCATCGTCATCGGCGAGCAGGCTACGAGCGCCGGGGTCGTCGCCACCGAAGATGCCGCGGATGACCGGATCGAAGAAGAGCATGCCCAGCCCGTCGAGCGAACCAGCTCCACGGTTGGCCTCCAGGAACAAGACGGCAGGAATGGTCGCGCCGCGGATCTGGATCTCCCGAGCCACGGCCTCGACGTCGTCGCCATCGAAGATGCCGAAGTCGCGAGATTCGGTCAGTTGCTCAGTCATTGCGGGTGGTCGTAGCAAACCCGTTCTCCCCTCTTTCAGACATGCTGAACCGGCACGGCTGCGGGATCGGGCCCCTCTCTGCCCGGGTCCTCGCGACCGGTCACGACATGTCTGCGCCGGTGCCGGTGATGTCACTCGCTCTGGGCGGTACCGGCTTTCGGATAGTACACCCGGCCTACTCTTTGGGCCATGCTCGCGAGCGCCTCCCACGCGATCGTGTTGCGCCGACGCGCCAGTTCCCCGGCAGTGACCGAAGCGGAGCCCTGGCGGCCCAGCAGGACGAACTCCTCAGCGTAGTCAAGACCGGGCAGATCGGTCACGTCGACGGTCACGGCATCCATGGAGACACGCCCGACAAGGGGGACTCGCCGACCCCTCGCGAGGGCCACCGCCCCAGGCTGTGAGCCACGCAGATAGCCGTCTCCGTAGCCGACCGGCAGGACCGCGATGCGTGACGGCCTGTCGGCGCGCCAGGTACCGCCGTAGCCGACGGTGCCGCCGGCGGGCACGTCACTGAACGCAACGGCACGCGCCTTCAATGACATCGCGGGGCGCAACCGGGAGGCGGCCTCGACGGCGTCCGGTGCGATGGGCAGATCGCTGTCGAGCACGCCGTAGACGGCGATCCCCGGGCGCACCAAGTCGAGCGATGGTTCGTCGTGGGTGAAGATGCCACCCGAGGCGGCGATGTGGCGTGGCGGGATGGGCAAGCCGGCTTCGCGCAGCGCTGCCACCGCGACCTCGAAGCGAAGGATCTGCGCGTCGGAGGAGGGTGGGTCCTCGGGACTGTGGAGGTGCGACCACAGCCCCGCCAGCTCGACATGCGGATCGGCGACAGCGGCAGCGACGACTTCGGCAACGGCCTCCGGAAGCAGCCCACCGCGGCCCATGCCGGTCTCGACGCCGACGTGGACCCTGACGGGCGCGGCATCGGGTCGGGCGGCGTCATGGACAGCATCGCGGATGGCTTGCAGGTCGGCGGCGGACATCACCGCCAGTTCGACGTTTGCCACGACGGCAGCCGACGCGGCCGCAGCGGGCACCGGGTACAGCAGCAGGATGCGACCCTCGACGCGCGACCGCAACGCGATGGCCTCATCGAGCGTGGCCACACACAGGGCATCCGCTGCGGGTGCCAACGCCGGCCCGACACGCTCGACGCCGTGCCCATAGGCATCGGCCTTGACCACGGGCGCCACGGCCGCCGAGCCAACGACGGTGCGGATGACGCCGATGTTGTGGCGCATGGCGTCGAGGTCGATCTCGAGCCAGGCGGTGCGGTGCTGCGGCGGCACGAAGGTGACGGTCATGCGCGCCGAGCCTCACCGAGCGCGCGACGGACGCGCGGGATGGCGGGCAGTAGATCGGTCGCCATCAGGCCGGCATCGCCGAGGTCGGCGCTGACGTCCTCGCCGGCACGTGCGTGCAGGTACACGCCGAGAGCGGCAGCGTCGAACGGCGCCAACCCCTGGCCCACGAGCGAGACGATGATCCCGGCGAGGACGTCGCCGCTGCCGGCGGAGCCGAGCGCCGGGATCTCGAAGGGCGCGGTCACGACATGGCCGCCGGGGTCGGCGATAACGGTTCCGGCGCCCTTGAGTACGACGACCGCAGACCAATCCCGGGCCGCTTCGGTGGCGGCGTGTCGTCGTGTGGCGTCGCCGTCATCCGACTCGCGGCCAAGACGGCTGAACTCACCCGGATGCGGCGTGACGATAAGCGGCCGACCGACGCGCGCCCACCAGCGGGGCACCTTCGAGAGTGCGTCCAGCGCACCGGCGTCGACGACTGCAGCTGCACCATCGGTCGCCAGCAGCATCTGCACCATCCGCGTCGTGCCGTGACCAGGCTTGAGCCCCGGGCCGAGCAGCAGCGCGTCTTGCGGCATCTCGGCGACGTCGGCGGCGGCCTCGAACGCGTCGACCTCGAATGGCTCCACCTCGGACAGGCCGCGCGTGATGAGCTCGGGCACACGCCCGGCGATGTGTGGCTGCAACGACGCCGGCACGCACACGGTCACCAAGCCGCTCCCGGCACGCA
>QNBX01000248.1 GCA_003644265.1 Planctomycetota bacterium
CGCAGCCCACGAACAGTGCGCCCAACACGACCCACAGCATGGCGGGCAGCCAACCCCAGATGACCGCCACGGCCGGGCCCAGCATGGGCGCCAGCCCGGTGATGGATGCAAAGTGATGACCGAAGAGCACCGCCGGCCGCGTGGGCAGGTAGTCGATGTCGTCGCGCCGAGCGTGGGCGGGCGTCTGCGCCGACGCGTCCAGGGCGAACACGCGCCGCGCCAGGAAGCGCGAGTAGAAGCGGTAGCCCAGCAGGTAGGCCAGCAGGCACAGGGCGACCGCGACCGCCGCGGTCATTGGCGCACGTGGTCGACCTGATCGATGACCAGCACCGGACCGCTCACGTTGACCAGCGAGATGCTGCGGCCACGCAGGGTGACGGTGCGCTCGGCCAGGCTGCTCAGGTCGGCCACATCACGCGCCGCCGTGAGCTTGAAGCGCCGGCCGCGCGAGTCCGAGATGGAGTAGATGGCGAGCTGTGCCGAGCTCATGGACAGCCGCGCCACGCGGCCGGTGATGGTGACGCTGTCGCCCTGCCCAAGAAAGCGCAGGCCGGTGGCCAGGGTGCGAGCCTCACGCTCCAGGTTCTCGGCGGCGGAACGGGCTGCCTCCAGACGCCGCTGCGCCGAGTCCAGCGCGTTCTTGCGCCGCGCGCGCTCGGTCTTCACAGCCAGCGCGAGGTCCTCCAGCAAGGCCTGCGTGTCGACCGATGTGGTGCGGGACTGCATGGCCTCCAGCTCGAGCAGCAACGCGTCGAGGCGTTGATCGTCCTGGGCCACCAGGTCCGTGCGGCCCAGGTACTGCGCTTCGTGCTGCGTGCGCAGGTCGTCCAGCCAGCCGGGGCGGCTCACCTCCCGAGCCAGCAGGCGATCTGTCCGGCGCCGCTCCCGCGTGGCCAGCGCGTCCTCCCAGGCGGAGGCGCTGCCGCCCGCCTCGAGGGCGCTGCTGGGCGCGAACAGATGCGCGTCCAGCGGCGCCAACACCCGCAGCCAGCTGCCCTCCACGTCGAGCAGCACCAGCTCGCCGTCCACCTCGCCGACCTGCCCCACGGGGACCGTGCCCGCCACGCTCGGAAGCAGGCGCAGGTTCACGCGCTCCCCGCTGGCGTTGACCGTGGCGCGCTGCAGGTCGATGCGCGCGTAGTCGCCGTGCAGGTAGACCGGGAAGCCCTGGGGCACCCGCACCTCGACGAACATGCCGTGGGTCTGGCCCCGGCGCAGCAGCGCGCCCGCGGGCAGCTCGAGCACGCCCGGGTGATTGGATCCCGGGCCGGCGTGCAGCACCACCGGGCCGGTGGTGACGACAAGTTCGTCGGTCGGCGCCAGCAGGCACCCGAAGAGCAGCAAAGCGAAGTACAGCGGGAGCGCGGTCATCATGGGTACGATCCTAGCCCGGACTTCTCGCCGGCTTCTACTGCGGTCGCGTGGCGGCTCGCAGGGCGAGGGGGCCACGTCGTCGCGCTTCCACCCGCCCAGCCACCGGCCACCGCGAGGGACCCGGATGCTCACCTCGATCCTGCTGCTCATGTTGGCCCTGCCCCACGGGGGCGAGTTCCAGCCGCCGCTCGACCCCGAGCAGCCCGGGGCGCCGCCGGCTTTCCCGACGCAGCCGGGCACCGGGCCGGTGGCGGTCTTCTCGGCGGCGCGCTGGGAGTGGTGGTTCGACTTCAACCAGGAGGGGCTGCTGCGCCTGCGTGAGCGCATGACCACGCGCGCGACGCCCGAGGGCGAGCGCCCCTACCTGGCCGTGACCGACAGGCTGCGGCTGCGGCGCGTGCTGCCCGTCCTGGTGCACGCCCTGCGCCACCGGCACCGCGACGTGCGCTCCAGCGCGACCATGTCGCTGGGCCGTTTGGGGCTGGCGTCGGCCGTGCCGTACATCGAGACCATGCTCGAAGACCCGGATCTCTTTGTCCGCACCCAGGCCCTGCTGGCCATGGGCATGACCGCCCAGCCGGCGGCGGTCGAGCCCCTGTCGGCTGTGCTGGCGGACACTGGCCGCGATGTCGAGGGCCGCATCTTCGCCGCCGTGGCTCTGGGGCTGGTGGCCAACCCTGACGCCGTGGATGTGCTGCGCGGCTGGCTGGCCCCCAAGCGCCTGAACAAGCTCAAGAACCAGCTGCGTTGGGGGCTGGTGTACGCCGCCGGGGTGAGCCGCTCGCCCGAGCTGGTGCCGCCGCTGCTGGCGCTGGCCGACACCTGGCAGTGGCAGCACGACGCGACCATGCGCAGCCTGGGCGCCGTGGCCCTGGGGCAGATCGGCTCGGAGCAGACGCTGCCCGCCCTGCTGAGTCTGCTCGGCGACAAGCACAATCAGGTCCGGCGCTCGGCGGCGGCCGGGCTGGAGCGGGCCGGCAGCCACCTCTCGGCGCAGGACGTCGAGCGTCTGATCGCCCATGAGCGCGACGAGAACGACTGGCCCGCGCGCCTGAACCTGATCCGGGCCCTGGGAGCCAGCGATGAGCCCGCCGCGCTGCGGCACCTGACGGACGTGCTGCAGCACTCCACCTCGCTGGTGCGCCCCCACGCCGCTCTGGCCCTGGGCATGCGCGGTCACCCCAGCTCCGCGCCGGTGCTGCTGGAGACCCTGGCCGACCAGCACGAGATGAGTACGCGTGGCGCGCTGGTGCTGGCCTTGGGGCTGCTGGGCTCGCCCGAGGCCCGGCCCGTGCTGGCCGGCATGCTCGAGCGCGCCAGCGACCCGGCCTTCGCGGGCTACCTGGCGCTGTCCTTGGGCCTCCTGGGCGACGCCGGCCCCGAGGTCATCGAGGCTCTGATGGAGCTGGCCAGCGAGCGCCACGACGTGGAGACGGTCAAGCTGGCCACCTACGGGCTGGCCCTGCTGGGTGCGCGCACACGCGTCGATCGCCTGGCCACCGAACTCGACGACGGCGGCCTGGGCACCATGGATCAGGCCGCGCGGCTGTTCGCCCTGGGCCAGGTGGGCGACGCCAGGACGCTCGGCGTGCTGCTCAAGGCGGCGGTGTCCGACGAGCGCCCCACCTACGTGGTGCGCTACGCCATCGGCGCCCTGGGCGATCTCTGCGACCCACGTCCGGTGAGCCCGGTCTGGCGCCTGTCACGCCACGTCGAGCTGAACCTGCACGTCGACATCCTGTTCGAGCTCTACCGGACGCTCTGACGCGAGCCAGGACAGGATCCGGCCGCGGGGGGGGCCTGAGACCCCGCGCACGCCGACCCTGCCCGCAGCGCGGGCCTCAGACCTGCACACCCGCCAGGAAGCCCTCCACCCGCCGCAAGGCCTCGCGGATGTTCTCCTGGCTGTTGGCGTAGCTGAAGCGCAGGAAGCCCTCGGCGTGGGCGCCGAAGCTGGTGCCGGACAGGCAGGCCACGCCGGCCTCACTCAGCAGACGGTTCTCGAGTTCCTTGCTGGAGAGCCCCGTGCCGGTGATGTCGGGGAACACGTAGAACGCGCCCTTGGGCTGCACGCACGAGATGCCGTCGATGGCGTTGAGGCCGTCCACGATCAGCGTGCGCCGGGCGCGGAACTCCTCGAGCATGGTATCCACCGCGTCCTGCGGACCACTCAGGGCCTCGACGCCGGCCATCTGGATCATGGCGGCGGTGCAGCTGGTGGCGTTGGTCTGCAGACGCGCCATGGACACCGCGAACTCCTCGCTGGCGATGCAGTAACCCAGGCGCCAGCCGGTCATGGCGTAGGTCTTGCTGAAGCCGTCCAGCACCACCGTGCGCGCGGGGTCGCCGTAGCGCAGCGGCGTGTCGTGCTGCCCCTCGTAGACCAGGCGCGAGTAGATCTCGTCGGACAGCAGCCAGATGCCGCGATCGGCGCACAGCTTGGCGATGGCCTTCAGGTCATCGCTGGTGAGCAAGCTGCCGGTGGGGTTCTGAGGCGAGTTGATGATCACGACCTTGGTGCGGTCGTTGATCAGAGCGGCCAGCTCGTCGACGTCGGCGCGGAACTCGTTCTCCTGACGCAACGGCAGCGGCACCGACGTGGCGCCGCTGAAGTTGATCATGGACTCGTAGATCGGAAACCCCGGGTTGGGGTAGATGGCCTCGTCACCCTGCTCGAGCAGCGCCAGCAGCATGAAGAACATGACCGGCTTGCCGCCCGGGAAGACCACCACGCGCTCGGGGCCGACGTCGACGCCGCGACGGCGCGAGAAGTCGGCCGCGATGGCCTCGCGCAGGGCCGGCAGACCGGCGCTGGGACCGTAGTGCGTGAAGCCGTCGTCGAGGGCCTGCTTGGCGGCCGTGACGATGTTGGGCGGGGTCTCGAAGTCGGGCTCGCCGATCTCGAGATGCACCACGTTGCGGCCTTGGGCCTCGAGGGCGCGGGCGCGGGCAAGGACCTCAAAGGCGGTCTCGGTGCCCAGACGGGACATGCGGCTGGCTAGGTTCATGGCGGCACAGGATACGGAGGAGTTGATCGCCGTCAACGCGCTTGGGCGCGAAGCGCTGCTGTTCCACAATCGGCCTCATGATCGAGGACCGGCAATCCGAGCAGCCGCCCCCGCCGACGGGGGCCGGCCGTCAACGCGGCGTACGGGTCTTCCGCCTCTACGCGGCCCTGGCCTTCTCGTTCGCGTGGGTGCCGGTGATGTACACGGCCTTCGTGCTGGAGCGCGGATTCAGCCCCGGCGACTACGCCCGGCTGTGGTCGGTCTACTACGCGGTCATGGTGCTGGCCGAGCTGCCCTGGGGCTGGCTGGCCGATCGCTGGGGCCCGCGCCCGTTGCTGGCCGCCGGCCCGCTGCTGCTGGCCGGCGCGTTCTGTGTGCTGGGGCGTGCCAGCGAGTTCAACACCTGCCTGCTGGCCATGGGCCTCACAGGCGCGGCCCACGCCATGATCTCGGGGGCGGACAGCGCCTGGCTGTTCGATTTCATCCAGGCCCAGGGCCGCTCCGGAGACGCGTTGCACGAAGAGGCGGCGGCTCATCGCTGGCGCCTGTTGGGCGTGTGCCTGGCCGACGTGGCGGGTGGCGTCGTGGCCTTCTTCCTGAGCACCCGGGCCGCATTCGACCTGGCCGCGCTGCTCATGCTCGGGGCGGCGCTGGCGGCCCGCTGCCTGCCGGCGTCGGGGCCGCGCCGCGCGCGCGCCAGCACCACGGCGAGCCTGCAGCCCACGCGCCTTCTGAGCGATCTGCGCCGACCGGGGGTGGCCTGGTGCCTGGCCTGGTTCGCGCTGGTGTTCGTGCTGTTGCGTGTGGGCTTCCAGCTCTACCAACCCACGCTGCTCGAGCA
>QNBX01000249.1 GCA_003644265.1 Planctomycetota bacterium
AGCAGTCCACGGGCTTCGTGTCCATGGATGACGTGCTGGTGAGCTCGGGCATCCTGGGCGCGCCGGCCATCTACCAGTGCCGGGCCATGACGGACGACGGCAACATCATCGTCGGCCAGAGCGGCAACCCCAACGGCGGGGGCTGGGCCGGCTTCATCTTCGAGTTCGACACCGACGGCTCCTGGGACGACGTGGGTCACGCCATGGCCGGTACCAACGGCGAGCCCAGCCTGCAGGGCAGCGGCCCGCTGCTGCCCTTCGCGCAGGTGAGCATCTCGCTCAGCAACGCCCTGCCGAGCGCCAACGCCTTCTTGATCATCGGCCTGTCCGCGCTGAATGCACCGTTCAAGAGCGGCGTGCTGGTGGCGAGCCCCGACATGATCATCGGCCCGTTGGGCACCGACGCCACCGGCAGCCTCGACCTCAGCTCCTTCTGGCCGTCGGACGTGCCCAGCGCCTTCGTCACCTACTTCCAGTACTGGATCCCGGACGCGGGCGGACCCATGGGCTTCGCCGCCTCCAACGGCCTCACGGCCACCACCCCGTAGGTCAGCGGCTGACCGCTCAGCAAGCGCGTGCGCGCCCGCGCACGCGCACGCGCACGCGCGTCACTCTCCTTCAATAACTCTCTCTCGAGTAACACTCACGTGATGATCCTCCGCAACTCCATCCTGAGCCTGATCGCGACGACCGCGCTGGCCGTCGCTGTTCCCGCCCAACAACTCGTCAACCTGCCCGTGGGCACCTGGGCCAACGACATCACGCCCGACGGCGAGACCGTCGTGGGCACGTCCAACGTCGGTGGCTTCATCTGGCGCTGGCAAGTCGACGCCGAGCCCACGTACGTCCCCGGGGGCGACATGGTCGCCGTGTCCGACGACGGCTCCGTCGTCCTGGGCAACATCTGGGTGGGCGGCAGCCCGTACGCCGCGCTTTGGACCGAGGACGGCGGCTGGGATGCCCTGGACTTCTCTGCCTTCTCGCCTTGCGGTCCCTCGGTGAGCAGCGGCTACGCCCTCTCCGGTGACGGCAAGTCCGCCACGGGCCTGGGCTGGAATGGCTGCGACGCCCGCGGCTTCCTCTGGACCGAGGCTGGAGGCGTTCAGATGCTCGACAGCCTGGGCAACGGCAGCAACCGCGCCAGCGCCATCTCGCGCGACGGCCAGGTCATCGGCGGCTTCGCCCAAGGGTCCTTCAACCGCACGCCCGCGGTGTGGGCGAGCGATGGAAGCGGCTGGCTCTACAACGTCAACGACCTCGGAGAAGTGCACGGCCTCAACAACGACGGCTCCGTGATCCTGGGTGAGTACAACGGCCGGGCGTTCATGGATGACGGCAGCGGCATCACCATCCTGGGCAGCCTCAACGGCGGCAACTGGACCGGCATCGCCACCGACATCAGCGAGGATGGACAGACCGTCGTGGGCTACGACACCGTTAGCTTGGCTCGCCAGGCGTGGATGTGGACGCCCGCCACGGGCATCGTCTCCATGAACGATGTCATGGCCAACGCAGGCTATCCCGGTGCGGCTGACACGTTCGTGTGCCGCGCCATGACGGACGACGGCAACGTGATCGTGGGCGGCACCCTCGCCGACGGCGGCGGCCCCTTCGGCTTCGGCGGCTTCATCTTCGAGCGCGAGGACACCGAGACCTGGGAAGACCTGGGTCACGCGCTGGCAGGCAGCAACGGCCTGCCGCACATCACGGGGACGGGTGACCTGTCGCCGCTGTCCGGCGTCTCGCTCATGCTGACCAACGCCCTGCCCAATGGCTCGGCCTGGCTGATCATGGGCTCTGCCAACATCAGCGCGCCCTTCAAGGGCGGCGTGCAGGTGCCCTCGCCCGAGATCCTGCTGGGCCCCCTGAGCGTGCGCCCCTCGGGTGACCTGCCGTTGGCGGCGCACTGGCCCGCCGGCATGCCCGGCGACGTCACGACCTACATGCAGTACTGGATCCCGGACGCGGGCGGCCCCTACGGCTACGCGGCCTCCAACGCCCTGGCTGCGACGACCCCATGAAGACGCAGCAACCCGGAAGCCCGGCAGCAGTCGGACACCCGGGGCACGAGAGATGAACCGATGACCCCGGCGCCCGGCGACGCACCCCGCGTGGCTGGGCGCCGGCCTTCCGAGACCTGCGGGTCTCATGCGCACCCGACGCGAACCCACCCTGACCATCACATGCCATACTGCTAGCAGGCCGATAGCTGCGGCCTGGCCTCCAAATCACACGCCACAGATGACACCGGAGAGTCCAACCATGATGACCCGTCACTTGATGACCGCCCTCGTCGCGGTCGCCCTGTGCCCCTCCGCAGGCGCCCAGCAGTTCGTGCTCGTGCCGGACAGCTACAGTTGCTCCGACGTCACGCCCGACGGCCGCATCGTCGTGGGGTGGGGCGACGGCGGAGTCTTCTGGTGGGATTGGAAGACCGACCCGGACCCGGTCTACATCGGTGGAGTCTGGGCAACGGCGGTGTCGGACGACGGCCTGACCATCCTGGGCAGCGCCGAATTCCCCCCGGGCTCCGGCGACTCATTCGCCGCCATCTGGACCTTGGCAACGGGCTGGCAGAGCTTGGGCACCCTGGGCACCTGCGGCTCGAACAGCAGCCCATCCGACCTCTCCGGCGACGGCAAGGTGGCCGTGGGACTGACGTGGGCCGGCTGCAGCGGGCAAGGCTTCCGCTGGACGGCGGCCACGGGCATGCAGCCGCTGGCGATGCTCGCCAACGGGCAGAACCGTGCCAAGACCACCAACGATGACGGCAGCGTCATCGGCGGCTTTGCCCAGGGCAACTTCTCGCGCACGCCCAGCCTGTGGGCCGGCGACCTGACCGGCTTCGCCTGGGACGCGGACGCCCTCGGTGAGGTCTCGGGCATGAACAACGATGGCACCACCCTGCTCGGCCAGTGGGACGGCCAGGCGTTCATCCTCGACAGCGTATCGTTCACGCAGATCGGCAGCCTCAACAGCGGTTGGAACGGTTGCGCCACGGAGATCTCCGAGGACGGCAACCTGATCGGCGGACATGACTTCCAGGGGCTCGGCAAGCAGGCCTGGCTCTGGAAGCAGGCCGTCGGTTTCGTGTCGATGGATGACGTCGTGTTGGGAGCGGGCGTTCTGGACGCGCTCCCCATTCTCAGCGTCAGCGGCATGAGCGATGACGGCAATGTGCTGGTGGGCAACAGCGGCTCCCTCGTCCCCGTAGGCACCCCCGGGGGCTTCAGCGGCTACATCTTCGAGTTCGACACCGACGGCACCTGGGCCGACCTGGGCAACGGCTTGGCCGGCGCCACGGGCGTGCCCGCGCTGGTCGGCGGCGGCCCGCTGCTGCCCTTTGCCACCGTGGAGCTCAACCTGAGCAACGCGCTGCCCGGCGGCCAGGGCTGGCTGGTGGCAGGCCTCTCGGCGCTCAACGCGCCGTTCAATGGCGGCATACTGATTCCCAACTTCGACGCCCTCTTCGGCCCCCTGGCCATCGACGGCGCCGGCGAGATTGCGCTCAGCAGCTTCTGGCCGGCGAACGTGCCGAGCGCCTTCACGACCTACTTCCAGTACTGGATCCCTGACGCGACGGGCGTGCAGGGCTTCGCGGCCTCCAACGGCGTGTCCGCTACGACTCCCTAGGGTCTCCACCCGACTCCTGCCAGGGCGCAACCCGCGCGCTGGCCCCCAGCCCACGCGCCACGCATGACCAGGAGAGCCCCATGAACATGACCCGTTGTCTGATGACCGCGCTGCTGGCGGTCGCCCTGTGCCCCTCAGCAGGCGCCCAGCAGTTCGTGCTCGTGCCGGACGGCTACTCCTGCGCGGACGTGACGCCCGACGGCCGCGTCGTCGTTGGCCGCGGCTTGGGCGGCGTCTTCTGGTGGGACTGGAAGCACGACCCGAGCCCTGTGTCCATCGGCGGAGAGTACGTGAGGGCCGTGTCGGACGACGGCCTGACCATCCTGGGCGGCGCCAAGTTCCCAGCGGTCACCGGCGACACCTTCCCGGCCATCTGGACCCAGGCGACGGGCTGGCAGAGCCTGGGGACCCTGGGCACCTGTGGCTCGAATGGGTCGTCGTCCGATCTGTCGGGTGACGGCTTGGTGGCCGTGGGCCTGACCTGGTCCAGCTGCAGCGGGCAGGGCTTCCGCTGGACGGCGGCCACCGGCATGCAGCCCTTGGAGATGCTCGCCAACGGAAACAACCGCGCCAAGGTCACCAACGACGACGGCAGCGTCATCGGCGGCTTCGCCCAGGGCAACTTCTCGCGCACTCCCAGCCTGTGGGCTGGTGACCTGAGCGGCTTCGTTTGGGACGCGGACTTCATTGGTGAGGTCTCGGGCATGAACAACGACGGCTCCACCCTGCTCGGCGACTGGAGCGGGGAGGCCTTCATTCTCGACAGCGTGTCCTTCACGCAGATCGGCAGCCTCAACAGCGGTTGGGGCGGTTGCGCTACGGAGATCAGCGAGGACGGCAGCCTGGTCGCCGGTCACGACACCCTGCAGCTGGCCAAGCAGGCCTGGCTGTGGAAGCAAGCCGTGGGGTTCGTGTCGATGGATGACGTGGTGCTGGGCGCGGGCTTTCTGAGCGCGCCGCCCATCCTGGCCGTCAACGGCATGAGCGACGACGGCAACGTGCTGGTGGGCAACAGCGGGGGCCTCGGCGGTGGTGGCGGCCCCAGCGGCTACATCTTCGAGTTCGACTCCGACGGCACCTGGGCCGACCTGGGCGACGGCCTGGCCGGCGCCACGGGCGTGCCCGCGCTGGTCGGCAGCGGACCGCTGCTGCCCTTTGCCACCGTGGAGCTCAACCTGAGCAACGCCCTGCCCGGCGGCCAGGGCTGGCTGGTTGTCGGCCTCTCTGCGCTCAACGTGCCATTCAACGGCGGCATGCTGATTCCCAACTTCGACGCGCTCTTCGGCCCCCTGACCATCGACGGCTCCGGCGACATCGCGCTCAGCAGCTTCTGGCCGTCGGCCGTGCCGAGCGCCTTCACGACGTACTTCCAGTACTGGATCCCCGACGCGGCGGGCGTGCAGGGCTTCGCAGCCTCCAACGGCGTCTCAGCTACGACCCCCTAGCAGCCTGTGGCGGAAGGGCCGTTTTGAGATGCCGTCACGCCGCTGCGTAGCAGCCCAAGCGCGCGGGGGCTCGCCGGAGGATTCTCGCGATTTGTGC
>QNBX01000250.1 GCA_003644265.1 Planctomycetota bacterium
ACTTCCGCCACGAGGCGGCCGTCCTCCTCGATGACGCGGTGGGCGACGTTGCGCGCAGGGATGTTGGAGACGCGACCGTGGAGCCCATAGCTGACGCCCTGGTCTTCCGACGGCAGACCGACGTTCTGCAAGCCGCAGGTCGTGAGCATGCCACCGTGGAAGGAACGCAGCCAGCCATCCTCATCGAAGTACGACGGGTGCACGATGCCGGTGGTCGACTGCCAGCTGACCTGGTGGCCGCCGGCCCAGACCGCACCCAGGTCGAGCCCCCGATCAGCCAGGATCAGCGCCGACAGGCCGCCGGCAGCTCGGGCGTCGATGACTCGAACGCCATCCTCATTGCCATCGGCCAGGCGGGCGGCGCGGGTGGAGACGAGCTGCGTGACGTCGCCGATACGGCGACGCAGCTGCGTGAGATCGTGGGATGCGGTGTCGCTCATGCGCTGACGGTAGACCAACGTTCGCGACCGGACCGCGCCCCTTCGCACGGCGCCGGGGTCGTCGGGCGCGGTGTGCGGGTGTCGGCGTCGGGGTGTGCGGGCGTCGATGCCGTGCGGTGCGGGCGTCGGCACCACGGGAGTGGGCACAGGTGCCGCTGAAGGCACGGCTATGATGGCGCGGAGCGGAGGCCCCACCTGATGGGGCTGCCAGAGAGGGCCACCCGAGGGACGATGTCAAGGACGAGCGCGAAGCGGTCCACGAGCGCGGTGATCCGGACCTATGCAGCCACCGACCGCGCCTCGGCCGAGCGCTCCTTCCTGCGCGAACGCCAGCAAGCCGCCTCGCGTGGCTGGGAGCCCAAGTCCCGTCGCTGGCGCTCCGAGGGCAATGAACACGTCCTGACGGTCGTCTTCGAAAGCACGACTGAAGCCGCCGATCCCTTCGGCGGCGAGACGCCGACTCAGGCGCTGCCCCAGACCCAGACTCAGACGCCGGCTCGCTCGCGCGTCGCCGAGATCACCGACCGGCCGCTGCCATGGAGCGCGGAGCAGGCGCGGGAACGCGATGCCTCACGCGTGGTCGTGGAGACGCTCGACCTGCACTGCGCCGGCGAACCGCTGCGGCTCATCCGGAGCGGCTATCCCACGGTCCCGCAGCTGCCCATCGATGAGCGCCGCGCCTGGGTGCAGGAGCATGCCGACCACGTCCGGCACATGCTGATGTACGAGCCGCGCGGTCATCGCGACATGTACGGTGCGGTGTTGCTGCCGCCGCATCGCGAGGATGCCGACATCGCGGTGCTGTTCATGCACAACGCGGGCTACAGCACGATGTGCGGCCACGGCATCATCGCGCTCACGCAGGGGCTCATCGAAGAGGGCCTGTACCCGGCCACGACACCAACGACGGTGATCCGCTGGGAGACACCCGCGGGGCTGGTCACGGCCACCGCGGAGGTCAGTGTCGGCGTGGGTGCGGAGCCGGTCGTCAACTCGGTGCGCTTCGTGAACGTGCCGTCCTACCTGCACGCTGAAGGGCTGGTGATGCGACCGCGGGGTGTGCGCCTGTTCGGGGCCGCTGCCGAACGAAAGGGGCTGAGTGTCCAGCTCGCCTACGGTGGCGCCTACTACGGCATCGTCGACGTCGCCGAGCTGGGCATGCGCGTGGTGCCCGACCAGATCGAATCGCTCACCCGGGCCGGTGCCGCAATCACCGAGGCGCTGCGCCGCGACCACACGCCGACCCACCCGACCGACGAGTCTCTGGGCTTCGTCTACGGCACCATCCTCATCGACAGCGACCCCGCGACCTCACCCGATGGGCTGGGCGTCGACGCCACCATCCGCAACGTCACCGTCTTCGCCGATGCCGAGGTCGATCGCTCACCCTGCGGCTCCGGCACCTCCGCGCTGCTGGCGGCACGGCACGCGCTGGGTGCGTCCAGGGTCGGCGACTCGCTCATCAATGCCGGCATCACCGGCGAGGCATTCGCCGCCCGCATCGAAGGCACGACCACGCTCGGCGAGCACGAGGCTGTCCTCACGGTCGTGCAGGGCAACGGTTACGTCACCGGCCACCAGCGCTTCGTCATCGACGAGCGCGATCCCCTCGGCAAGGGCTTCCTGCTGCGCTGACACGGTACCGGGGTGTGCTGGCTTACTGTGCCACGACCGCGTCGAGCCGCAGAATGGAAGGCATGAACCTGTTGAAGAACCTCTTCTCGACCTCAGCCGAGACCTGTGAACACGTGCCCGCCCAACTTGCCACGCCGTCGGGCAACAGCTGCGAAGAATGCGGCAGCACGTTCAGCCTGCGCATGTGTGCCGATTGCGGCCACGTCGGCTGCTGTGACTCGCAGGCAGGCGACGCGCGCAAGCACTACCTCGAGTCCGGGCACGAGGTCATGGCCTCGATGCCGGTCGGTAGTGGCTTCACGTGGTGCTACACGGACGACCGCTACGCCGGCTGATCCGGGACCGGGTCACGCACGAGCGCCGGCGGCCTACACCTAGCCGTCCCGGCAAGTGTCGAAGGTCCCGACGCGGCACACTGCAACCGATGACCACAGTCGCGTGTTCTCTTCTGCGTGTGTGCTGATTGCCCGCGCCGGCTGGCCGATGACCTCGCCGGAGCGTTCCCCCAGTTCCTGGCCCACTACGGGAATCTCGTCTACGGCATCGCCCTGCGCTCGACCAAGCGGCCGGCCGACGCCGAAGACCTCGCCCAGGAAGCCTTCATCCGCGCCTATCAGGCGCTGGCCGGCTACGACGCCCAACGCATCACAGGGCTGCGACCACGAGGCTGGCTGGCGGCGATCGTGAGCAATCTCGGGCGCAACCGCGCCAAGCGCAAGCCACCGGCCACGGCCGGGCTGGAGTTGCTGGCAGAACACGCCGACGAGAGCACGCCACGGCCAGAGCGGGTAGTGGAGCAGCGGGAGGCAGCGCGACAGTGGCGCCGACGGCTGGATGCTCTCCCCCATCGCTATCGCCGCGCGGTGGAGCTGCGGCATGTCAGCGGCCTCTCCTACCCGGAGCTGGCTGAGGCGCTTGACAGGCCCCTGGGCACGGTGAAGTCGGACGTCCACCGCGGCGTCAAGCTGCTGCGAGAGGCGCTCATGCAAGAAGAGGCAAACAGCAGCCACGAGGTGGCGAGATGAACATGCGGGAGGCTCGAGCGATGGTCAAGGCACTGCGTTCCACCGATACACCGGCACCCGGGGGCCTGGCCGACACGGTCATGGCCGAGGTCGGGCTGGTCGATTCGTGGACCGAGGTCGACGGACCCATCGGGCCACTCTTCGTGGCCTGGGCGACGACGGGAATCACCGCTGCAGAACGCGCGGGGGACCCGGTCGGCTTCGAGATCGAGCACGAGTTGCGCCACGGCCGGCCGCTGCGGCGCGTGCCGGAGATGCCCGCGAGGATGGCGGCGCAGGTGCGCCAACGCTTCGAGGGTGAGCGCACCGACGGGCCACCCATCGACCTGGACACACTGACCGAGTTCGAGCAGGCCGTGCTGCGCAAGACCCTGGAGATCCCCTACGGCGAGGTGCGCCCCTACTCGTGGGTGGCACGTGAGATCGGCCGGCCCAGGGCGGTCCGCGCGGTGGGCTCGGCGCTGGCCGGCAACCCGGTCACGTTCGTCATCCCCTGCCATCGCGTCGTCCGGGCCGACGGCCACATCGGCAACTACGGCGCCGGCGGCCCCGAGGCCAAGCGCGAGGTGCTGGCGCTCGAAGGCATCGACACGGCGGAGTTGGAGCAGCTCGCCGGTAGCGGCGTGCGCTACACGGGGTCCGACAGCACCCACATCTACTGCTACCCGTCCTGTCGTCATGCGCGCCGCACGATGGCCAAGCACGAGGTCCGCTTCAGTAGCGCGGAAGAGGCCCACGACGCCGGCTACCGGCCCTGCCGTATCTGCCGGCCGCCCGAGGCAACGCCCTTCGCGGCCTGACCGTGATCAGCCCTCGAAGGGCCGTTGAGCGATCGCCGAGACGAGCGGACCACTCACCCGGAATGCCTCGTCGGGCAGCTCCGCCCAACGGCGGCGGACGGCCTTGCGCAGTCGTGCGCGACCGCTCTCGTCCAGCGACTCGAAGACATCACGGTCGTCGTACTGTTCCTTGAACACGAGGTACTCCTCGCGGGTCCAGGCGTGGCGCAGCTCGTCGGCTTGCACGTCAACGCCAGTGAAGCCGGCCGCGTCGAGCTCGTCGGCCGTCTCCCCCAGGGCGCGGTAGTCGGTCGTTCGCGATGACCGGAAGCCGCCGCCCTCCTCGTCGAGACCCATCTCCGCGACCACCCCAGCGAAGGCGTCATCGGCTGCCAGCAACAACTCATCGGCGAGCCAGGCCACCAGGCCCAAGGTGCCGCCGGGCCGCAGCACACGCAGGACCTCCCGCAGCAGCGCGCGACGATCGGCGACCACCTGGATCACGAACGATGAGACGGCCACATCGACCGAGCCATCAGCAAGCGGCATCGCCAGTGCATCCGCGATCAGCCATTCGAAGCGATCGGCGTCGCCGCCCCGTTCGGTAGCGACGCGATGCTGCGCCACCGACAGCATGCCCGCCGATGCATCGAGGCTCAGGATGCGGGCATCGGGCCAGCGTGCGGCCGCGGCCATCGTCAGCGATCCGGTACCGGCGCCGACATCAAGGAAGGTCGTCGGCATCACGTCGATGCGCCGGAGAAGGCGGCGCCCAGGGGCGGCCAACACCGGCTCCCAGTGGGTCGCGTAGCGCAGGCTGTCAGGGTCGGGTGAGCGCTCGGTCATGTGATCGACGGGCCCGGGCCCGAAGGCTCAGGACTCCTCGGCACCGATGCGGTAGACGCTGCCGTCGAGCGACAGCACATAGAGCTCGCCGGCGTCGTCCTCGCCGAATGAGACGAAACCCTGCGGGGCGTCCAGGAGCTGGTGCGCCAAAGCCGGCTCGCCCGCTGCCACCGCGTCCGCATCAAGGCCCCAGATGTAACCACTTGAGAAGTCGCTGAAGAGGTACACGCCGTCCAGGTCCGGGATGGCCGGGCCGCGATAGACGTAGCCGCCGGTGATGGCGCGGTGTGGTGGGGTCTTGTCGTAGGAGTGCACCGGCGGCTCGTAGAGCGCGGGGTCGCAATCGGGCACGTTGGGATGGCAAGTGGAATCGCCTTCCACGTGCGACCAGCCGAAGTTGAGCTTGGACACGCCTGCAGGGATGCGGTTCACCTCTTCGATG
>QNBX01000251.1 GCA_003644265.1 Planctomycetota bacterium
CGACGGCCGACGGTCACATCATTCTGGCGATCGGCAACGACGCGCAGTTCGAGCGCTTCTGCGAGCTCGGCGGGCGAGCTGAGCTGGCGACAGATGAACGCTTCGCGACGAATAGCGATCGCGTCAGGCACCGTGAGGCGCTGGTTCCCGTCGTCGTCGAGATCATGCTGCAGAGATCCAGCGCGGAGTGGCTCGAGGCGCTCCATCAGCGCGGCATTCCCTGCGGGCCGATCAATCAACTCGACCAGGTCTTCGATGATCCCCAGGTGCGGCATCGTGGTCTGAGACTCGACCTGCAACATCCCGAGGCCGGCAGCGTGCCCAGCGTCGCCAACCCGATCCGCCTGTCACGGACCCCGATCGAGTACGACCGCGCGCCGCCGCTGCTGGGGCAGCACACCGACGAGGTCTTGAGTCGGGTGCTCGAGCTCGACGCGGAGGTCATCACCGGGCTGCGCGCCGACGGTGTGATCGCCTGAAGCGGCGGCGCCAGGCTGCCCGCACCCACCAGCAGCGGATCGTCCGAGGTGCCGCCCAGGCGAAGCCGAGGTCGGTCCAGGTGAAGTCACCTCCGGCCACCAGCAGCGGCCCCCAGCCGTTGTCCACGTCGGCGATGGCCAGGGCCAGCACCGTGTCGTCCACGCCGGTCGCCTCGCCCTGCGTCACGCCCGCTCCTCAGGGGGTCTTGCCCTGCACCGCGTTGCTCGCCGCGTAGCCGGAGGGCCCCGCGGGATCCGGGATCCATGCCTGGACGGAGACGACGGTGTCGGCGGGCACGCCGGCCGGCCAGCGGAACACGCCTTGCCAGTTTCCGGTCGGCTCCGCGACCACGCCCGTCACGATCAGGTCTGGTGACGGGACGAGCACGCCTCCCTTGAAGGGCACGTCGAGCTGGTCGAAGCCCAGCACGAGCGCGCCCGCCACGCCGCCGAGGACGGACTGCATCGACAGGCTCACGGGCGAGCCGGGAGCCAGGCTGCCCTTGGCCAGGAGGTACGGCGCACCGAACGTGCCGGCGAGCGCGTGGCCCTGGTCGAGCCACGGGGTCACGTCGCCGAACTGCAGGTGGTCGACCTCCATCTGCGCGTCGTCGCCGACGGGCGCGGTGCGGATCCGGACGGCTCCCAGCGGCAGGTCGCCTTGCACGCCCAGGAAGCGGTCCTCGGCCGTGCCGCCGTCGAAGCTGTCGTCGCCGTTGGGGGTCGAGCTGACGGAGGCGTACAGCGCGCCGTGCTCGTCGAAGAGCTCGAGGAAGATCTCGCTCCCGGGTGCGCCGTCGGTCCACACGACGCCGAAGGTCGTGGGCAGGCCCCCCAGGATGTGGGCGTCGAAGGTCACCGTGAGCCCTGCGCTCCCGCTCGCCACGGCGAGGGACCAGCCGCCGTTGCCGGATCCGTCGAGCTGGCCGTCGTCCCCGTCGACGGAGTCGGTGAGCGGTCCCGGGCCCAGGATCGTGCTGGGGGAGAGGGCCACACCGGCCAGGTCGAAGCTGCCGTCCTCGAAGGTCTCGGCCTGGGCGGCGGGAGGCAGCGGGTCGAGCGGGTTGTCCCGACGCGTCGTGTACGGCGTCCCCCCGTAGAGCGTCTGGCTCTGTGCCTCGCACGGGGTGCCCGAGGCCAGCACGAGGCCCGTGACCAGGATGAGCAGCAGCGGTTGGCGTGTCATGGGATCCATCTTGCCATGGGATGGCCCTCCGACGAACGCGAGCCGCTCCTGCTTCGGAGCTGCACGTGGCAAGGCGGACGGACCGAGCGGGGCCACGACCTGTTCTTCAACCTCTGCGACGGGGCAGAGGGCCAGGAGACCCCCGACATCGAGGTCGTCCACACCCTGGAGCGCCACGGCGTGGCCTTCACCGGCGCGACCTCGGGCTTCTACGAGCCGACGCGTCAGCAGATGAAGGACGCCTGCACCTCGGTGGGCGTGGCCACGCCTCGGGGGCTGCTGGCGCGGACCGCAGAAGACGTGGAGCGTGCGGCGGAGGAGCTGCGCTTCCCGCTCTTCGTCAAGCACCACAACAGCTACGCGAGCGTCGACCTGAGCCGCCGGTCCCGGGTCCGGTCGGTGGCCGGCCTGCGCCAGCAGGCGCGCAAGATGATGAGCCGACACGGGGCCGCATTGATCGAGGAGCTCAAGTGGCAGGACTACGGGGACCTGGAGTGTGAGCCGGTGCAGGACCCCGCCCTGGGTCAGTTCGCGTTCACCGTCGTGGCATTGGTGTTCGTGTCGCACGCGAGTGCGAGCAGTCGGTGCACGCACTCCCGACCCAAGTCGGCGCCAACCCGCACGTGAACGCGAAACAGAGCTAGCTCGCACCCCCGTCCGCCTCGGGGAACCATCTCCCTCGCTACGTGCGAGGTCGAGGAGGGCGGGGGTTGCCTTGCTCGAGGAGCAGCCGGGCAACGCGCCCCCTTCTGCGAGCGCGGCGGGGATACATGGGGTCGGCGGTCGCTGTCCATCGCCGGCGCTCCTGAGAGCTGACGAGGAGGTGGCTTTTGATCTCTACGTCAGCGTGCGCCGTTGCGCGTGCCTCCGCCATGTCGGAATAGCCGCTGGAGGAGCCGCGCGGACGCTACGGAGTCACGCCCAGCACCGCGTTCGACAAGGCCACGCCCTGCACGGCGGCCGCATCAAGGATCGCCCACTGCACCCACAGCTCGGTGCCCACGGGGAAGCCCGGCGGCATGACGACCGGGATGAGGAAGCCCCCGAGGCCGTCGGTGACGTACGGCTCCCCGCTGACCACGGCCGGGTAGGGCTTGAGCACGCCGCCCCTGAAGGCGACGGGCGTGCTCGAGACCGCGACGAACAGACCGGTCAACGCCCCCGGTGCCGCGTTGGACAGCTCCAGCGAGTTGTTGCTGCCGGCGCTGAGCGGGCCGCTGCCCACCAGCAACGGGTCGCCCGAGCCGCCGGCCAGAGCGCAGCCGTGATCGGTCCAGGTGTCGGATGGGATCTCGAAGATGTAGGCGGCGCCGGAGTGGACCTCCCCGTTGCTGGACTGGTCACCACCAACGCCGGTGGCGGCGCTGCTCTCCTGATCGGCCCCGACGATCGCCAGGCCGCCCGACAGTCCGACCGACCAGCCGAAGAAGTCGCCATCGGTGGCGGGAAGGATGGGCGCCCCCGTGTTCGAAGCCTTGAGATACGCCTGATGACTCCAGGTGGTCCCGGTCCGTGAGTAGAGGTAGGCCGCTCCAGAGTTGACGAAGCTGTTGTCGGACTCGTCGCCATCCACACCGGTGGCGTTGCTGTCCTCCAGCCTCGACCCCACCAGGACGGTGTCGCCGGACACCGCCACGGATATTCCGAAGTTGTCAAACTGGTCGCTGTTGGATGCCTTGAGGTAGGCCTGCTGGCTCCAGTCCGTGCCGCTGCGCACGAAGACGTAGGCCGCGCCCGCACTGTCCGCGCTGTTGTCGGCCTGATCCCCGTCCACGCCGTCGGCGTCGCTGTCCTCCCAGTTTGCCCCGACCACGAGCGTCTCGTCCGCGATCGCCACCGAGTGACCGAACCAGTCATTGCCCCCGGTGTTGGAGGCCTTGAGGTATGCCTGCTGGCTCCAGGTCGTGCCGTCGCGAACGAAGACGTAGGCGGCACCGGAGCTGCCGATGACGAACTGCGTCTGGTCGCCGTTCACCCCGGTGGATCCACCTGACTCGAACTTCGCCCCGACTACGACTGTGTCACCCGAGACGGCAACGGCTTCGCCGAAGTGATGGCCGATCCAAGGATTGGACGACTTGAGATACGCCTGCTGACTCCAGCTTGTCCCGTTGCGCACGAACACGAAGGCAGCTCCAGCCTTGGCGTAACTGTTGTCAGTATTGTCGCCGTTCACACCCGCGGCGTTGCTGGACTCCCAGGGCGCTCCGACCACCACCGTGTCGCCCGACACTCCCACTGAGAATCCGAACTCGTCGAAATCGAGGACGGGCCCGTTGAGGCGCGCCTGTTGGCTCCAGACGGTCCCGTTCCGCACGAAGACGTACGCGCCGCCGACGAGAGCCCCCACGACCAGCGTGTCACCCGACACGTCCACCGACCAACCGAAGTTGCCCACGAGCACATCTGCCTTCAAGTAAGCCTGCTGGGACCAAGTGGATCCGTCGAACACGAAGACGTAGGCGGCCCCGCTCTTCGCGGCGCCGTTGTTGTTCTGGTCTCCGTTCACGCCGGTGGCGTTGCTGTCCTCGGTCTTGGCGCCGACCACCACCGTGTCGCCGGAGACCGCCACCGACCAGCCGAAGTGGTCACCGCTCTCGGTGTTCGAGGCCTTGAGGTAGGCCTGCTGCGCCACCGGGTCGATGGTCAGCGGGTAGCGCGCACCGCGCTCATCGACGCTCAGCAGCAGGCCCTCGGCGACGCGCTCAAACCGCGCGGGCAGGGGCCGCAAGTCGGCGTCGAATACCGTGAGCCCGGCGTAGTTGAGCACCACGCCACCATGGGCGTCTTCGAAGCGCACGCTGCGCCCGTCGTCGGACACGCGGGGCGTCAGGCCGCCGCGCACCGCGAGCGTGAAGCTCAGCGGGCCCTGCGCCTGGCCGTCCGTGTCAGCGCCGGGGCGCGCGTGCACGGTGTAGCCGTGCTCCAGGCCGCGCGTGTCGTTGAGGTACCACTCGGTGAGGCGCTCGTCCCAGTCGTAGGCCAGGCGCGAGCCCGCGGCGGTCACGCGCGCCGGCTGCGACAGCGCCTGCTGCGAGCCCTCGAAGCCGAAGCGCAACAGCTCCAGACCCCAGGTCCAGCCGCTCGCGTCGGGCTGCGTGGAGAAGCCGCGCCCGTCGAAGCGCGTCTGCCAGCGCTGCCCGGGGTTGCGGGCGACGTGGCCGCCCTGCGTGGCCCGCACCGCGTGGCGCCCGGCGTCGTACGCGCCCCGAATGCTCGACCAGTCGTCCGCGGCCAACCCCGCGGGCAGCTCGTCAGCCGGCAGCGCCTGCCCGATCGCAACGGAGACCGACAGCAAGGCGCAGAACACAGTGAGAACGCACGGCAGAACACGGCGCAGCATGGGGTGTCTCCTTCGATGTCTCTGTACGGCCGAGGCTTCGGGGCTCGACGCCCAAGACATCGAAGGAGACACCCCATGCTGCGCCGTGTTCTGCCGTGCGTTCTCACTGTGTTCTGCGCCTTGCTGTCGGTCTCCGTTGCGATCGGGCAGGCGC
>QNBX01000252.1 GCA_003644265.1 Planctomycetota bacterium
CGGCGTCGGCGTCAGCGTCAGCGTCAGCGTCAGCGTCGGCGTCGGCGTCGGCGTCGGCGTCGGCGTCGTCCAGCAGACGATTGGCCATGGAGTCGTTGCCCACCAGGACCTCCTGACGCCCATCCCTGTCGATGTCGAGGATCAACACGTTGAGCCCGTGCGCCGAGGGCATCTCGCTGCACCCCGAGGCGCGCGTCACGTCTGCAAAGCTGCCATCTCCACGATTGGCGTAGAGCACGTCTGCCTGCGGCGGGAGCCCGGCCGGGCCGCCGAACACGGGCACGCCGCGAAAGCTCTGCCCGGGCGGTGGCTGCGCCACGTCGAAGGCCAGGTAGTTCACGACGTACAGGTCGAGGTCGCCGTCCTGATCGAGGTCGCCGAAGGCGCAACCCGTGCCCCAGCCGGCGTCACCTACGCCCGCATCCGCGGTGCGATCCTCGAAGCGCCCGGAGCCGTCGTTGACCAGCAGCGCATTCTCGCCGAAGGCCGTGATGTAGAGGTCGTCGCTGCCGTCGCCGTCCACGTCGCCGACCGCCACGCCGACGCCCCAGCGGTCGAACACGAGGCCCGCCGCTGCGGTGGCGTCCTCGAAGCGCAGCTCACCCCCCGGCCGCTGCGTGAGGTTGTCGAACAGACGGCATCCCGGGCCCCGGTCGGGGCTGTCGAGAGTGGCGCCGTTGGGCACGAACACGTCCCAGTCGCCGTCGCCGTCGCGATCGATGAGGGCCAGGCCTCCGCCCTTGACCTCCACGATCTGCGTGGCGGGCGTGCGCCCGGAGGTGAGCTGCATGCGCAGACCAGCGGGCGCGGCCACATCGACAAACGCGAAGGCGGAGCTCGCGCGCGTGGGCGCGGGGGGCCCGCCCGGCGGCGAGCCTTCGTCCGCGGGGCCGCAGCCCGCCAGAAGCAGCGCCAGCAGGCCCCGGGTCGGCCAGCGCGCACAGGCCCGCCACCGGGCGGGGCGCGCGGCCCGTGTCGTGATGCTCGGCCGCGCCACGCCCCCCGCCGCCGACCGCGTCATCGGCCGCCGCCGGCGCGCGCGCGCAGCTCGTCACGGACCGCCAGGGCCTCGGCCGCGCGCTGCTCCTCGCCCAGGCGTTGATGCGCCGCGGCGAGCTTGTGCCAGATCTCGTCGTGGCCGCCGAAGTGCTGCACGGCCCGGACCAGCACGTCGCGCGCAGCCTCCCACTGCCCCCGGCGTGCGTACACATCGCCCAGTCGCGCATGCACCTTGGCAAGCTCCTTGCGACGATCGACACCGCGCGCAGCCTGCGCCTCGTGCAGACGCAGAGCCTCGGCGAGCTGTCGCTCGGCCTCGTCGAGGTCGTCCCGATCGAGGGCGACGATGGCCAGGCCGAAGGCGTCGTCACCCTCGCCGGGCACGCGCCGGGCGTGTTCACGGAAGGCCTGCTCGGCTCGATCGAGCTCGCCCAAGGCGTGGCACGCAAAGCCGAGGAAGTGCCACGTCGGGTGGTACTCCGGGGCCAGCGCGACGGCACGCTCGAAGTGCTGCCTGGCGGCGGCGTAGCGTTTGGCCTTGTGGCGCGCGTACCCCCGCATGAACTCAGCCTGGTAGCTCAGCGCGTCCGCGCGCGCGGCGTACGCGTCGGCCAGGTCCCAGGCCTGCTCGAAGCGCCCCTCCGCCACGGCGTCCATGGCCGCCCGCAGCGGCTGCGCAAGCAGGCTCACCGTCCGCTCGGCGGAGAGCGGCCTCGGCACGCCAGCAGCCCCGACAGGATCGCCCGGCGAGACGCTTCGAGCTGTGCCAGGCGGGGCCGGCACCTCGCCCCCGGGCGACGGGCCTCCCTCTCCGCATGCGGCCACAAGGCCCGCCAACGCGCACCACACAAGCGAGCGGGATCGAAGACGGAGGCCACCCGGGAGCATGACGGCATGGTACTCGCCGCGTGCCGCCGAGACGCCACACGCCCTGCGCCGAGACGCCACACGCCCTGCCCTGCCACACCGGCGCTTCGCGCGCGGAGCGACGCCGCTTCAGCGCGGCGTACAAGGCTCGCATCGCGCGCGAAGCGCCGGTGAGTCCCTGTCCGAGCGCCGCCGGCGCCGACGACGAGGTCCGCAGCGCCCCGCTGACACTGAAATGGGAGGGGGGAACTACCCATCCACATCTGCGCCCGATCAGGCCGTCACTCTCGTCTGAACAGGCATGCTCGCGCTGCTCCTGACGCTCGCCCTGACATTGCCTGCTCCGTGTCCGCACGGCTCGGGGTACCGCGGACCCTCTGACGCGGAGGCCGTGAGCGGCTGCAGCGTCGTGTGGCCCAAGAACCCGGGTCCTCTTCCGGAGCGCGCCGAACCGACGGTGGTCACCGGCCGGGTCCTGCGGGAGCTGGATGGTGAGCCGCTGCCTGGCGCGCGGGTGCACCTGAAGTCGTTCATCGACAAGGGGGATCACAAGCTGCTCGGGAGAAACCGTGGGCGCTGGTTCGAGACGCGCACCGACGACGAGGGGCGCTTCCGGCTCACGGTCACGGGGAAGCTGAGGGCCTGGGGCATCCAGGTCGACCCGACGGAGCACTCGACGGTGCTGATCGCCGACGGGCGCAACCTCGATGCCAGGTCGCCGCTCGAGCTGCGCGCGCCGGTGGGCGGGACCATCGAGGGAAGGGTGCTGGATGAGCAGGGTCGCGGCGTGGCGGGCGCCTACGTGGCGGCCGACTTGCCCCTGCATGGGTCTGTCGAGACCGAGACCGACGACGAGGGCCGCTACGTCCTGCGCCAACTCCCGCGGCGCTTCCGGCTCGACTTCTTCGGCGGGTCGGGCATGATCGGCGCCTACGAGGTCCTCGGTGGCGTCGCTCCCTGGGCACACGTCAGCGAGGTTGACCTCCTGATGGTCAAGCCGCGGACGATCGTCGGTCACGTCGAAAGCCGCGACGGGGACCCTGTGCCCCGGGTCTGGCTGTACGCGGCGCGGACCGACACGCTCGTCGGCCATCCCTTCGGCTTCCGCCGGGTGTCCCGCTCGAAGCATCGGCTGATGACGGACGCCGACGGTCGGTTCTCCATTTGCGACCTCGCTCCCGGCGCGGTCAACCTGCGCTGGGACCTGCCCGGGGAACGACGGGGGCTGCACCAGAAGCTCTTCACGGATGGCGTCCCGGTCGTGGTCCGACCCTGAATCGCGAGCGCCTCGCCGCGAGCCTGACCGCCTTGACCCTGCTGGCCGGCCCCGCGTGGGCCGAGACCCTCAGCGTCTCTCGCCCCGGCGTCCTGGCAGACTCAAATGGAAAGGAGCCAGCAGCCAGCGCCTACAGGTTCGTCGTCTTGAACTTGTTCGACGCGTCGATGTCGTTCGAGTCGGGACCCAAAAGGACGAAGAGATCGAGTTCGCCGCTCTTCACGGCCTTGTTGTTGCGCAGCGTGCTGCCCGCCGAGGTGAGGTGGAACCCATCGTGGGTCGCCTTGACCACCGTGTTCTTCTCGACCTGGTTGTTGGCCCCGTCGAACCGGATGCCGTGCTCGTGCGCCTTGACGACCTTGTTCCGCTCGACGTGGTTGTCGCCCTCCTCGAGCCGGATGCCGTTCTCTCCCGGCAGGACGACGATGTTCCTCTCGACGTGGTTCCCGCCAAGCTCGATTTCGATGCCGTCGTGCCCCGCCTTGATGACCTTGTTCCTCACCAGCCTGTTGGTGTCGCTGTCCAGGTTGAAGCCCGAGCGCGCGCACGCGAAGACCTTGTTCTTCTCGAACGTGTTGCCGCTGCCACTGTCGGTGTCGAAGCCGTCTCCGCCGGCGTCCTTGACCGTGTTCTTCTGGAACGTGTTGCCGCTCCCGTTCGCGTCGACCCCGTCGTCGTCGGGCCGCAGAATCCGGTTCTTCTCGACCAGGCAGTCGTTGGAGGTGACCGCCTGGTCGTCCGAGAGCCCGATCCCGTCCTCCCCGATGTCCTGCAGTCGATTCTTCGAGATCGTGATGCGGTCGCTGTCGTCGGCGACGATGCCGCTCTCGCTCGTGTCCTGCACGCGGCACTTCGTGACGACGCAGTCGAGGCACTGGAACAGGAAGATGCCGTGCTCCGATGAGCGCTCGATCACGAAGCCGGTCACGGTGACGTCAGAGCTGGCTGTGATCCGGAGCGGCGTCCCCAGGTCTTCCCCGTCGATGATCGGCTTGCCCTTGCCCATGAGCGTCAAGCCCGCAAAACCGGCGATGACGACGTGTTCGGCATAGCGGCCCCTCTTCACGACGACCATGTCGCCGTCCGAGGCCGCATCGACCGCCTCCTGAATGCTGGGGAAGTCGCCAGGGACCTGGAACGTGTCGGCCGCGGCGGGCGCGGACACGACGCTGGCAGAGAGCAGGACGAGGGCGTGAGCGAGCTTCATGGGTAGTCTCCAATCGTCGCTCCGACCCTAACTCAACGAACCGGGCGTGGTGCCGCGATGTGGGGAGCATGGCCCGAGCGTCCGATGCGCAAGGACGTGTGGGCAGAGTCCGGGCGCTTCGCCACCAGCTCCGCAGGCCCAGCTACGCCCCAGCATTTGACCGTTGGCGTGCCGGGTGTCTCCTTCGCCGCAGCCGGATGGCCACACGGCGGAGGATTGTTTTTCTTTCCGCGCCCGATCTGCACATGCCCATCGCGGCCGTCCTGTCGTGGGCCGTATCTCGTTGCAGCGTGGCTCCAGCATGGACATCCACGCTTTCGTGTTGTCCGCGCCGTCGCCGTCGAGAACGCCAAGCCCGGTGACGCTGCGTCCGAGCTGCTTGCTGCCGACGCCGTTGAAGTCGTCCACGAGGGTGATGCCCGTACCCCACCGCTCGAAGGGCTCTCGTCCATGCACGGAGAGCAGCAGCGCCCCGGTGACCCTGAAATGGGGGGGACTTCTTACTCCCTGTCCACCGAGCCCGCTCTGGTCTGGGGTGCGCCTACCTGCTCGGGAGCCACTCGGTGAATATCCTGTGAACTTGCGAGGAAGCAGCTTGCGGATAGGAAATACAAAGCCCCCCACCGCGTCCCGGCGACTGCCAACCCGCGCTGCACCGGGCTCGCCGGCTCCCCGTGGGACCTCCAGCCTCGTCGAACCAACCAGCCTGGGCCTCTCCTGCCTGACTTCAGCGCCCCGATCGCCGCTGCTCACCCACTCGGCACACACTCTCCCCGTCCGCGCCCCAGCATGAGTCGCGCCACCAGTCA
>QNBX01000253.1 GCA_003644265.1 Planctomycetota bacterium
TCCACATCGTTCCGGTCACGCCGCACATGCTGATGTCGTTCATCGCCGAAAAGGCGCTTGGCCTGCCAAAATCCTACTGAGGTATCCCCCATGACAAACCCCATAAGAACAACAGGTTACTACTTTGATGAACTGGAGGTCGGGATGTCCTTCAAATCCCGCGCCCGCACGGTTACCGAACCCGACCTGATCGGCTTTTGCAACCTGACCTGGATGACTGAAAGCCTGTTCACCGACACCACCCATGCCCGCGACGGTGCCTCCAGCCAGGGCCAGGTAATTCCCGGTGTCATGGTCTATGCCCTGGCCGAGGGTCTGCTGACCTATGCCATGGAAGGCACCGGGTTGGCCTTTTTGCACGCCGACTTTTCGGTCAAGGGACCAACCCATGTTGGCGACACAATTCATGTCGAGGTCGAGATCATCGAGATGCGCCCAACCAAGAAACCGGGTCGCGGTCTGGTGCGCAGTCGTAATCGGGTTCTTAACGCTGATGGCACCGAATGCATCATCTACGAACCGCTGCGTATGTTGCGAATGCAGGGATGAAATTTCCATCAGGGTTACACGAGGCTTGTCAGATATTCTAACGCATGTTAGAAAAACTGACATACGGGCACTACATTCGCGTTGGGAGACAATATGACCGACACACAAGCACCGGTATTTGGGTTTGACGAGGCACGGCTGCGCGATGAGCCGACTGTATTCGCGCCCGATCTGTACCGTGGCCAGGTTGTGGTTGTCAGTGGTGCCGGCGGCGGACTCGGTCGGTCCATCGCAACGCTGTTTGCACGTCACGGTGCCGATCTTGCGATTTGCGGCCGCGATCCGGAAAAGCTGGAAAAAGCGGCGACCTTCCTGCGCGAGTTTGGCGGTAAGGTGCTAGCCAAACAGATGACAATTCGCGATCCCGAACAGGTCAGCGAATTCATCAACGCGGTGCACACCGAATTTGGGCGGCTTGATGTATTGGTCAACAACGCAGGCGGACAGTTCCCGAAAGCGGCGCTGGATTTTACGGTTAACGGCTGGAACGCTGTTATCGACACCAACCTGAACGGTACCTGGTGGATGATGCAGACAGCGGCACGCAAATGGGTCGAGACGGGACAGAGCGGAAACATCATCAACATTGTCGCCAGCATCTGGCGTGGAATGCCGGGCATTGCCCACACAGTGGCGGCACGAGCCGGGGTGATTTATTTGTCGAAAACCGTCGCAGTTGAATGGGCGCCGAATTCAATCCGGGTCAATTGTGTTGCCCCCGGCTGCTGCGAGAGTACGGGATTTGGAAACTATCCGCCCGAAGGGGCCGCGACATTTCAGGAATCCAACCCGATGCTACATGTCGGCGACGAATGGGATGTGGCCCAAGGCGTCGCTTACTTGGCTGCACCGTCAGGCAAATTCATCACTGGCGAAGTTCTGACGATAGATGGCGGCCAACAAATGTGGGGTGATCCATGGCCGACCGGGCGCCCGGATTATTTCAAGATCGCGTAACATGTGGTGCCGAAAGAGGGGGAATCTGATGAATACCGGAGTGAACCAGTATGTCAGCTGAACGGATGACTGACAAAACCCAATCCGGCACGCCAGTGCTGGAATGCCGCAATGTTGAACGGCGGTTTGGCGGCCTTGTCGCAGTCACCGGTGTCGACATGACCATCAACCGGGGCGAAATATTCGGCCTCGTCGGTCCCAATGGCAGTGGCAAGACCACCCTGACCAACGCCATCACCGGATTTTATCCGCCCAACACTGGCCAGATCCTGCTGGATGGCCGCGATATTACCGGCACCAAGCCGCATAAGGTCGCGGGTCTGGGAGTTGCACGCACCTTCCAGAACCTCGCTCTGTTCAACGGGATGAGCGTGCTCGACAATATCCTGCTGGGCCGTCACGTCCACATGAACCCTGGCGTGATCCGCACTGCGCTGTACTGGTGGCTTGCCCGCCCCGAAGAGATTGCCAACCGCGAAGTGGTCGAGGAAATCATCGACTTCTTGCAGCTGGAAAGCATTCGCAACGAACTGGTAGACGGCATCCCGATCGGACTTAAGAAACGGGTTGAACTGGCCCGCGCCCTGGTGGCCGAACCGCATCTGTTGATCCTCGACGAACCAATGGCCGGGATGAACCAGGAGGAAAAGGAATACATGGCGCGCTTTATTCTCGATGCGCGCGCCGAACGGGGGGTCAGCGTGTTGCTGATCGAACACCACATGGATGTGATCATCGGCATCTGCGACCGAATGCTGGCCCTGAACTATGGCGAGATGATCGCCACCGGTGTGCCCAGCGAAGTCATCAACGATCCGCGTGTGGTCGAAGCCTATATCGGAGCTGGCCATGACGCATGATCGCAGCGAAGACACCCTACCCCGCCTTCTGGTCCACAACGCAAAGCAGCATGGTCAGGACATCGCCCTGCGCGAAAAAGATCGCGGCATCTGGACCGAGATAACCTGGAGCGAATACGCCGACACGTCCATTGCCTGCGCTGCCGCGTTCGACTCGCTTGGAGTGGGATCAGAAGATGCGGTGATCATCCTTGGAGACAACCGCGTGCGGTTGTACATTGCGATGGTCGCGACTTCGATGCTGCGCGCTTATGCGATGCCTGCCTATCCGGGTGCAGCGCTATCGGAACTGCAACATTTCGTCGGCGAGGCAAACGTGGCTGCTGCCGTGGCCGAGGATCAGGAACAAGTCGATAAACTGTTGGATCTGCGCGAGGCTGGCAATGGCAGCCCGGCTATAATCATCTATGACGATTCGCGCGGCATGGGCGATTACACCGCGTCGGGACTGACATCATGGGATGAATTCATTGCCCGGGGCCGCGAAGCATTGGCGGCCGATCCGGCATTGCTTGACAGGCTAATCAATGGCGCGACGCCCACAGACCCGGCGGTTTTCATGCACTCATCCGGTACAACCGGCAAGCCAAAAGGTATCGTGATTAGCCATGCGAATGCGATTGCCGGGGCCGATAACGCCTTTGCCGGCGGCGCGTTTGATACCGGCGAAGAGGTTCTTGCCTATTTGCCAATGGCTTGGGTCGGCGATTTTGCCCTGTCCATCGGCGCCGCGATTGCCTACCGCTTTACCATCAACGTGCCCGAGCGTCAGGAAACCGTACAGCGCGACATGCGCGAGATTGCCCCAAGCTTTTATCTGGCGGCGCCGCGCACATGGGACAATATGCTGACCATGATCCAGGTGGGAATCGAGAATTCGACGCCACTGAAGAAACGCATCTACCATTTTTTCATGGATCGCTCAATTGAAGCAGAAAAACGCAAGCTCAAGGGCGAGCGACCGGGCCCATTGGACCGGTTGGGCCGGTTGCTGGGCGAATGGCTGGTATTTGGCCCGATCAAGGACCAATTCGGCCTGACCCGGCTGAAGAGCGCCTTTACCGGCGGCGAAGCCATCGGCGAAGACACCTTTGTGTTCTATCGCGGCCTCGGCATCGCGTTGCGTCAGTTTTATGGCCAGACCGAAACTTCGGCCTTTACCGCGGTTCAGTCCGTTGGCGAAGTGCAATTGCACACGGTTGGCAAACCACTTCCGGGGATCGAGGCGAAGATCGCCGATGACGGTGAAATTCTGCTTCGCAGCGGCAATGTTTTTGCGGGCTATTACAACAACCCGGACGCAACCGCAGAGGCGCTTGAGGATGGTTGGCTACGCTCTGGTGATGCCGGCTATCTTGAGGATGACGGTCATCTGGTGGTGCTGGGGCGTCTGTCCGAAGTGGTTTATACCAAGGGCGGTGAGCGTTACGTACCCAATTACGTAGAAAACCGCCTGAAATTCAGCCCCTATATCAAGGATGCGGCGGTAATCGGCGCTGGCAAGGACGAGTTGACGGCGATGGTCTGTATCGACTTTGAATCGGTCGGCCACTGGGCCGAGGTAAAGGGCGTGCCTTATACCTCATACGCCGACCTGTCGCAGCGCGACGAGGTCGCTGCATTGCTGAAAGAGGCATTTGTGCGGGTGAATGGCGTCTTGCCTGATGCGCTGAAGATGCACCGTTTTGTCGGCCTTCCCAAAGAATTCGACCCGGATGACGGCGAAATCACCCGCACCCGAAAACTGCGGCGCAAGGTGGTGGAAGAGCGTTATTCACAAGTCATCGAAGCACTTTATGACAATTCGTCAGATGTGCACGTAAAGGCCGAAGTAACTTACGAAACCGGCGAGACAGGCTTTGTCGAGCGCACATTGCCCATCAGGGAGGTTTGAATGGACTGGATTTTTCTTGCGGAACTGACAGTGAACGGGGCCCTTACGGGGTTGTTGTATTCACTGGTAGCAATCGGGCTTGTCCTGATTTACAAATCTTCGGCGGTGCCCAACCTGGCGCAGGGCGCACTGACGATGCTGGGGGCCTATGTGGTTCTGGCGTTTTCAGACAATCTGGGCTGGTCGCTTTGGGTGGCGATCCCGCTGGCGATTGTGATCATGTTCTTTCTGGGTATGGGCATCGAACGGGTCGCCCTGCGCCCTCTGGCTGGCCGACCCATCGTGATGATCCTGATGATGACCATGGGCATCGACATCTTTCTGCGCGGCACCACGCTGGCGATCTGGGGTGGCTCATCCCGATCTGTCAATCTGGGTGTCAGTTACGACCCCTATTTCCTGGGCGACTTGCTTATCAGCCGTATTCATATGGTCGGGGCCGCTGTGGCGCTTGCGCTGTTCGTGGGGTTCCTTCTGTTCTTCCGCACCCGCATGGGCATCCGCCTCAGGGCGATTTCAGATGACTATCTGGCCTCGTGGTCAATCGGGATTTCGGTAGAACGCGGCGTGGGTCTTTCCTGGGGGCTTGCCTCGATCGTGGCGGTGGCAACCGGAGTGATCTGGGGCGAAATTCAAGGCGTGGATCAATCCCTGTCGCTGCTGCTGCTCAAAGGGCTGACCGTCGCCGTTCTGGGCGGGCTGGACAGTATCGTCGGGGCCATCGTCGCCGGTATTATCCTGGGTGTTCTGGAAAGTGTCGGGTCGTTTTATCTGGATGACATTGTCGGCGGAGGCAGCCGCGATCTGATCGTTGCCGCCGTGCTGATCCTGACGGTTATGATCCGTCCTCATGGCCTGTTTGGTCGCCA
>QNBX01000254.1 GCA_003644265.1 Planctomycetota bacterium
AGTGGGTCGCTCTCCCATCGACATCTCACGTCCTCCAACCGACTCGGTTCGGTCGAATTCTCGCCTACCGGCAATTCGAGGTCAATTCCGATCCCGGCTACTTTCACCACAGGCTGCTAGGGGTGTTGCGACCCTCCCACGGCCCCATCCGCGAGGCCAACGTGGGTATCGCCGGCGACAGCCACTGGTTCGGGCTGGAGTGCGTGGCCGAGGGCTACAACGTGGCCTGGCGCGCCCTGACCGACTGCCGTGTGCGCCTGTTCCGCTGGAGCGACGTGCGCGAGCAGCTGCCGGGCGAGGTCGTGACGGCGCTGCTGCATGAGGCCAGCTGGGTGCTCAATCGCACCATGCACCTGAACTACATCGCGCGTCTGCCCCTGGACCAGCGTGTGCTCTCACGCCTGTGCGATCTGCGCGAGGCCTGCTCCTTGCCGGAGATCGCCATCACGCACGAGGATCTGGCGTCGTTGGTGGGTGTGCACCGCAACAAGATCGGCGTCTCGCTCAAGCGGCTGCAGGCGCAGGGGCTGCTGACCATGGGCTACGGCGAGATCCACCTCGGCTCGCTCAAGGCGCTGGAGCAGGCCTATCGCCAGGCGTCCACGGCCGACACGCTGGAGCCGTAGCTCCGCGCGTCAGCGGCCGAAGCGCGTCCAGATGTGGTAGCGCGCCATGCGGGCGTAGCGGTTGGAGATGGCGCGGATGCTTCGCGTGACCTCCGCGATGGCCGTGCCCTGCCCCGGCGCGGCGGCCTCGATCATGTGCGCCACCGGGTCGGGGGAGAGCCCGTAGCGATAGCCGGCCTTGGCGAGGCGGTACAGGTCGATGCGGCGGCCGCGTGCCCTCGCGGAGGGGTCGCTGGGGCAGTGGGCCCGGGCCACGTCCACGATGCGCGCGGCCGGGGCGCCTGCCGCGTGGAAGATGACCACGTTGCGCGCGGCCAGGTCGTCGTGCACCCAGCCCTCGGCGTGCAGCGCGGCCACGGCGCCGCCGGCCAGGGCCAGCGGCTGCCGCAGCTCGTCGGCGCGGCCCTCGGCCAGGCGCCGCTCGATCAGGGCGCGCAGCGACTCGGCCCGGGGGAGCAGCTCGGCCAACAACCAGCTGCGGCGCGGCACGGGGCCCAGTGAGTGCTGCCCCCAGGCCAGCAGCGGCGCCACGGGCACGGCGCGCCGGGCCATGGCCAGCTGGTTGTTGGCTTCGTGTTCGATGTCCCAGCGTCGGCGCCACAGCTGCGTGTTGCACACGGCGGGCACGGCCATGCCCTTGAGGAAGGCGTCCTCGCGCGTGCGGCTGGCGCGCCAGGTCGTGCGCGGCAGGGCGACGCGGGACCAGGCGGCCTCGAACAGGGCGCGGTCGTCCTGGCCCTGCGCCCAGTCAGGCAAGGCGCCGTGGCGCTGGACGACCAGGTTCACCGGCGGGCGCTCGCGTCCGCGGGTAGTGACGCGCGGGCGAGGCCACGGGGGCAGCGCGGCCCGGGAAGCGAGGCGCGGGCCGAGCCGCGTACGTCGGCGAGCGCGGTCACATGTTGCGCCGGTAGCGTCCGCCGACCTTGTACAGCGCGCCGCTGATCTGGCCCAGGGTGCAGACCTTGGCGCACTCGAGCAGCTCGGAGAACGTGTTGCCGCCGTCGAGCGCCGAGCGGGACAGGCGCGCCAGCGCGTCGGGCGCGTCGCCTGCGTGGCTGGCCATGACCTCGTCGCGGCGCGCGATGGCGGCGCGCTTCTCGTCGTCCGTCGAGCGGATGACCTCGCCCGGCAAGGTGGTGGGCGAGCCGTCGCTGGACAGGAACGTGTTCACGCCCACCACGGGCAGCTCGCCGCTGTGCTTGAGGCGCTCGTAGAGCAGCGACTCGTCCTGGATCTTGCCTCGCTGGTACATGCGCTCCATGGCGCCCAGCACGCCGCCGCGCTCGGAGATGCTGCGGAACTCGGCCAGCACAGCCGCCTCCACCAGGTCGGTGAGCTGCTCCATGACGAAGCTGCCCTGCAGGGCGTTCTCGTTGCGGGCCAGGCCGAACTCCTTGTTGATGATGTGCTGGATGGCCATGGCGCGCCGCACCGATTCTTCGGTGGGGGTGGTGATGGCCTCGTCGTAGGCGTTGGTGTGCAGGCTCTGGCAGTTGTCGAAGATGGCCAGCAGCGCCTGCAGCGTGGTGCGGATGTCGTTGAAGCCGATCTCCTGCGCGTGCAGCGAGCGGCCCGAGGTCTGGATGTGGTACTTGAGCTTCTGGCTGCGCTCGTTGGCGCCGTAGCAGTCGCGCATGGCTCGCGCCCAGATGCGCCGCGCCACGCGCCCGATGACGGTGTACTCGGGGTCGAGCCCGTTGCTGAAGAAGAAGCTCAGGTTGGGGGCGAAGTCATCGATGGCCATGCCCCGGGCCAGGTAGCTCTCCACGTAGGTGAAGCCGTTGGCCAGGGTGAAGGCCAGCTGCGTCACCGGGTTGGCCCCGGCCTCGGCGATGTGATAACCGCTGATGGAGACCGAGTAGAAGTTGCGCACGCCCTGCTCGATGAAGTGCGCCTGGATGTCGGCCATCATGCGCAGGGCGAACTCGGTGCTGAAGATGCACGTGTTCTGGGCCTGGTCCTCCTTGAGGATGTCGGCCTGCACCGTGCCGCGCACGACGGTCAGCGTGCGGGCGCGGATGCCCGCGTAGGTCTCGGCGTCCAGCAGGCGGTCGCCGGTCAGGCCCAGCAGGCGCAGGCCCAGGCCGTCGTGCCCGGGCGGCAGCTCGCCGCGGTAGCGCGGGCGCTTGCGGCCGGCGGCCTCGAACCAGGCCTCGATGCGGCGCTCGGTCTCGTCCTCGCCGAGGGTCTGCAGCAGGTGCTGCTCACACTGCTGGTCCACGGCGGCGTTGAGGAAGAAGGCCAGCATCATGGGCGCGGGCCCGTTGATGGTCATGGAGACGCTGGTGCGCGGGTCGCACAAGTCGAAGCCCGAGTAGAGCGTCTTGGCGTCGTCCAGGCAGGCCACGGACACGCCCGAGTTGCCCACCTTGCCGAAGATGTCCGGGCGCTCGTCGGGGTCCTCGCCGTAGAGCGTGACCGAGTCGAAGGCGGTGGACAGGCGCTTGGCCGGCTGGTCATGTGAGACGTAGTGGAAGCGCCGGTTGGTGCGCTCGGGGCCGCCCTCGCCGGCGAACATGCGCGCGGGGTCCTCGCCCTGACGCTTGAGCGGGAACACGCCCGACGTGTACGGAAAGTGCCCCGGCGCGTGCTCGGTCAGCAGCCAGCGCAGGATGTCGCCCCAGCCCTGCGTGCGCGGCAGGCTCACGCGCGGCACATCCAGGCCGGCGAGCGAGCGCGTGCTGAGGTCCTGCTCGATGACCTTGCCGCGCACCTCGAAGCGGTACTTCGACGCGCGGTAGCGCTGCCGCATGGCGGGCCACTCCTGCAGCAGCCGGCGGCAGTCGGGGTCGAGGCGTTCGCGCAGCCGCTCATAGATGTCGATCAGCTCGGACAGGGCCGCCGGCTCGCCCTGCACGTGCTCCACCACGGCCACCGTGTCCTCGTCGCCGTCCTCGAAACGCAGGCTGGTCTCGCCCACCGATGCGCGCAGCAGGGCCATGCTGCCCTTGAGGTGCTCCAGCTGCCGCGCCAGGGCGCACTGCTGCTCGACGAACGTGCGCGCGCCGTCGCAGCGGTCGGCGATCTCCGCCAGGTAGCGCACGCGGTCGGGCGGGATGATGGAGCTGCCGCCGCCCGCGCCGTGGGGCAGGGGGCGCGTGGAGCCGAGCTGCGCGCCCGTGCTGCTGGACAGCTCCTGCATCAGCCGCCGGTAGAGGTCGTCCGTGCCCGGGTCGTTGAACTGGCTCGCGATGGTGCCCAGCACCGGCAGGGCCTCGTCGTCGCCCTCGAACAGCTCGTGGTTGCGCCGGTACTGCTTGCGCACGTCGCGCAGGGCGTCCAGCGAGCCGCGCTTGTCGGACTTGTTGATGGCCACCACGTCGGCGAAGTCGAGCATGTCGATCTTCTCGAGCTGCGTGGCCGCGCCGTACTCCGCCGTCATGACGTACAGCGACACGTCGGCAAACTCGGTGATCTCGGTGTCCGACTGACCGATGCCGCTGGTCTCCAGGATGATCAGGTCGAAGCCGGCCGCCTGGCAGAGCAGCAGGGCCTCGCGCACGTGGCGGCTGAGGGCCAGGTTGGCCTGGCGTGTGGCCAGGCTGCGCATGAACACGCGCGGGTCGTCGATGGCGTTCATGCGGATGCGGTCGCCCAGCAGCGCGCCGCCGGTGCGACGCTTGGACGGATCGACGCTCAGCACCGCCAGGGTCTTGTCGGGCTGGTCGTGCAGGAAGCGCCGCACCAGCTCGTCCACCAGCGAGCTCTTGCCCGCGCCGCCGGTGCCGGTGACGCCCAGCACGGGCACGCGCCGGTCGGCGATGGCGGTCTTCAGCTGCTCTTCGAGCGCGTCGCCGAGCTCGGGCTGGTTCTCGGCCAGGGTGATCAGGCGCGCCAGCAGCCGCGGGTCGTCGGCCGACAGCCCGGCCACCTGCCCGTTGAGCTGCTGCTCGCCCGCCGGGAAGTCGCAGCGCCGCAGCACGTCGTCGATCATGCCCGCCAGCCCCATGGAGCGGCCGTCGTCCGGCGAGTAGATGCGCGAGATGCCGTAGGCGTGCAGCTGCTCGATCTCGCTGGGCAGGATCGTGCCGCCGCCGCCGCCCACCACGGCCACGTGCTCGGCGCCGCGCTCCACCAGCAGGTCGCGCATGTACTTGAAGTACTCGACGTGCCCGCCCTGATAGCTGGTGATGGCGATGCCCTGGGCGTCCTCCTGGATGGCGCAGTCGACGATCTCGGAGACCGAGCGGTTGTGCCCCAGGTGGATCACCTCGGCGCCGGCCGACTGCAGCAGCCGCCGCATGACGTTGATGGCCGCGTCGTGCCCGTCGAACAGCGACGCCGCCGTGACGATGCGGATGGGGTTCTTGGGCTGGTAGCGGGGGGCCTCATCGGGCATGTCGCGGCGCTCGGGTGGGGGGCGCGGAGGGTGCCGCCGGCAGGCTCCGATGAGCCTCCCGGCCAATGCCCCATGGTAGCGAATGGCGCG
>QNBX01000255.1 GCA_003644265.1 Planctomycetota bacterium
ACGGGGAGCGGCTGCGCGTCGAATTCTGCCGCCGGTTGCGCGGCCAGAAGCGCTATGAATCTGCCGACGAGCTCATCGAGCAGATGGGCCTCGATGTCGAGCGTGCCCGCGAGCTCCTTGCCAAGGCTCAACCGGATCTCTCCGGGGCCCCGGTCAAAGGGCACGTCAGCCTCTGAGATGTAGCGAGACTCCCGACGTCAGCCTGGCCATGTCCCGGCCGCCGTTCATGCACTGGCGACTACAGCGAACCACGTGCCGGGCTCACGCCTCTGGTCCCAATCACCGTGAGGGCATATCCGGGGTGCTGATGTCCTGGTTCTGGGCCTGTGTGGCATGGAATGGCCCGATTCGGCCTTCTCAGCGGCCCTTGTGGTCGCCTGTGCATAGGAGACGTGGGCCGGGCCACGAGACGCGAGCGGGGTCGCAAGGCGTGAGCAGGGCCACGCTCAGCTCCCAGCGAGCCCGCGCACAGGGGGCCGTCGATCATCGTCGCTCTCCTCCGAACCAGGTCCATGCCGGATCGACACCGCCAAGACGGAAGGCGAACACGCCCTCGTGCTCGGCATCCCACGCCACGATGTCGGCCGCGGCACCCGGCGTGATGCTGCCGACGCACTCGGCCAGGCCCAGCGACCGTGCCGCCCCCGCGGTAGCTGCCCAGAGTGCTTCGTGGATCGAGAAGCCCAGCGCCACCGCCAGGCCGATCGCCAGCGGCATCGAGGGCTGACCGAACGTGCCGGCGTTGGCGTCGCTGCCGATGGCGACACAGGCGCCAGCGTCGAGCAGTGCCCGCACCGGTGGCATGCCCGCCCCCAGCATCAGCGCAGGTCCCGGCAGGATCGTGGGGACCGTGCTGGTGGCCGCGAGGGCACGCGCGTCGGATGCGACGGCCTGCTCCAGGTGGTCGACCGACAGCGCCCCCAGCTCAGCCCCGAGCAGTGCCGCTCCGGTGTGCTCCAGCTGGTCGGCATGCAGCTTCAGGCTGAGGCCGTGAGCGGCGCCAGCAGTGGCGATACGGCGCGTCAGCGCGAGGTCGAAGAGGTGCGACTCACAGAAGACATCGATATGGTCGGCCTCGGGGGCCACGGTCGGCAGCGCCTCGATCACCACCTCGGCCTGCTCCGACGGCGTGGACCCGGCCGGTACCGCGTGAGCACCGAGGAACGTGCGCCGGGTCCGCAGCGCGAGACCAGCGGCAGCCACGCGGATGAGTTGCAGGAGCCGCAACTCGGCCTCGGTCGCCAGGCCGTAGCCGGACTTGACCTCGATGGTGGTCGTTCCGGCCGCAGCGGCGTCGAGCAAACGTGCCCGGGTCGCGCTGACCAGTTCTGCGTCGCCGGCCGCGGTCGTGGCTGCGACCGTGCGAAGGATGCCGCCGCCGTCGTAGCGCTCACCCCGGCTGCGGGCGGCGATCTCATCGCTGCGGTCGCCGGCGTAGATGAGGTGCGTGTGCGGGTCCACCAGACCCGGCGTGCACAGCGCAGTCCCGACGTCGACGACCTTCTCGGGGTCGCCGGGTCGCAGCCGGCCGAGTCGTACTTCATGGATGGCGCCCTCATGGAGCGTGATGACCCAGGGTCCCTCGATGAGCCCGGTCTCGCCGGTCTCCGCTCCGCTCATCGGCAACAAGCGGCCGCTCCCGACGATGGCGCTCGAGGTCACCGTGGGTCGAGCCCCAGCCAGGAGGTACCGACCGTGCAAGGCGGTCGCGCGAGGTCGGCCAGCGCACCTTCGTGGACCAGCCGCGTCGCCGCCCCGATGTCGGGACCCGGCTCGCGGTCGTGGTCGAGGTGGTCGATGACGTCGCGGATCCGTGCGTGTGCCTCGGCGACCCCGGCACCCGGCCTCATGTCGGGCTGCATGGCCAGCCGCAGGTCGAGCCCCTGTGCGGCACAGATGAGCTCGATGGCGATGATGCGCTCACTGTGCTCGAGGACGATGCGAGCGTGGCGCGCCGCGATGGAGCCCATCGAGACGTGGTCCTCCTGGTTGGCCGAGGTGGGGATGGAGTCGGCGGAGGCGGGGTGGGCCAACGTCTTCGACTCGGACGCCAGGGCGGCCGCAGTGTATTGCAGGATCATCAGCCCCGAATCCAGCCCCGAATCTGCGCCAAGGAAGGCGGGAAGCCCGTCGTTGAGGCGCGGATCGAGCAGAAGCGCCACCCGCCGCTCGCTGATGGCGCCGATCTCGGCGATGGCCAGCTTGGCGTAGTCGAGCGCGAGCGCGACGGGCTCGCCGTGGAAATTGCCGCCGCTGATGACGAGGCCCCGGCCCGTGGCCAGCGCATCCTCGGGCACGTTCGCACCCTGGGGGAAGACGAGCGGGTTGTCGGTCGCCGAGTTGAGCTCGATGTCGAGCACGCGCCGCAGGTTGTCCAGTGCATCCCGTGCGGCTCCGTGCACTTGTGGCACGCAGCGCAGCGAATACGGATCCTGCACGCGGTGACTATCGCCATGGTGTGCCTGCTGCAAGGTCGACTCGCGCAGCAACCAGCGCAGCTCCGCCGCCGTCCGCACCTGGCCGGGGTGTGGCCGGGTGGACTGGTAGGCGGCGCTGAAGGCGACCTCTGTACCGCGCAGTGCCTCCACCGAGAGTGCCGCGGCCACGCTCGCGGTTCGCGCCAGCCGGTCGGCGGTGGCAAGGAGCAGGGCGCCGATGGCGCTCATCATCTGCGTGCCGTTGAGCAGCGCCAGGCCTTCCTTGGGCTGCAGCACCAGCGGCTCCAGGCCTGTTTGTGCCAGCGCCTCTGCCGCCGACACCACGCGACCGTCGAGCTCGACCCGGCCGTGCCCGATGACCGGCAGCGCCAGGTGGGCGAGGGGGGCGAGATCGCCTGATGCTCCCACGCTGCCCTGTGACGGCACCAGCGGGTGGATGCCGAGTCGTAGCAGCTCGAGCAGCCGGTCGATGAGCTCGGGGCGGCAGCCCGAGTGCCCCAGCGCCAGCGTGTTGGCTCGCAACAGCAGCATCGCGCGCACGATCTCGGTCGGCAGCGGTTCGCCGACCCCGGCGGCATGGCTCAGTAGCAGGCGCTCCTGCAGTTCCTGTGCCTGGTCCGGCGGCACGAACGTGGTGGCCAGGGAGCCGAAGCCGGTGGTGACCCCGTAGACGACCTCACCCGATGCCACCAAGCGCCCGATGACCGCCCGAGCCTCGGCCACGCGCTCACGGGCGTCGGCTGCAAGCACCGCGTCATGGCCACTGCGCGCCACCGCTTCGACGTCGGCGATCGTCAGCTCGGCGCCGTTGAGGACGACCGGATCAGCGGGAACGGGGTCAAGTGTGGACATGTCAGTCATCCAGCATGGGGATGCGGATGCCACGCTCTTGCGCGACCTCGATGGCGCGCTCGTATCCGGCATCGACGTGCCGCACCACACCCATGCCGGGGTCACTCGTGAGCACGCGCTCCAGCTTCTGTGCGGCCAGGTCCGTGCCGTCGGCGACCACGACCATGCCGGCGTGCTGGCTGAAGCCGATGCCCACCCCGCCACCGTGGTGGATGCTGACCCAGCTGGCGCCGGCGGCGGTGTTGACCATGGCGTTGAGCATGGGCCAGTCGGCGATGGCGTCGGAGCCGTCACGCATGGCCTCGGTCTCACGGTTGGGCGAGGCCACGGAGCCTGCGTCGAGGTGGTCTCGGCCGATGACGATGGGTGCGCTGACCGCGCCGCTGCGGACGAGCTTGTTGAAGGCCAGCCCGGCGCGTCGGCGTTCGCCGTAGCCGAGCCAGCAGATGCGTGCCGGCAACCCCTGGAAGGCGACCAACTCCTGCGCCTTGCCGATCCAGCGATGCAGCGCCTCGTCTTCAGGGAACAGCTCGAGGATGGCATCGTCGGTGGTGCGGATGTCGGCAGGGTCACCCGAGAGCGCGGCCCAGCGGAAGGGCCCCTTGCCCTCGCAGAAGAGTGGCCGGATGAAGGCCGGCACGAAGCCCGGGAAGTCGAAGGCGTCTTCGACACCGCCGCTTTGTGCCTGGGCGCGGATGTTGTTACCGTAGTCGAAGGTGACCGCACCGGTCGACTGCAGGGCCAGCATCGCGCGTACGTGCGCGGCCATCGACTCCACCGACTGCCCCACGTACTCATCGGGGTCGGATGTGCGCAGGACCGCTGCTTCGCCGAGCGACAGGCCAGCCGGGATGTAGCCGCTGAGCGCGTCGTGGGCCGAGGTCTGGTCGGTCACCACGTCGAAGCGCTCACCACGTCGTACCAGCTCCGGCTCGATCTCGGCGGCATTCCCGACGAGGCCGATCGAGAGGGGGGTGCCCGTCGAGGTCGCCTCCCGTGTCCAGGCGAGGGCTTCGTCGAGGTCGTCGGTGGAACGGTCGAGGTAGCGCGTCTCGAGGCGACGCTGCGCGCGTTCGGGGTCGACTTCGATGCATAGCGCCACGCCGTCATTCATCGTCACCGCAAGCGGCTGCGCACCACCCATACCGCCGAGCCCCGCCGTCAGTACCACGCGACCGCGCAGCGTACTGCCGAAGTGCTGCCGGGCCAGCTCGGCGAAGGTCTCGTAGGTGCCCTGCAGGATGCCTTGAGTGCCGATGTAGATCCAGGAGCCGGCAGTCATCTGGCCATACATCGTCAAGCCGGCCTGCTCGAGCTCACGGAAGACATCCCAAGTGGCCCACTTGCCGACCAGGTTGCTGTTGGCGATAAGCACTCGGGGCGCCCACTCGCTGGTGCGGAACACTGCTACCGGTTTGCCCGATGCGACCAGCAGGGTCTCGTCGTTGGCCAGCCGCCGGAGCTCACGCACGATGGCGTCGAAGGCCTCCCACGAGCGAGCCGCGCGACCGGTGCCGCCATACACGACGAGGTCGTCCGGGCGCTCCGCCACCTCGGGGTCGAGGTTGTTCATGAGCATCCGCAGGGCCGCTTCCTGCTGCCAGCCCTTGCAGGACAGCGTCGTGCCCCGAGGGGCATGAACGGTTCGCGCACCGGTTGCCATGGGCATCCTCCTGTCTGTACGCGAATACTATAGGGTATATTCCGCCGCCGCGCAAAGTGATGCCGCGCGCTCGCGGCCGCGCCACGCCGCGCCCAGGCCGGG
>QNBX01000256.1 GCA_003644265.1 Planctomycetota bacterium
AACCGCTTGGAATGGCCCGATCTGACGCTCCCGCCGGCTCTTGTAGTCGCCTGTGCATGAGACATGAGCGGGGCCACGCTCACCCCCTCGGATCCGTCGCTGCCATCCCGACCGTCTCGACTGCTCGGAGGCCGTTCGGCTAGCTCGAGGCCCAGCCCTTGGCCCGCTCGACGGCGTGGTGCCAGCGTCGCACGAGACGGTCACGATCGACCGTGTCCATCTGTGGCTCGAAGCGTCGGTCCAGCTGCCATGTCGCGGCGACCTCGTCGGTCGATGACCAGAAGCCAATGCCCAGCCCCGCCAGGAATGCAGCACCGAGGGCCGTCGTCTCGGTCACGCGTGGGCGCTCCACGGGCACGCGCAGGATGTCCGACTGGAACTGCAGCAGCGCGTCGTTCACGGCCGCACCGCCATCCACACGCAGCGCCCCCAATCCACCCCCGACATCGAGCGCCATCGACTCGAGCACGTCGGCGACCTGGTAGGCCATGGCATCGACGGTGGCGAGAGCGATATCCTCCACGCCCGAGCCCAACGTGAGGCCGACGATAGCGCCCCGTGCATCGGGATCCCAGTGTGGCGCACCCAGCCCGACGAAAGCCGGCACCACCACGACGCCGGAGTCGCGCGACCCGCGGGCCGCCAGTGCCTCCACATCAGCGCTCTTCCCGATGACCTTGAGCCCGTCGCGCAGCCACTGTACCGCCGCGCCGGCAACGAAGACGGCGCCCTCGAGGGCATAGATGGTCTCGCCATCCTCGCCCAGTTGCCACAGGATGGTGGAGAGCAGGCCGTGCTCCGAGGCGACCGGAGCCGTGCCCGTGTTCAGCAGCGCGAAGGCACCGGTGCCGTAGGTGTTCTTGGCCATCCCCGGCGAAAGGCAGGCCTGGCCGAAGGTGGCTGCCATCTGGTCGCCGCCGATGCCCGCGATCGGCACTGACGCACCCAGCACTCCCGGGTCGGTCTCGGCCAGGAGCGCGGACGACGGACCCACCTGCGGAAGCATCGCCATGGGCACGTCGATGAGTTCACACAGCCACGGGTCCCAGCGCCGCTGCGTGATGTCGAACAGCAACGTGCGGCTGGCGTTGGACACATCGGTGATGTGGCTGCGGCCGCCGGTCAATCGCCAGATCAGGAAGCTGTCGACGGTGCCGAAGCACAGCTCGCCGGCTTCGGCACGGGCACGCAGGCCGGGCTCCGCGTCGAGGATGTGAGCGATCTTGGGGCCGCTGAAGTAGGCGTCGAGAGGTAGCCCGGTGAGCGCTCGGACACGGTCCTCGTGGCCGGCCTCACGGATGGCGGCGCAACGGCCGGCAGTGATGCGGCTCTGCCACACGATGGCCGGCGCCACCGGCTCGCCCGTGGCACGGTCCCACACGATGGTCGTCTCGCGCTGGTTGGTGATGCCCACCGCGGCGATGCTCGAGGCCCCGCCGGGGATGGCTCCGAGGACCTCGCGGGCGACGCCGACCTGGCTTTCCCAGATGTCCTCGGCAGCGTGTGTGACGTGGCCCGGGAAGGGATAGCCCTGGGGATACTCACGCTGGGCGACCGCGACCGTGCCTCCGTCGCGATCGAAGACGATGGCTCGCGACGAGGTCGTGCCCTGGTCGAGGGCGAGGACGTAGTCGGCGCTCATGTTCAGCCTCCTGTGGTCAACTGCTGCCCTGAGTTCCGGGGACGTCGAACTCGCGATGTGCTGACGCCAGGTAGGTCTCGACCTCGGCCGCCTGCCGCTCGGTGTCCCAGCCCAGCTGATCGCCCATGATCCTGGCCGCTCGCGGGGCGACGCCGGCTCCACGATCACGCCGGGCCGTGGACAGGCGCATGCGACGCGAGAGCACGTCGTCGAGGCTCAGTGCCATCTCATGACTCACGGCCCAGGCCACCTCCACCTCCAACTGCAGCACGTCATCCGCCAGCGGCCGCAGCAGGTCGAGCTGCCGACCCAAGTCGAGGACGTCGCGCGCCTGCGTGCCGTGCCGATCCACCAGCGAGCGGACGCGATCGTTGCCGATGCCGCTACTCGTGGCCAGCTCGGAGACCAGCCTGTCGAGCTCCTCGCGCGGGGCGGCGCCGAGCAGCTCAAGGTCGGCAGTACGACTCCTGGGTATGCTCTCGCCACGGTCCTCGAGAGCCACATCGACGGCGTCACGCGCCATCAGGCGATACGTCGTGTACTTGCCACCCGACGCGCGCACCAGACCGGAGTCCTCGCGGTGGATGGTGTGCTCGCGGCTCACGCGGGCGGTGTCGCCCCCGGGGACGCCGACGAGCGGGCGCAGACCAGTGAAGGCGCCGACCGCGTCCTCACGCTTCAGGTCGACATCGAGCACATGGTTGACGTTCTCAAGGATCTGGTCGACCTCGTCGAGCGTGGGGACGGGACGGTCGGGTGCGCCGTCATCGGCCTCATCGGTCGTGCCCACGATCCAGGCGCCGGGGTAGGGGATGAGGAAGAGCACGCGGCCGGGGATCTTGAGGGTCATGCCGGCCTTCAGCGGCAGCCGGTCGCGCTCGAAGACGAGGTGCGTACCGCGGCTGGGTGCCAGCTTCATGGTGGAGCCGCCGAGGCGCGCCTCGGGATGGCCCAGCCACACGCCCGTGGCATCGATGACCTTGTTCGCGCGTACCTCGAGTTCAGCATCGCCCAGCAGGTCGGTGGCCTTCACGCCGATGACCCTGCCGTCATCCGCGGTGAGCAGGTCGGTGACGCGGGTCCGGGTGACCGCAGTGGCACCCTGATCGACCGCGGTGCGGGCCACGGTGATGCTGTAGCGCGCGTCATCCTCGACACCGTCGCTGTAGGTCACGCCGCCCCGCAGGCCCTCACGCCGGATGGACGGCACCAGCTCTGCCACGGCATCAGAGCCGAGGTGGTGTGCACGACCTCCATCCCGGGCCGCACCGAGCAGGTCGTAGAGCGTGAGCCCGGCGCCCATGAAGGCACGACTGAAGAGCGGCCAGCCGTAGACCGGGAAGAGGAAGCGCTCGAGACGCACGAGGTGTGGTGCCAGTCGCATCAGGCGCGAGCGCTCCAGGAGCGCCTCACGGACGAGGTGGAGACGAAGATCCTCGAGATAGCGCAACCCGCCGTGGATGAGGCGCGAGGAACGCGACGAGGTGCCGACCGCGAGGTCGTCCTGCTCGATGAGCGCGGCCTTCAACCCGCGCGAAGTAGCGTCGAGCAGGACGCCGGAGCCAACGATGCCGCCACCGATGACGACGATGTCCCACTCCTCGTCGGCGAGCCGCTTCAGGGCTGCCTCTCGCTCGATGAGTGGCTGGTTCGTCACGGTCGCCTGGCTGACTGGGTTAGGCACCACTCGATGCTACGCCGCCGCCTGCCGCTTCGTCGGGTGTCTCGAGGACGGCCGCACGCAGGCGCTCGGCAGCCTCCTCGGCACTGATGTCGCGCTGGGGCTCCGACAGGAGCTCGTAACCGACCATGAACTTGCGCTTGGTGGCCTCCAGCAGCGGCGGCAGGAAGTGGGCATGCACCTGCCACGCGTCGGTGGATGCGCCATCAAAGGGCGCCTGGTGCCAACCCATCGAGAACGGCATGGGCTGGTCGAAGAGCGCGTCATAGCGCCGCATCAGTCGCTGCATCGTGTCAGACAGGCCATCACGCTGGGCATCGTCGAGGTCGGGGATCCGGGCCGCCGGGCGTTTCGGCAGCAGCATCGTCTCGAACGGCCACACCGCCCAGAACGGCACCAGCGCGAGCCACTCATCGTCTTCCTCCACGACCCGGGGCCCGCCGGATTCCTGCTCCACGATGTCAAGGAGCAGACGATGGCCACTGGCCTCGTGGTGGCGCCGCTGTGAGGCGTCCTCGCGAGCGCCGTGATCCGGCAGCGCCGCACCGGCCCAGATCTGCCCGTGAGGGTGGGGGTTGGAGGCACCCATGGCCTCACCGCGGTTTTCGAAGATCTGGACCCAACGCCAGTCGGCACCGAGGTCGATCGTCTGCTCGGCCCACATGTCGATGACCTCGCGCACGCCCGCGCGCTCCATGCGCGTAAGCGTGAGGTCGTGGCGCGGGGAGAAGCAGATCACGCGGCACGTGCCCGGCTGTGCCTCCGCCACCAGCAGGCCATCGTGCAACTGCTCGTCACCGGCGTCGGGGCGGAGCGCAGCGAAGTCGTTGGTGAAGATGAACGTGGAAGTGTAGTCAGGGTTCTGGGCGCCACTAACGCGAGTGTTGCCGGGGCAGAGGTAGCAACCCGGGTCGAAGGACGGCCTCTCATCGGCCACAGCACGGCGCTCCTTGCGTCCCTGCCAGGGTCGCTGGGTACGTCCGGCTGAAACCAACACCCATTGGTCGCTGAGCGGGTCGTAGCGCCGATGTGGGCCGATCGGCAATCCCATGCTCGTCAGGCTCCGACTGCCACGGCGGCCTGCCCCGCGCGTGCCGGAGTCGCCGCGACATCCGTGGGGCCAGCCAGCATGAGCTCGCCGGACTGCTCGGCCAGGATGGCCCGCGCGTCGAGGCCGAGGCCGTGGTCGGAGATGACGATGTCGGCCCGGTCGAGGCGGACGATGGTGCTGACGCCGGTTACGCCCCACTTGGTGTGGTCGGCCGTGACGACCAGCCGGCCGCCGGTCTCGATGAGCGCCTGGTTGGTCTCAGCCTCGAGCATGTTGGGCGTGGTGAAACCAGCGCGTTCGTGCATACCGTGGACGCCGAGGAAGACCAGATCGACGTTGATCGCGTGCAGGGCATTGACGGCCACCGGCCCCACCAGGGCGTCCGAGGGGGTGCGCACACCCCCGCTGAGGATGATGGTCTGGTCACTGCGGCCACCGTGATAGAGCACCTCGGCCGCGGGCACCGAGTTGGTCACCACGGTCAGGCGCGGGACCTGCGCGAGGAGGCGCCCGACTTCGTAGGTGGTGCTGCCGGCAGACACGGCCACGGCCATGCCCGGCTCCACCAGC
>QNBX01000257.1 GCA_003644265.1 Planctomycetota bacterium
AGCTGCGCCAGGCGCTGCACGTCCAGCAGGGTCAGCAGGTCGGTCAGGCCGCTGCGATATCGATCGGCGGCCAGCTGTCGCGCCACCGTCGCGTGCTCGGAGGCCTGGGCCAGGGCGGCCTCCACCTCCGCCAACAGCTCCTCAGCCAGCAGCGCGGACTGCACCTCGCCCAGGGCCGTCAGCAGCGTCGATGCAAAGTCCGCCAGGGCCGCCGCCGCGCGCGCGTCGGCCAGCTCGACGCCGGCCCGCAGGCGCCCGCCTTCGAAGATGGGTTGCAGCAGGTTGCCGGCGATGGACCACACGCCGAAGTCGCCGTCCAGCAGGTCCGAGAGCTGATCGCTGCTGGTGCCCACGGCTCCCGTCAGGACCAGCCGCGGGTAGAAGTCCTTGCGCGCGGCCTCGCCGTCCAACTCCGCGGCCATCAGGCGACGCTCGGCCGCCACCAGATCGGGTCGGCGCGCGAGCAGGGTCACCGGCAACCCCGCCGGCAGCTCTTCGCGCAGGGCCGGGAACGCCTGGCCCGCGTCGAGCCTCAGTTCAGGTGGCGCGCCCAGCAGCACGCTCAGCGCGATAGAAGCGTCCTGTTCGTTGCGGCGGCGCTCGGCCACGCGCGCCAGGGCGCCCGCCAGGCTGGTGCCCACCTGCCGCGCCGCCAGGGCCGGGACCAGGCCCTGCCGGTAGCGCCGCTGCACCAGCGCGTCGTTCTCGCGCCAGCTCTCGGCGCTGCGCTCGGCCAGATCGCGCTGGGCTTGAGCCTCCAGCAGGCGCAGGCCCGCGCGCAGCACCGCGCCCGCCAGGGAGAGCCGCACGCCCTGCAGATCGACGTAGGCCGCGTCCGCCCGGGCCAGAGCGGCCTCCTCGCGGTCGGCTAGGCGCCCCCAGAGGTCGAGCTCCCAGCTGGCCCCCAGCGAGAGTTCGTAACTGGAGAAGCGTGAGGTGGGCAGGCCGTCACCGCCCACGGGCAGACCCACGAAGTTGGTCTTGGTGCGGGCGGCCGCGAGCCCCGCCTCCAGGCGCGGCAGCAGGTCGGCGCCCACCACCACCGCCAGCGCGCGCGCTTCGGCCACGCGGGAGGCCGCGCGCGTCAGGTCGGGGTTGGCCAACAGCGCCTGTTGCACCAGGCCGCCCAGGACGCCGTCGTCGAGCTGTGCCCACCAGTGCCCGGCCAGCTGCTCGGTCCCGCCCGTCGATCCGCTCCAGTCGGAGGGCAGCTCGATCTCCAGCGCGCGCTCGACGCGCTCGGGCGGCGTCTCGCAGCCCGCGAGCAACACGAGCAACCCGACCAACACGGCGCGCGTGATCATGACGCACGCTCCGGCGCGGCGTCGTCCGGTCGCAGCTCGCGCATGCCCGCCACGGCAAATGACACCAGCCGGTCCAGCAGCCGCGGGTCGTCGCAGCGACACGCGCCCTGGGAGAACAGTTCGAGCAGCGGCGTGTTCACCACCGTGTGACACAGCGCGCCCACGATGAAGTGCATGCGCCAGAAGATCTCCGGCTGCGGGACGCCGGGCAAGGCCCGCGCCAGGGCCGCACCGAAACGTGCCGCCACGTCATCGAACTGCGAGACGAACTGCTGCTGCACCGTGCGGTCGGCGGACATCTGCGCCCGCGCGACCAGCACGAAGATCGGGCGACCCTGGCCCCGCCCCTGCTCGAGCGCGGGAGCCAGGAACGCGCGCAACACGCCGGCCAGCGGCAGCGCGCCGCCATCGCCATCGCCATCGGCGTTTTCGTTGGCCTTGCGGTTGAGTTTGCCGTTGGCTTCGGCGGCAGCGGCGGCTTCGGCCTCCACCGCGTCGAGCGCCAGCAGGCGCGCCGCGTTGATGGGCTGCACGCGCCGCGCGAGCACAGCCCGCACCAAGCCGTCGCGCGAGCCGAAGTGGTAGTTCACCGCCGCCAGGTTGGCACCGGCGCGCGCGGTGATGGCGCGCAGCGACACCGGCGCGATGCCCTGCTCAGCGAACAGCTCCTCGGCGGCGTCGAGCAGGCGCTCAGCCGTGGATTCAGGCGCGGGCGAGGGGCTCTGCGGCATGGGTCGGGAGGACCTGGCAACGAGGGCGTCAAACAACTGTTTCAAACGTACGTTCGGCACGGACCCGCGTCAACTTGAATCAGGATTTGCCGTGGCATAGTGCCTCGATGCTCAATCTCCTGCGTACCCGCTTCGGCGGCCTGCCCGTGGCCCTGCTGGCCTGCCTGGCCCTCTGCGCCTGCCGCCTGGACGACGGACCGGCCGGGATCGTGTTCCGCGGCGGGAGCATCCACACGGCCGACCCCGACCGCCCTGAGGTCCAAGCCGTAGCCGTCCGTGAGGGCCGCGTCGTCTGGACCGGCAGCTCGGAGGCGGCCGGGCGCTGGATCGGCCGTGACACCCGCGTGATCGAGCTGGGCACGGCCACGCTGCTGCCGGGCTTTGCCGACGCGCACCTGCACTTGCTGGGGCTCGGGGACGCCCTGGCCGAGGTGGACCTGGTGGGCAGCCGCAGCTACGCCGAGGTCGTGGCGCGCATCGCCGCCCGCGCCGCGAGCCAGGCGCCCGGCAGCTGGGTCGTCGGCCGCGGCTGGGACCAGAACGACTGGGACGAGCCGCTGCTGCCGCATCACGCCGCGCTCAGCGCCGCCGTGCCGGAGCACCCGGTCTGGGTGCGCCGCATCGACGGTCACGCCGGCCTGGCCAACGCGCGCGCCCTGGCGCTGGCGGGCATCGACGGTCAGACCCGCGCGCCGGACGGCGGACGCATTCACCGCGATGACAGCGGCGCGGCCACGGGCGTGTTGATCGACCTCGCCATGTCGCTGGTGAGCAGCCTGCAGCCCGAGCTCCCGCCGGCCGAGCGCCGACGCCGCGTGGACCTGGCCGTGCAGCACCTGTTGGCGCGCGGCGTCACCGCCGTGCACGAAGCCGGCCTGGATCGCGAGGGCGTCGAGCTGTTGGAACAGATGGCCCGGGACGGCGAGCTGCCCCTGCGCGTGCACGCCATGCTGCGCGCCTCCGAGCTCGCCCTGCGCCAACCCGCGCATGTCAGCGGCTGGCCCAGCGACGACCTGACCGGCGACGGCGTGCTGGCCCTGCGCGCCATCAAGCTCTCGGCCGACGGCGCCCTGGGCTCACGCGGCGCCGCGCTGCTCTCGCCCTACAGCGACGAGCCCGACCAGCGCGGGCTGCTGCTGGCTGATCACGCCGCCGTGCTCGAGCTGGCGCGCTTCGCGGCCCAGAACGGCTGGCAGCTGTGCACCCACGCCATCGGCGACCGCGCCAACCGGATCGTGCTGGACGCCTACGAGCAGGCCCTGTCCGAGCACCCCGTCGACGATCACCGCTTCCGCATCGAGCACGCGCAGATCGTGGACCCGGCAGACCTGCCGCGCTTCGCCGAGCTGGGCGTGCTGCCCTGCATGCAGGCCCAGCACCAGACCTCCGACATGCCCTGGGCCGGCGCGCGCCTGGGGCCCGAGCGCCTGGCCGGCGCCTACGCCTGGCGCGACCTGCTCGACACGGGCGTGATCATCCCCGGCGGCAGCGACGCGCCGGTCGAGGCGGTGCATCCGCTGGCCGCGTTCCACGCCGCCGTCACGCGCCAGGATCTGGCCGGGCAGCCCGACGGCGGCTGGTATCCGGAGCAGGTCATGACGCGCCAGCAGGCGCTGCTGCACTCCACCCTCTGGCCGGCCATGGCGGCCTTCCGCGAGCACGATCTGGGCTCGATCACGCCCGGCAAGCGCGCCGACCTGGTGCTGCTCAGCGGCGACCCCATGAGCGTGCCCATGCATGAGATCCCCGCGCTGCAGGTGCTCATGACCGTCTTCAACGGTCGCGTCGTGTTCGAGGCGCAGCCACAGCCCACGGGCACGCCGTGAGTCCCGACGACGGGCCGCTGCTGCTGGACGGCCCCATGGGCACGGCGCTGGAGGCCCTGGGCCTGTCCCTGCCGGCGCCGCTGTGGACCGCGGCCGGCGTGATCGATCGGCCCGACTCCGTGCGTGAGGTGCACGCCGGTTACGCCGCGGTCGGAGCGAGCGTGCACACCGCCGCCAGCTTCCGCACCACGGCGCGCAGCCTGGCCGGCAGCGCCCACGCGGAGCGCTGGGTCGAGCTGACCACGCGGGCCGTGCGCCTGTGCCGCGAGGGCGCCGGTCCCGGGGACCGCGTGGCCGGCTGCATGGCGCCGCTGGAGGATTGCTACCGACCAGACCTCACGCCGGACGACGCGTCCCTCGCCGGCGAACACGGCGCCATGGCGCGCGTGCTGGCCGACGCCGGCGCGGACCTGCTGCTGGTGGAGAGCATGTGCAGCACACGCGAGCTGGCCGCCGCCACGCGCGCCGCCGCCGCCACCGGCCTGCCCGTCTGGAGCTGCGTCACGCTGGGCCCCAAGGGTCGCTTCTTCGACCGCGGCCAGCTGCTCGACGTCGCCGCCGTGGCGCAGGACGCCGGCGCGTCGGCCTTCGGCCTGAACTGCACTCCGCCCCAGCTCATGACGCCGTTGATGGACGAGCTGGCCTGCGCCGCGCGCCGCCCGCCGCAGCTGCTGGCCTATGGCAACGCGATCTTCGCCGGATCCGAGCACCTGAGCCCCGAGGACTACCTGGGCCACGCCCGACGCTGGCGCGCCGCGGGCACCGACATCATCGGCAGCTGCTGCGGCACCACGCCGGCACACCTGGCCGCCCTCAGCGCGCTGGAGTAGCGCTCGGCGCCGCACGTGTACTGGCGCCCATGTCAGACCACCCCGTGAGCAGCACAGCACAGCGCGCGGCTGGGCATGCGGCCACACCGCTTGTCACGGGTCGTGCCGCCCTGCAGCGCGCGTCGCTTCGGCATGCCACCCCGCAGCGCGCCCGCCCTACGGCCCCTCGCGCCCCAGGGTGCGCACCA
>QNBX01000258.1 GCA_003644265.1 Planctomycetota bacterium
AGCACCCCGTCGCCATCCAGATCGACGCCGCGGGCGATCGTGTCTTCGAGGCCAAGCAGGAAGTAGCTCACGAGCACGCCGTTCTCATTCACCACGCGCAGCGCGTCCGGTCGCGCCGAGGCCTGTGAGGCCGGGTCGATGTGGAAGTCGACCTCACCCGGCCCGAGGAAATCCCCGTTGCCGTCCAGGTCCTCGATGCGGTGGTAGATCTCGTTCCAACTGTCGGACCAGTTGAAGACGACCGCGTCGTCCTGAGCGCTGGCAGCGGCGGGGAGCAGGCTGGCGCCGATCAGCGCGACGATCAACGTGAGGATGGGGTTTCGCAAGGCATCGAATCCAAAAAAGGGATGAAGAAGTGCGCGGCGTGGCCTGCGAACGGTCAAGGACCAGGTCAGGACACGGGGAGTCTACACCTAATTGCCCCAGGATCTTCCCTGGTGACAATGCTGTTCCGATTATGGTGGCGTGAAATGCTGGTTGCAGCCACGAATACTGCACATCAGGGGTTCTTGAGAGCAACGCGATGAACAGGTCGTCATTCCGCGGAGGAGTGCGCTCCTCCCGAATGCTGGCGCGCCGATTGCCAGGGACGGTGCGCTGCAGGCCACGGCCCAGCGGATGCACTGGTGATCCATCGAGTGGGCCGTGAAGCCGAGCAGTATGATCCGGATCGCGCGCACGCACCCGCAGCGCGGGCGTGATCGTGATGTCTGGAGGTGGGGAGACCGGCGGCCGTCGCTGAGCCGCTGCTCTGCTCCCACCGGCCCTGGCTCGCCGAGCCCTTCGGAGGGACCCATGACCCCTCGCGCAGCCGCTGAGGTTGCCAGCCCTCGCTCGCCGCTGGGCTCGCGGCCGCGTTCCGTGCCACACCGAGGCGCGATCCTGCTGGGGCGCCCTTGCGCGGTCGGGCGGCTGATGTTGCTGGCGGGCGCGCTGCTGCTGCTCAGCGCTTGCTCCATGCCTCGCCGACCGGAGATCGCCGAGCGCATCGCGGGCATCGACGAGGCTCGGCTGCGTGCGCACGTCGCGGCGCTGTGCGAGCTGGGCCCGCGCCCGATCGAGGACACCGTCGCCACCGAGCGCACCGTGGCCTGGCTGCGTGGCCAACTGGAGCGCCTGGGGCTCGAGGTGAGCGAGGAGCCGGTGTCTTGGCTCGCGCAGACCGGGCGCCTGATCGCCAACGTGCGCCGCCGCGACGCCGATCCCGACAGCGAACCCGAGCAGCTCGATCTGGAGCCCTGGTACTGGGCCTACGGCTCTCGGGTGATCGAGAGCCAATCGCAGCGGCTGCGCGGCGAGGGCTGGGAGCTGCTCGGCTACTCGGTGCGCTTCAGCGACGCAGCGCTGGTGGAGGTCAGGGCTCCCAACCTGCTGGTGGAGTTTCCCGGGAGCTCCGGTCGGCCGGGCGTGGTGGAGCTGTCGGCGCACTACGACACGGTGGCGGGCAGCCCGGGCGCCGACGACAACTCGAGCGGTGTGGCGGCCCTGCTGGAGATCGCGCGCGTGCTCGCGGCGAGCCCGCCGGAGCGGACCGTGCGTCTGTGCTTCTTCGCAGGTGAGGAGCAGGGCCTGCTGGGCAGCGAGGTCCACGTGGCCGGCTTGCAGCGGCGGGGCGAGGACGTCGTGGGCCTGCTCAACCTCGATTCGGTGGGCTACGCCACGGGCGCGCCCGATTCGCAGCAGGCTCCCGTGCGCATCGTGTTCGTGACCTGGATGCCGTCCACCGGCGACTTCATCACGGTCATCGGCGACTGGTCCTCGGGCTCGCTCGGCAACCTGTTCGAGGCGGCCGTTGACACCTACGTTCCGGAGCTGCCGTACTACAGCGCCAACCGCATCGGCGGCTGGTTCGAGGACGGCCGCCGCAGCGACCACGCGCCGTACTGGGACGCGGGCATTCCGGCCCTGTTCCTCACCGACACGGGCGAGTTCCGCACGAACACGTACCATCGCCCCGGCGACCTGCCAGCCGAGCTCGACTACCGCTACTTGCGGCAGGTGGCCCAGGCCGCCGCCGCCGCCGCGCTCGAGCTGGCACGACGCTGAACGCCGGTTGGCGTCAGAGGTGCGTCGCCAGATCGGCGGCCAGGTCGGGCGCGAGCGGCTGCAACTGCTCGATGACGGCGGGCACGCGTTCTGGCCGGCCGCGCTTGATCAGGGCCAGGCCGACCGCGTGCAGGCGCTGCGTCAGCTCGCCCTCGGCGAGCAGCTCGGAGAGGTCCATCTGGCCGAACTCGGCCAGCAGCCCGAACGGGTCCTGCTCGGGCGTGAGCTCGGGCCCGAGGTCGCCCAGTCGCACCTCCGTCAGGATGTTGAGGTCGCTGTTGGGCACGGCGTCAGCGCTCGCGGCCAGGGCCTCGGCTCGTGAGAGGGCCAGCAGCCCCAACAGGTCGTCCGGGCCGCGGATCATGTGGACCTTGAGCCGGGCGCGGATGTCACGAGGCCACATGCGCTCGGTGATGCGTGCGTGGTCGAATCGTATGGGCTGCTCTGAGCCGAACAGCAGCAGGTCGCTGCTGGATTCGACCACCAGCGCGAAGCCATGGGGGAACACCTCGAAGAAGGCGGCGAGCACGGAGCGCAGCGTGGTCGCGTCCATGTGGAACAGGTTGACCCACTGCCCGAAGATTCCTCCGGGCGTGAGCCGCTTCGTCACCAGCTGGAAGAATTCGCGGGTGAACAGGTTGGCAGCGCCGGCCAGCCACGGGTGGGAGGGCTGGGACACGATCAGGTCGTAGGCATCCGGTTGGACCAGCAGCGCGTGGCGTGCGTCGCCGATGTCGAGCTCGACACGCGGGTCGTCCAGCCCGAGACGTTCGAGCGGCAGGACGGCCGTGACGGCCCGGACGACCACAGGCTCGAGCTCCAGCACGCGGATGGACTCCAGCGGCGTAAACGTCAGGGCACGCACGGTGGTGCCACCGCCCAGGCCGATGACCAGCGCCGAGCGCGGGGCGTCATGCAGGAACGTCGGGAGCAGTCCCAGCAGCGTCTCGGCGAGCACACCGTGTCGCGGGTTCTTCAGGTCGATCCAGGCCTCGTTCAGGCCGTTGTTCTGGAGCTTGGCGACCTGTCCGTTGTAGGTCACGACGCTGATGACGCCGGTGTCTCCCTCTTCGATGAAGAGGTACTCAGGGGGCTCGCCTTGCTGGGCGTCCTCATCGTAGGCGTAGCGCACGGAGGTGACGAGACGTTGCAGGTCGAGCCCCGGCAGTCGGGCTGCGGCCAGGGCCACGATCGCTGTGAGCGCCAGAGCGGCGACGCGAGCGCGCCCGGCGAGGGACGGCAGCAGCAGCAGCGGCAGCGTGCCGATCAACACGGCACATCCCAGCAGCATGGCGTCGGTGCCGTAGCGCGGGATCCACCAGAAGCCGGCGCCGATCGAGCCCAGGATGCTGGCGAATGTGTTCACGGCCAGGGCGCTGCCCATGCGGCGCGGGAGCGCCGCCACCCGGCCGCAGTACACGCTCAGCGCCAGGGGGAACAGCGCTCCGAAGAGGAACGTGGGGGCGATCAGCAGGGCGGCGGTGTAGCCGTAGCGCAGCAGGCCGTGCAGCCAGGGGGCCAGCTTCAGCGCGGCCAGGGCCTCGTGTACGGCCGGCACCGTCGAGAGGCAGGCCCGTGTGCCCAGCAAGGCCAGGGCGAGCAAGGTCGCTCCGTACGCCAGCCAACTGGGGTGCGATCGGATGCCATCCAGTCGCGAGCGGATGGCCCAGGCCCCCAGGGCGATGCCCCCCAGGAAGATCGCCAGGATGGCAGCCAAGCCATAGAGCGTCGAGCCCGTGAAGATGGCCAGGATCCGGGTCCAGCCCACCTCGGTCGCGATCGCGGTGAGCCCCGTGACGAACAGGAAGGGCAAGGAGCTTCGCTGAGCGCGCCGCGCTCGCGTCGGCTGGGGCGTGTTTTTGGGCGTGGGATTGGGCGCTGCCGCTGCAGCGGAAAGCGCGCGCGCGGCGCCCGTCGAGACCGGCGCGTCCGGTGCGGACGCGACGGATGCGCCAGGGGCAACGGTCACCTCGTCGTTCACCGGGGATGCTGTCAGGCTCTTGCGAGCCGCGAGCCCGAGCATCACGACGGAGAGGTTCAAGCCCACGGCCACGGCGTTGGCTCCGTCCAGACCCAGTCGCGGCACGAGCACGAAGCCTGTGAGCGCCGCTCCCACCACGGCGCCCGCAGTATTGAGGCCGTACATGCCACCCAGCCGGCTCGCCATGTCTCGTTGGCGGAGCACCAAGACGCCGGCCAGCACCGGCAGGGTCGCGCCCATGCACATGCAGGGCAGTCCCAGCAGCAGCATGGTCACGCTGAAGCGCCCGGCCAGCGAATCAGCGCCTCCAGGCAACAGCGACACGAACTCGTGCAGCCGCAGCAGCAGCGGGAGCAGCGCCAGGCCGCACAGCGCGATGGTGCACTCGAGCGCCAGGAACAGCCGCAGTGCCGCCGGCCCGCGGCGGGACGCGCGCCCGGCCAGCCAGCTACCCAGGGCCAGCCCACCGAAGAACGCCGCCAGCACCGTGCTCATCGATGCGCTGGTCGAGCCCATGCTGAGGCGCAGCAGGCGCACCCAGACCACCTGATAGATGAGCGCTGCGCAGCCGGAGCCGGCCAGCAGCGCGACTCCCGCGGGGGGCAGCCTGCTCACAACCCGCTCGCTAGCCATCGCTCTGTGGTGACCCTGGTTCCGGATCGGAACGACAATATGGGCTGCAAGATGGCCGATCCAGGCCTTGCAGAAGAGGGCAGGCCTACAATTCTGCCTGTCTGCCCGTTCCTGGGATAAGATCCAGGTCCGCAGGATCACCACATCTGATACCAGGGGGCCGGAACATGAAACCAACATCGCGTCTACAGCACTGGATCCTCTCCCTCTGCCTGTTGG
>QNBX01000259.1 GCA_003644265.1 Planctomycetota bacterium
GGGTTGTCGCCCGAGTCGGCCCTGGTGGTGTCGGCCATGATGCGAGCGTCCTCGAGCAGCGGATCGAGGTCCAGCCACAGCAGTGCCGCCGGCACCAGGCCCACGTAGGTCAGGGCGCTGTAGCGGCCGCCTACGTCGGCGGGGTTGAGGAACGTCTCGCGAAAGTAGTTGGCGTGGGGGATGGTCTCCAGCGCGGAGCCCGGGTCGGAGATCGAGACGAAGCTGTTGCCGGCCTTGCTGTGGGGAAAGCGTCCCACGCGATGCTCTTCCCGCTCCCACTCGTGGGCCAGGAACGCCAGTGTCTCGGTCGTGCTGCCCGACTTGGTGGCGATGATACGCAGCGTCCGCGCCGGATCGAGCGTCTCTTCATAGGCGGCCACCGCGGCGGGGTCGGTGGAATCGAGGATGTGGACGTTGAGGCCCTTGTCCGAGTCGGGATAGGTCTTGGTCAGGACCTCCGGCGCGAGAGAGGAGCCGCCCATGCCGCAGACCAGCGCGTCGGTGTAGCCCTCGCGCGCGATCTCCGCTCCGAATGCGGTCAGCTCCGCAACCTCATCCTGGAAGAACGTTGGCGCATCCAGCCAGCCGAGGCGCTGGGCGATTTCCGCCGCAACGCCGTCATCGTCGGTCCAGAGGCTCGTATCGCGGGCCCAGATGCGGCTGGCCCAGCGGTCGCCGACGGCTCCGGCGATGGCCTCGTCGACGCTGCCCTGTAGCGCTGCGGGGAGCTTGAGGGTGGTGTCCATCTAGCGGGCCTCCGCGGCATCAAGGGTAGTTCCGGCGTGGTCAGACTCCGGCGAGAGGACCCCGCGGACTTCGCCGGCGAGGACGCCTCGCGCGACCTCGGCGACGTTGTCGACGGTGAAGCCGAACTTCTCGAAGATCTCAACGGCCGGTGCGGACATGCCGTAGCGGTCGATGGCGATGATGGCGCCGTCGCGGGTGTTGACCCAACGATCCCAGCCCAGCGAGACACCGGCCTCGATGGCCACTCTCGCGGTCACGGCCGGCGGCAGGACCTCGTCGCGGTAGGCGACCGGCTGCGCCTCGAAACGCTCCCAACTGGGCATCGAAACGACGCGCGTGGGCACGCCCTCGGCGGTGAGGATGTCGCGCGCAGCCATGGCCAGGTGCAGCTCGGAGCCGGTAGCGGCCAGGATAAGCTCGGGGCCGGTCACGGTGCCGTCGGCCCTGGCGGCCTCGGCCAGCACGTAGGCGCCGGCACGGACGCCATCACGCGCCAACTCGGCCGTGCCCGGGAGGATCGGCAGCTTCTGGCGGGTGAAGGCCATCGCGGTGGGACCGTGGTGGTTCTCGACGGCCAGCGACCACGCAGCCGATGCCTCATTGGCGTCACCCGGACGCACGAACGTCAGGTTGGGGATCGCGCGCAGTGCGGCGTAGTGCTCGACCGGCTGGTGCGTGGGGCCGTCCTCGCCGACACCGACGGAGTCGTGCGTCCAGACGTAGGCGACTCTCAGGCCGGACAGCGCTGCAAGGCGAACGGAGCCGCGCATGTAGTCGCTGAAGGGCATGAACGTGGCCACGAACGCCATGAGGCCGCCGTGGTAGGCGATGCCGTTGGCGATGCCACCCATGGCATGCTCACGCACGCCAAAGCGGATGTTGCGACCGCTCTCGTCGGCCGTGAAGACGCCCTCGCCATCCATCTCGGTGAGGTTCGAGCCGGAAAGATCCGCGGAACCGCCGATGAGCTCGGGCACGCCGCCCTTGAGGCCCTGCAGCGCATTCTTGGACGCGTTGCGCGTGGCCAGGCCGTCATCCTCGACGGTGTAGGCGGGCAGTTGTGCGTCCCAGTCCTCGGCCAGCACGCCATCGATGCGGCGGCGCAGCTCGGTGCCGGCCTCGGGGAACGCGTCGGCATAGGCCGTGAGTCGCTTCTCCCACTCGTCGACCAGCTCCTCGCCATCCTCGGCCGCGCTGCGGAAGTGGGACAGCACCTCGGGCGCGACGTCGAAGGTCGCGTCCGGATCGAGTCCGTAGGCTTCCTTGGCGAGCCGTACCTCATCGGGGCCCAGTGGCGCGCCGTGGGCCTTGGAGGTACCGGCCTTGCCGGGTGAACCGAAGCCGATGGTGGTGCGGACGGAGATGAGGGAGGGCCGATCGTCAGCGCGCGCGGCCTCGATGGCGGCAGCGATGGCAGCGGCATCCTCGCCGTCCTCGACGCGCTGGGTGTGCCAGCCGTAGGCGTCGAAGCGCGCCAGCACGTCCTCGGACCAGGCCATCGACGTGGGGCCGTCGAGCTGGATGTCATTGTCGTCATAGAGCGCCACCAACTTGCCCAGCTTGAGGTGGCCCGCGAGGCTGGCGGCCTCGGCCGTGATGCCCTCCTGGAGGTCGCCGTCGGAACAGAGGGTGTAGGTCCAGTGGTCGATGATCTCGTGGCCGGGCTGGTTGAACTCGGCGGCGAGGCGGCGCTCTGCCATGGCCATGCCCACGGCGTTGGTGAAGCCCTGGCCGAGCGGGCCGGTGGTAGCCTCGACGCCCGGCGTCATGCCGAACTCGGGATGACCCGGCGTGCGCGAGCCCATCTGACGGAAGCGCTTGAGTTCGCCCAGCGGCAGGTCGTAGCCGGTCAGGTGCAGCATCGAGTAGAGGAGCATGCTGGCGTGGCCGGCGCTGAGCACGAAGCGGTCGCGGTCCATCCAATCTGGTCGCGTCGGAGCATGCTTGAGGAACTGGGTCCACAGCACGTACGTCATCGGCGCCGCGCCCATCGGTGCTCCGGGATGGCCGCTGTTGGCCTGCTGGATGCTGTCGATGGCGAGGGTGCGGATGGTGTTGATCGCCTTCTGCTGGTCGAAGGGCGTGGTGGTGCCGTCCAAGGTTCGTGCTCCTCAAGGCTCAGGACTGATCAGCCGGTCGGCTGGTGCGGCCTGACATGGATTCGAACGGGCAGAGGCCCGTCTGGCTGGGATTGGGGTTAGGGTCGGAGCCCATTCTACTGGCGCGCAGCATGAATGGACCGTGGCGAACCTCACCTTCGGAGTTGGCGTGGAGGATGCGCTCCCTGGCCTGAGCCGGCTCGCCGCGGGGGCGAGACCACGTATGCTGCGGAGCCATGAACCAGAAGCAGCCGCGCCTGGTGGCGCTGGGCGACCTGCTGCTCGATGTCGTCATCTCCCCGGGGCGGCCCATCGAGCGCGGCACCGACGTGCCCGGGACGCTGGCCTTCCGTCGCGGTGGATCCGCTGCCAACACCACGGTCGCGTTCGCGCGAGCCGGCGGGGCGACGTCGCTCATCACCGGCCTCGGGGACGACTACTGGGCTGGCCGACTGATGTCGTCGTTGCGTGCCGAGGGCGTGCGGGTCCACGCTGTTCGCCATCCCGGGAGTAGCGGTCGCCTTGCCGCGCTCATCGATGATCGAGGCGAGCGTTCGTTCGTGACCGAACGCGGTGTCGCTGATGCCCTGGAGTCGAGCGAGATCGAGCCCGCTTGGCTGCGCGGCGCCGATGTGCTGCATGTGCCGGCGTACTCGCTGTTCGCCGAGCCCATCGGTTCGGCATCGGTGCGCGCTTCCGAGTTGGCGCATGCCGCGGGGGCATTGGTCAGCACCGACCTCTCGTCGCAGGGACCGCTGTTGGCCTCCGGCGTGCGTAAGTCGCGTGCCCGCATCGCTGCCATCGCTCCGGACGTGCTCTTCGCCAATCGTGATGAGGCCGCGGCGCTATCGCGCGAGACTGGCCGCCGTGCCTGGGTGCGCCTGCTCGATCAAGCAGCGCTGGTGGTGGTCAAGGATGGCGCCTGGGGCTGCCGGGTGCTGTGGGGCGGGAGTGACACGATGCGGCAGATCGATGTGGCCGCGACGCGGATCGGCGGGCGGATCGACACGACCGGTGCCGGCGATGCCTTCGCTGCTGGGTTCCTCTACTCGTTGCTGCGCTCGGGTGGACGAGAGGCGATGGCACATGAACAGGCCCTGGGTCGCGCCGCCATGGCCGGCCACCGGACCGCGGGTGAGGCATTACGGCGCGGCCGACCGGAGATCAGGCTGGGTTGATCTCCGGTCGGCCGGATCGAGTGGGCCCGTGTCCACGGAACCTCAGCCTCCCGGTAGTGGCCCGGACCCTCCAGTCAAGTCGGGACATATCCGAGTCGGCCAAGGGGCATATCGGCCGGGTCTTGGCGGCGGTTTCCAGTCAGCAGGGGGGTGCTCGCACGCGTGCAGAGGCCGCTTGCGCCCATGTGTGGGGACTGGGGGGCGACGCTATGCCCGTTGCTGACTGGCCCGAGGGCTCGAATCGCCCTGCATATGCCCCGGATGACTTGGATATGTCCCGACTTGACTAGGGAAGAGGGAGCCGCCTCACTGGAGCCGCCTCACTGGAGCGCCTCGCCGGAGCCCGCGTCGGAGCCCGCGTGGACCGGTCGCCCGGGTCAGGCGGATGTCCACAAGGCGACGCTCCCGGCAGAGACGGCTAGGCTTGCCTCCTGATGACGAACGACCTACTGCTTATCCATCCCGACGTGCAGGCTGCCCTCGACACGGGGGGCGCCGTGGTGGCGCTCGAGTCGACCATCACCACGCATGGCCTGCCACGCCCAGACAACCTTGCCGCTGCCCGCCGGGCCGAGGCCGCCATCCGCGAGGCCGGCGCCACCCCTGCCACCGTGGCGACACACGATGGGCACATCTGCGTCGGGCTCGGAGAGGATGAGCTGGCCGAGCTGGCAGACGCGCGCGACATCCCCAAGGTCTCGCGGCAGAACCTTGCCGGGGCGTTGGCGCGGGATGGCTGGGGTGGCACGACCGTCTCAGCCACGATGATCGCAGCCCACCTCGCCGGCATCGGTGTCTTCGCCACCGGCGGCATCGGCGGCGTCCATCGAGGAGGGGA
>QNBX01000260.1 GCA_003644265.1 Planctomycetota bacterium
GCCCTGCGCGTCGCCCTGCGCGTCGCCCTGCGCGTCGCCCTGCGCGTCGCCCTGCGCGTCGCCCTGCGCGTCGCCCTGCGCGTCGCCCTGCGCGTCGCCCTGCGCGTCGCCCTGCGCGTCGCCGTGCGCGTCGCTCTGCGCGTCGCCTTGCGCGTCGCCCGGTCCGTCACCCTGCACCTCGGCCACCAGCTTGAGCGTGCCGCGCACCACGGCCAGCTGTTGCACGTCGCCGCTGCCGTTCACGAAGTGGCTCAGGGCGATGGCGTCGCGCATGGGTGCGTCGCCCGTCAGCGTTGCGGACAGATCGCGTCCCTCCCACGACGGCGGCACGGGCACCCCGGCCAGCCCCGCCAGAGTCGGCGCCAGGTCGATGTGGCTGGTGAGTCCCGGTACGGCCACGCCCGCGGGCAGGCGGCCCGGCCAGCGCAGCACCCAGGGCACGGCCAGCTCCTCCTGGTAGAGCGTGGACTTGTGCGACAGGTAGCCGTGCTCGTCGAACGACTCGCCGTGGTCGCTCACAAACGAGAGCAGCGTGCGTTGGGCGATGCCGAGGCGGTCGAGCGTGTCCACCAGCCGACCGAGGCGCTGGTCGTTGTGCAGGATCTCGGCGTCGTAGCGCAGGGCGTCCCGCTCCAGCTGCCCGCGCTGGGGGCCGACGCGCACCTCATCGCCGCGCTCGGCCTCGTCGGCGGGCGCGGCGCGAAGCGCGGGCCGTCGGGCGCCGCGCACCTGGAGCGGGTACAGATCGGAGCCGGGCGGCGCGTAGGGCGCGTGGGGGTCGAGGCTGTGCACCAGCACGAACAGGCGCTCGTCGGCGTGCTGCTCCAGCAGCGCGTCCAGCGGCTCGGCCAGCACCTCCGAGGTCAGCGTGGACGTGAGCATCGTGGCGCCGTAGGCCGCGGGCGTGGTGGCCAGGTCGAAGCCCTGATGCAGCCCGGCCGCCTCACCGCCGTGCACGTTGGTGACGAAGGACGCCGTGAGCCAGCCAGCGTCCGCGAAGGCCTCCGCCAGGGTCACGGCCGCGGCGCCCAGGCGCACGTCGCGCGAGACCACGCCGTGCCGCAGGGCCGGCAGCCCGCTGTGGATGCTGGTGACCGAAGGCCTCGTCCAGTTGGAGGCGGCCAACACGTGCTCGAAGCGCACGCCCTCGGCCGCCAGCCGCGCCAGGGTCGGGTCGGTGGGCTCGGAGTAGCCGTAGCTGGAGAGGTGGTCGGCGCGCAGGGTGTCCTCCAGATAGAGGATCACATGGGGCGCGCCGCGCGGACCGGGGGCCAGGCGCAGTGCGGCGCCCAGCAGCAGGGCGGGAGGCGGCTCGGCGGTGGGGTCGAGGGGCTCGGTGCGCAGCAGCAGCTCGGAGGGCTCGCCGAGCAGCGGGGCGAGGTCGAGCGTGACGCCGCGCCAGTCGTCGTCCGGCGCCAGCTCCAGGGTCAGCGGCGGCAGGCGCCCGCTGCTGTCGCTGAGGGTGGCGCGCAGGGGGCCGGTGGCCGCCAGCCACAGCCGTAGTCGGTCGTCCGGGCCGGGCGTCAGCGCGGCGCGCGCGCCGCCGCCCGCCACCAGCGCCGTGCCCTGCAGCTGCACGCCGTGGCGCGCCAGTCGGTGCACGCCCGCGGGCGCGTGGGGTGTTGAGGTGCCGGGTGTGCCGCCGGGCCCCGCGTCGCTCCCGCTCGCAAAGCGGCAGCGCAGCCGCAGGGCCAGCAGCTCTGCCGTCAGCCCCGCGCGCTCGCCGGGGCGCAGGAACTCCAGCCGCAGCTGCTCCAGGCCGGCCTCGGCGCCGCTGCTCTGCATGTCGCGGCCCACCAGCGCGGCCAGGGGGATGGCCCACGTGCGCGAGCCGCCCGGCCCGGCCTGGCCCGGACCCGCCGGGTGGATGCGATCGGGATCGAAGCCCTGGCCTGGCCCGCGCCAGCTCAGCGCCAGCACCACGCCGTCGGGCACGCGCGCCTCCACCTGCAGCAGGTGTTGCAGCTGGCTGTCGAGCGCCACGGTGGGCGGGCTCACCAGCTTGAGCCGCGCCGCGCCCGTCAGCGTCCAGCCCCGGGCCGAGGGCTCGACCGTCGTCCCGCCCACGCCTCGCCAGGGCGCTCGGCTGCCCGTGCCATCCCAGGTCAGCTCGTAGCGCTCGAACGACGCGGCCAGCGGGTCCAGGCGCCAGTCCAGCCCGCGCTGCACCACCGCCAGCGGGCCATCCGGCCGGGCTGGCTCGCCGCACCCCGGCAGCGGGGCGGCCAGACCCAGGGCCAAGACCAGCGCGGCGCGGAGGCGGGTGGGCAGGGGAGGGCGGGCGGCCATGGTCGGGCTCAGCCTATCAGCCCGCCGGGCGCCCGCTGTCCGCTGGGCGCTGGGCGACGCGATCGAGCGCCGGGTCAGCCGTCGTGTGTGCTCGTCGCCGCGTCGTCGCCCGTGCCGTCGCTCGTGCCGTCGCTCGTGCCGCTGCTGGAGCCGCCGCTTGTGTCGCCGCTTGTGCCCGTGTCGTCGCCCTCGCCCAGGCCTTCCGGTGGCGGGTCGGCGCGCACCGAGTTGGCCAGCAGCCCGCAGGTGGCGATCAGCTCGTCCATGCCGCGTTGGGTCGGCGCCGTCACGTCGCGCAGCCGGCCGTAGCGGTCCAGCAGGAAGAACGCGGCCGACTCGCTGCCGGCCTCGCGCCGCAGCCAGGCGGCGATGGCGCGGTCCTCATCGAGCAGGAACACGTTGAGCGGCTTGCGCACCCGGCGCGTGTCCAGTAGCTCGCCCAGGGTCGCGGCGTCGCCACCATGGCAGAGCTGCACGTACACCACCGCCGAGCCCAGCCCGCGCAGCCGCTTGCGCAGGGCGTTCAGGCCGTCGATGGCGCGGTGGGCCTCGACGGCGTTGGCCAGCGGCACCTCGCTCAGCACCACCAGGTGTCCGTGCAGGTCGGACAGGGACACCGTGCGGCCCTCGGCATCCGTCAGCGTGAAGGCCAGGGGCGCGCTGTCGATGCCCGGGGGCGGCTCGGGCAGGTCGCGATGGCCCTTGAGCAGCGGCAGGCTGAAGAGCGAGCCCACCAGCAGGGCCCAGAGCCAGGGCTTGCCCACCAGCGTGGCGATGCGCGAGCTGGGTTGGGCTGAGGTCATGGCGTCCTGCGACGGGGCAGCGTCAGGGTTGGCGCCGCGGGCCCTGGCCGGGCGGCTGGCCGACCGGCACGCAGCCCCTATCGGGTGCGGTCTGCGGGCGCTGCGCCGCCGGGTGCGGTCAGCGTCGGGTGGGCGGGCTGGGTCGGGTTGGCGCCCTCGAACTGCTCGACCTGCTCCTGCGCCAGCACGTGCTTCATCCAGCGCCAGGTGCCGAACACGATCACGTAGGGGATGCCCAGGAACGCCATGATGTAGATCAGCGTGTCGGCGCCTTGCGACAGGGCGCAGTAGGGGCAGGCCGCCGCCGGCGCCGCCAGCACGCAGAGCGCGAGGGCCGGTCCGGCCAGGCTGCGAATCAGGCGGCGGGCGAGGGTCATGGCGTCGGGTCGCCGCTCAGCCGCCGGGGCCGCGGAAGGCCGTCTCGAGCATCAGGAAGATGGCGAAGATGCCCATGTACACCGGCGTCAGCGCGATGTACTTGAGCCACGGCTTCTCCCACTTCAGGTGCATGAAGAAGAGGCCCACCAGCAGGGCCTTGGTCACGGCCAGGATGCACAGCAGCAGCATCTTGGTGTGAGCGTTCCACTCGGCCGAGTAGATGTCCGGCACGAACACCTCGACCACCGTCAGCACCGACAGGGTCAGGAAGATCGTGATGTAGATGCCGATGTGGCTGCCGTGCTCGGTGTGGCTGCCGGTGGCGCCGGTGCCCGCTTCGGCCTGAACGTCGGTGTCGTGGGTGGTCATGGTTGCGGCCGCCTCAGAGCAGGTAGACGAAGGTGAAGACCAGGATCCAGACCAGGTCGACGAAGTGCCAGAAGAGCCCCACCAGCTCGACGGCGCTGTAGCTGATGCCGCCCTGGGTGTACTTGCCCTTCAGGGTCCCGAGCAGGATGCAGGTCAGGTAGACCACGCCCGAGAACACGTGCAGGCCGTGGAAACCGGTGACGGCGTAGAAGGTGGAGCCGAAGCGGTCGTTGATCTCGACGCCTTGCCAGCTGCTCTGCGCGAAGCCGATGCCGGCGTCCACCAGGTGCATGTACTCGAACACCTGGATGCCGAGGAAGATCAGCCCGCCCAGGATGGTCAGGCCCAACCAGCGCGCCGTGCCGGCCTGGTCGCGCGCCTTGGCCTTCTCCACCGCCAGCACCATGGTGAGCGAGGAGCAGATCAGGATGAAGGTGGCGAAGGCGGTCAGGCCAATGCCCAGGATCTCCGCCGGCACCGGCCAGTCGACCGAGTTGATGCGCAACAGGGCGTAGGCCGTGAGCAGACCGCCGAAGGACATGCCGTCCTGGGCGATGAACATCCACATGGCGACCTTGCCGCCGGTGGCGTGACCGAAGTGCTCGTCGACCGGCGGCTCGTCATCGTGGCCGTGGTCCGCGTGGGCGACCGCTGCAGTGCTCATGGGTGGGTTCCCTAGAAGACGAAGATACCGGCGAAGAGGACGATCCAGACCACGTCCATGAAGTGCCAGAAGATGGCGATGTTCTGGACGGCGGCGTGCCGGTGGGCGCCGTAGCGCCCGGTCAGGATGCCGACCTGCGCGAACAGGAGCGCCATCAGAGCCAGCGCCACGTGGGCGGCGTGGATCCAGGTGAGACCAAAGAACAGCGACTCGTAGACGCCGGCGTGGGGACCGCTGCCGCGGGCCAGCAGGTCGGTCCAGAGCCAGGCCTGGACCGCGGCGAAGCCGAGCCCCAGCGCCAGCCCGAGGGCCCAGGCTGCGGCGGCGCCGCGCTCACCGCGACGCAATCGGCC
>QNBX01000261.1 GCA_003644265.1 Planctomycetota bacterium
ACATCGGCCACCTGCAGACGCCCGCCTCCAACACGGTCAGGCCGCGCGGACGCTACCTGGTCGCGCTGAACAAGTGGACCGTGGACCGCCACCCCGGGACGGGGCCGCTGCACCCGCAGAACCTGCAGCTGATCGATATCTCAGGGCCCAAGATGCGGCTGCTCTCCTCCACACCGATCATCGGCGAGCCGCACAACTCGCAGATCATCGAGACCGACCGGATCGCGGGCTGGCGCGTCTATCCGCCCGGCACCGATCCCGCCACCATGTCCGCGTCACCGCACGCGACTCAGCAGGGCGAGGAGCGCATCGAGCGCACGCCCGACGGAGTCCACGCGCACATGGTCGTGATTCGCTCGCACTTCAAGCCCGACACCATTCGGGTTCGGCAGGGCGACCACGTGATCCTCGACATCACGAACGCCGAGAGCGCGGAGGACGCAACCCACGGCTTCGGGCTGACGGGCTACAACATCACGGCCTCGATCGACCCCGGCGCCACGCAGCGGATCGAGTTCACCGCCTCCGAAGCTGGCGTCTACCCGTTCTACTGCACCGAGTTCTGCTCGGCGCTGCACATGGAGATGACGGGCTGGCTGCTCGTGGAGCCGAGATGAACCGAGCCGAGGACGGCACGCGGACCGGGTGGGTGCGCGCCTCCCGTGGAGGCGTGGTTCTGTCCCTGTACGCAGCGATCCTGCTGGGCGCCTCGGTGCTGCTGCCGTGGTGGCGGATGGAGAGCCGGGCGCCGCAGTACGGCATGCGCGTGCTGTGGGTGAACGTCTCGCCCAACGGCGTCGATGGCGACGTCAAGGAGATCGACGGCCTGGGCCATTACGTGGGAATGCAGCCCATGGTCTCGATGGCGAAGGTCGAGCGCGCCGTGGCACCGTTCGCGATCGGGTTCGCGATCTTCTGCGCGCTCTCGCTGTGCTTCCAGGGGCCGGGATGGCGTCGCAACCTGACGGCTGCGTTGGTGATCGCGGTGCCCTTCGGGTTCGTGGCGGATTTGTGGTTCTGGCAGCAGTACGCGGTCACGCACCTCGACCCAACGGCCTCTCTGAACATGATCGCCGACCGCGTCCAGTCCCGACTGGTGGGCCGGTACGACGTGGCGCAGTTCAAGGTGCACGCCACCTTCCAGGCTGGCTTCTGGCTGGTCGTGGTGGCGGCGGCCAACGCGCTGGGCTTCCTCTTCAGCGAGCGAGCGCACGAGCGCCGCGCGGGAACCACGCAGGGTTCGAGCTCGAGCGTCATGGGAATGGCCGCGATACTCATGATCCCGTCAATTCCCGCCGAGACCGTGCACGTGGGCCCTGAATCGCAGTACACGACAATTGGCGCGGCCGTCGCCGTCGCCGCGGCGGGTGACGAGATCGTCGTCCACGCCGGCACCTATCGCGAGCGGGTGGTGCTCGACCGACCGCTCGTGCTGCGCGGGGAAGAGGGCGCCGTGATCGACGGCGGCGGCAAGGGGACCGTGGTCCTGGTCCGCGCGGGCCCTTCGACCGTGAGCGGATTCGCGATCCGCGCCAGCGGCGCGAGCCTGCTCGGAGAGGATGCCGGAGTGAAGCTCCTCGACACCTCGGACTGCACCGTCGAGGACAACCGCATCGAGGACACGCTGTTCGGGATCCTCGCGCGCAGTAGCGCCAGATCCAGAGTGATCGGCAACCACGTGACCGGCAAGGATCTGCCGATCCCGCGCCAGGGCGACGGGATCCGGCTGCAGAACGCCGCCGGCTCCGTCGTGGAGGACAACGTGGTCGAGCGCAGCCGCGATCTCGCGATCTGGCAGTCCCACGGCTGCGTCACGCGCCGCAACGTCGTGCGCGGCGGACGCTACGGCCTGCACTACATGTACTCGGACGACAACCTGTTCGAGGACAACCTGTTCGAGGGCAATCAGACCGGCGGTGCGATCATGTACAGCCGCCGCGTCACGCTGCGCGGCAACCGCTTCGAGGGTTCGCGCGGTCCCAGCGCCTACGGCCTCTTGATCAAGGCAGGCGACGACATCCTGGCCGAGCGCAACTGGTTCGTGGACAATTCGAGCGGGATCTTCCTGGAGGACACGCCGAGTTCGCTGCGCTGTGCGTGCACGTTCCGCAAGAACGTGATCGGCGGGAACGATACCGGGATCACGGTCCAGCCCTCCGTCAGCCGGGTGCTCTTCACGGAAAACGTAATCGTCGCCAACCGGCGGTCGGTCCAGGCGCTCGGCCGCACGCGCTCGGAGCTGAACGTCTGGAGCGCAGCGGGTCGCGGGAACTACTGGGACGACTACGTCGGCTTCGACGCCGACGGCGACGGAGTGGGCGATACGCCCTACCGGCTCGAGGCCTTCTTCGAGGACCTCACGGACCGCTGGCCGGCGGTCGGCTTGCTGCGCATGGGGCCGGCGTCCCAAGCCCTCGAGACCGCCGCGCGGGCCTTCCCGATCGTGCAGCCCAGGCCCGTGCTGACGGACGAGCACCCGCTCGTGCAGCCGCCCTCGGGCCTGGCGCCCGAGCTGGCGGCGCGCCGCCAGCCGGCTCTGGCGGCGGTGGGCCTGCTGGTCGCGCTGGCGTCCCTGTTCATCTTGCTGCGTTCGCGCAGCGCGCTCTTCGGAGGCGCGTCGTGATCCGCATCCGCGGGTTGACAGTGACACTGGGCGGGCGCAGCGTGCTGCAGAATCTCGACCTGGACCTGCGCAAGGGTGAGTCCTCGGCGTTGGTCGGGCCGAATGGCGCCGGCAAGACGACGGTGCTGCGCTGCCTCGTCGGGCTACTGCGCTACGAGGGATCGATCTCCGTGGACGGGATCGACATCAGGCGCGATCCCATCGGCGCCAAGCGCCTGCTCGGATACATGCCACAGGTGCCGGCCTTCTGCGAGGAGACTGCGCGCGGCGCACTCACATTCGTCGCCCGACTGCGCGGCGTGTCGCTGCACGAGGTGCCCGAGTGGCTCGAGGTGGTTGGCCTGTCGGACCACGCGCACCGGCGCGTGGACGCCTTCTCGATGGGTATGAAGCAGCGCCTGTCCCTGGCCGCAGCGCTGCTCGGCAGCCCCCCGGTGTTGGTGCTCGACGAGCCCACCGCGAGCCTGGACCTGCGCGGGCAGCGGCAGCTCGTGCAGTTGCTTGGCGAGCTTGCGGAGGACGGCCGCACGCTACTGCTTTCGTCTCATCGGTCCGAGGAGATCGCTGCGCTGGCGAGCAGGATCGTGGTGCTGGACGAGGGGCGCGTGGTGGCGTCGGGCCCGGTGGAGGAGGTGTCCGCCTCGATCTGGGGCCCGCAGGATGCCCGCGGGCCGCGCGGGCTGGAGGAGGAGATCGCATGAGAGTGCGCATCCTCTACATGCTCTCGGCGCGCGAGGTGCGCGTCTCGGTGCGCAGCCGCTGGACCCTGGTCGGCGCCGTCTCCTTCACCGTGCTGGCGGTCGCGGTCGCGCAGCTCGGGATGGCCGGAGCGGAGCGCTGGGGCGTCGCGACTCTGGACCGCACATCCGCCGCGCTGCTCAACCTGGTGTTGCTCTTCGTGCCGCTGCTGACCCTGCCCCTGGGAGCCTCCAGCTTCTGCGGCGAGGCGGAGGATGGAACGCTGCCCTATCTGGTGGCCCAGCCGGTCACGCGCGGCGAGGTGTTCTTCGGCAAGCTCATGGGGCTGCTCTCAGCCATGTCGCTCTCGCTGCTGATCGGCTTCGGGGCTGCCGCCGCAGTACTCGGGACCCAGGGCGGTGTGTCGGTGGGAGCCTTCGCCGCCATGGCCGCCGGCGCCTGGTTGCTCGGCGTGGTGACGACGACGCTGGGGGTGTTCCTGGCCGTTGCAGCCCGGAGCAGGGCACGCGCATTGGCCGCGGCGGTTGGCGCCTGGCTCGTGCTGGTGTTCCTGTGCGACTTCGGCGTGCTGGCCCTCGCGGCCTCCCAGACGCTCGGTCCCGGCGCGCTCTTCGGCATCTCGCTCGCGAACCCGCTGCAGGCGACGAAGACCCTGAGCGCGCTGGCGATCAGCGAACGCCTGGAGATTCTCGGCCCCGTGGGTGTACACGCAGTGCGCGAGCTGGGGCGGCCCACCCTGGCCGCCCTGTTGTGCGGAACGCTGGCGGCCTGGACACTACTTTCCAGCGGCAGCGCGTTCCTGCTCTTCAGGCGGGAGAACCTGACGTGAGTCGTTGCGTCAAGACACTCGCGCTCTGCGCCGGACTTCTCACGCTCGGCGGCGGTTGCGGCCAGGCGCAGGTCTGGCCACCCTCCCCCGCCACGCTGCTGCCCGGGGAGGAGTCCTGCGCGGCCTGCCGCATGTTTGTGAGCGACCCGCGCTTCGCCGCCCAGCGGCATGCGCGCGACGGCTCGGTCGAGTGGTTCGACGACGTGGGCTGCCTGGTGGAGAAGTACGGCCCGGACGTCGGCGATCCCGAAGGCGTCTTCGTGCACGCCTTCGAGGGCGAAGCTTGGTTGCGCGGCGATAGCGGCCACGCCGTACACACGTCCGACATCGATTCGCCCATGGGCTACGGCTGGCGCGCCTACGCCACGCTCGGGCAGGCGCGGGCCGCCGCTGCCAACCACGCGGACTCAGAGCTGCTCCCAATCACCGACCTCCTGCACGGGGGCGGCGCGATATCGCCTCCCAGGCCGACCGACCGAGACCCAGAGACTCCAAAGAGGAACTGACATGGCCATTCGAACCTCAATGCGCACAGACCGTAAGGTATCGGCTCTCGTCCTAATCGGCGTGGGTGCCCTGCTCCTCGGCTGCGAGCGCAATACGACGGCGCCCGCAGGGGACGAGGATGCGGGCTACACGGCCACGATCGAAGCGCAGCCTACGACGCTCTCATTCGGGGAGCGCCGCGCGCGGCGCGAGC
>QNBX01000262.1 GCA_003644265.1 Planctomycetota bacterium
GGACGTCCAGCTCCACGGCTTCAGCGCCGAGCGCATGCACCTCGGCGGGGTCGACGAAGGGGTCATGAACGAGCGTCCGTAGCTCGAACCCCCGAAGCTTGGCGTGCACCGCACGGGCGATGGCGCCGAAACCGACCAGGCCCAGCGTCGAGCCGGTGATGCGGTGGATGGGGTCAGCGGGCCCGATGTCCCAGGCACCCTCGCGCACAGCACGGTCGTGGTTGACGATGCGGCGGGCACCAGCCAACAGGAGCGCCACCGCGTGCTCCGCGACCTCGTCCGTTCCGAAACCGACGACGTTGGCCACGACGATGCCCTGCTCGGTGGCGGCCTCGAGATCGACGTTGTCCACGCCAGTGCCGTAGCGGGCGATGACGCGGCACTGTTCCAGCCGCTCGATGACGCGCCGGCTGAGGGGGCTCTGCCGAGCCATGACCGCGACGGCGTCCCGGGCGAACTCGGAAACGTCGTCCTCACCGTGGCACTGGCGCATCTCGATCCTGGCGCCGACCGAGGCCGCACCGCGCGCCTCGATCTCATACGAGACATAGCCGCCGTCGACGATCGCGATGCGCATGGACGTCACTCTACGGGGTGCGGCGGGGTCAGCGTCTCGTCATGGAAACGCGTATCGGCGTGATGGTCGGAATCGCCATGCTCACAGGGATCGAGATGGACGATGACCGTATCGAGGCCGCGCACCTCGTGGAAGAGTGCGTGCCGGACCTCCTCGGCGATGTCGTGCCCCGCCGCCACCGTGAGCTGGCAGTTCACCACCAGGTCGGCGCTGGCGATGAGGCGGTGGCCCATCCAGCGCACGCGCACCGTCTCGACCTCGATGACACCCTCGACACCGGCCGCCACGCGCTCGATGTCGGCGACCAGCTCGGGATCGACCGCGTCCATGAGCCGGCGGAACACCGCACGCGCAGCGTCTTTCAGGACCCACAGGATCGCGACGGTGATGACCAGGCCGATGATGGGATCAGCCAGGGGGAAGCCGAGGGCGACACCGACCGCGGCGATGACCACGGCGATCGAGGTGAGGCCGTCGGTGCGCGCGTGCAGGCCGTCGGCGATGAGCGCCTGTGAGCCGATCTCGTTGCCGATCCGGATGCGATAGATGGCCACCAGTTCGTTGCCGATGAAGCCGACCACACCGGCCAGCCCGACCAGCCACAGGTTGGTGATCTCAGCCGGCTCGAACAGGCGTTGGACCGACTCCCAGCCGACGAGCAGGGCGCTGAACGCGATCATCGCCACGACGAAAAGGCCGGCGAGGTCCTCAGCGCGCCCATAGCCGTAGGTGTAGCGGCGGTTGGCGGCACGACGACCGATGACGAAGGCGATCCACAGCGGCACCGACGTGAGGGCATCGCTGAAGTTATGGATGGTGTCCGCGAGCAGTGCGGTCGAGCCGGTCACGAAGACGATGAGCAACTGCAAGACCGCGGTGACCATGAGGGCCACCAGCGAGACCTTCACCGCGAAGATGCCCTTGGCGCTGGACTCGAGCGCGCTGTCGAAGCCGGCCGCAGGGTCGTGGCTATGGGGTGTCAGGAGGTGGCGCAGGCGGCCCAGGATTCCCGACTCGTCGTCGTGATCGTGGTCGTGCGGCTCGCCGATCGGGTGGTCGTGCGGCTCGGACATGGAGGTCGGCTCGGTCAAGTCGCCGGAGCTTCGGTCGACTCGTCGGGCTCGGCATCGGGATGCTCATCGGCCGCCTCGAACCTCTGGGCGTAGCTCGCCACCACCACGACCACGATGAAGGCCACGGCCGCGAGCCCCACGGCGATGATCCAGTCACCCTCAGGTGCACCCAGCTCCGCCGAATCGACACCGAGTGGCCAGGGCCAGAGCACGCGGATCGAACCTGCCATCAAGCCGATGAGCACCGCCAGCACGACGTCGTGGTACCGCTGCAGCGCGAGGTGCAAGACCTGCGAGAAGAGCGCCAGCCCCACGACGACTCCCCCGCCCAGGGCCAGCAGCGCGAGGATGTCGAACTCCCTGAGGGCGTCGAGGGCAGGGCCGTACATGCCCATCACCACCAGCAGGAACGATCGCGAAACGCCTGGCAGGATCATGGCGCAGATGGCGATGGCACCGGCGATGAAGAACGCCCACAGCGCAGGCTCCGCGACCTGGCTGACGGCATCCTCAGTGGTGCCGTGAGTCAGGCCGAGCAGCGCGAACACGGCGACCCCGACGACGGCGATGATGATGGCATGCTGCAGGCGCGGCTCACGCACCAGCCTCCAGGCCACGACCACCGATCCGGCCACGAGGCCAAGGAAGAGCGCCGACATGAACTCGGGCTGATCGTGCAGCAGGTCGCCGACGACGCTCGCGAGCGCCAGGGTCGCGATGCCGATCCCGGCAAGCAATGGGATGATGAAGACCCAATCGACCGCGGCCATCCAGTTGCGGAAACCCGCCACGTCGCGGCGTACCAGCAGGGTGAGCGCCCTGGAGCCGGCACTCACCGAGGCGATGAAGCGCTCGTAGATGCCCAGCACCAACGCGACAGTGCCGCCCGACACGCCGGGGACGATGTTGGCGGAACCCATGGCGAAACCACGGATGAAGTGCAAGAGGGTGTGGACGAACATCTGACCGAGTATAGGTTCGCGCTGCCGCGACCGAGTCGAACCTCTACGATGCCCCTCGAAGGAGGCCCGCCCGATGCAGACGATCCCCTGGGGCGAGATGGAATGGCTCAACGCCCCACCAAGCGCCGAGCTCGACGGTGACGACCTCGTCGTCAAGACCGGCAAGGACACCGATTTCTGGCGCAAGACCAGTTACGGCTTCATCCACGACGACGGCCACTTCCTGGGTGCGCCGCTGGCCGGCGAAGCTGCCATCGAGGTCACCTTCCGGGGCCATTTCCAGGCGCAGTTCGACCAGGCTGGGCTGATGCTGTGGGCTGGTCCCGAGTTGTGGCTCAAGACCGGCGTCGAGCTCAGCGACGGGCAGCTCTTCGCCAGCGTCGTGGTCACCGTGGAGATGTCCGACTGGTCCGTCTCGCCCATCTCCAGCAGCGCTCGCGGTCGGGCGCTCACCTTCCGAGCCAGTCGCTCGGGTGACGCGGTGACGGTGCGCTACCGCATCGGCGAAGAAACTGGTTGGCGCCTGCTTCGTGTCGCCTACGTGCCGGCCGATGCCGAGCTGAGGGCTGGGCCGATGTGCTGTTCGCCGACCCGGGATGGCCTCAGCGTTCGCTTCGAGCCCGTGCGCGTGGGGCCGCCGGACCCGCAGCTCCACGAGGAGTAGGCGGCTTCTTCACCCCGGCCTTCGACTTCGGCTTCTTCGCTCCAGCCTTCGACTTCGGCTTGGCCTTGGACTTGGTCTTGGCCCTGGACTTGGACTTGCCGCCGCGCCCGGACGTAACCACGTTCTTCGCCTTCGGTTCCGCGGGCGGCAGCTCGTCCTCTTCCCACAGCACCTGGGCGGCCGGGACCTGTTGCGCGGCCGACTCGACATGGGCCACCTGGTCGTCGAAGAAGATGTGTGCGCCGAATGCCGCGAGCGCATCGGCCTTGTCCACGCCTCCGAGGAAGTACGTCTCATCGACATTGACGCCCCATGAGCGCAGCGTGTTGACGACTCGATAGTGGGCCGGCGCGCCACGCGCGGTCACGAGTGCGGTGCGGATCGGCGACGAGGCACCGAAGTGCGCCCCGATGCGCGCGAGGCCATCGAGGAACGGCCGGAATGGGCCCGGCGACAGTGGCTCGTCGGCGTGGGCGGCCTCGTACGCGTGGAAAGCCTCGAGACCCTCCTCGTCGTAGATGCGCTGAGACTCGTCGTCGAAGAGAACGGCGTCACCGTCGAAGGCGATGCGCACCTCAGTGGCATCGGCAGCGTCGGCCAGGGCGGGTGGCGGTGCGATCATCGCCGCGGCCACACCATGCTGGCGGGCCTTGAGGACCTGCTCACGTTCGGTGCTGAGAAAGACATCACAGCTGAGCGGCGCGAGCAGTGGCCAGGGCTCACGGCCACCCCGGAAGACGCCGCGGGTGATGCGCAGGCCGTGCGCCTCCACCGAGCGCAGCACGCGCATCGCGCTGTCGGCGTCGTTGCGACTGAAGATGATGACCTCAACCAGCTGCTTGCCGGCGCGATCATTGACGGCCAGCAGGCCCTTCACCAACGGGAATGCGGCGCCCGGCGTGAGGGTGTCCCGCTCGTGTTCGCGCTGGTACTCGCGATACGCCGAGAGGCCATGCTGCTCGTAGACCGCATCGGCGTCGGTGAGATCGAACAGGGCACGCGAAGAGATCCCGACCACGAGCTTGTCTTCGAGTGTCTCGGGCATGCGACGACCTCATGTCCCATGGTCGGCTGAGTGCGGACCGGACCACAAACTGTCGGTCTTGTGCAGTCCTTCGTCAAGTGGACCATTGGTCACGGTGCCGGGACGGGCGCCATCGACTGCCCCGCTCGCCCTCATCGACCGGCCCCGCTCTCGCGTCGACCGGGTCCCGCTTCCCGTCGAACGGGCCGGTTCGACGGGGAAACAGCCGGAACGGTCGGATCCTCCCGCTCGACGGGCAAGTCTGTCGCTCAACGGGCGAGAGTGACGATCGTGCCCGCTCAGCGGCAGGAACCGGTACATCGGCGGGTCGACCGGTCACACTCACCCGTTCAACGGGAAGCCGAGTGGATGGTGGAGGCGGGGTGTAGAGGCGGGTCAAACAGGAAGTCGACGTCACTATCCTGCGCTGGTGTCAAACTCAATACATGACAAGCGGAGAGGATGCTGAGAGACACGTCGAGGAGCGATTACGGGCAGCA
>QNBX01000263.1 GCA_003644265.1 Planctomycetota bacterium
GGATCTTCTCCTGCGTCAGCCGTGCGTCTCGAGCCGTAGTGTGCTGCAGCCGCCCACCCGCACGCAACGTGTCCAAGTCGTCGTATAGCTTCTCTGCTTGGTACTTGTTCTCCTGCCGCATGAGCAACTCGTCATGCTCGATGCCCGCCTTGCCCTTGACCAACGACTCTTCAGTGGCCTTGGCGGCAGACCGCTCGATATCCTCATCGATCATCTCGATCTGCTTGACCAGATCGTCCATCACGGACTGTCGCCCGTAACTCGAGGACGGCGGGCGAACGATCTCCCAGCCTGCTGCGTTAGCCCGCTCATTGACGCCGCGCATCATCGCGGCCCCAGCATTGTGCGGGATCTGGTCTGGAGAAAGCATGGAGAGCATGGTGTCATCGCGAGCCATGACAGGAGTCACGTCACGCAGCTCCGAGAGCCCTGACTTCTCCCACATGTAGTCATCCACGACCTTCGACCAACCAACGCTGCCACCCGACTCATCAGGCTTGATCCTGCGCAGCTCCACGTGGGCGATGGCGTCCTGCACTTCCTGCGGAGCGGCGTTCAACTGCCTCACAAAATCGTCCATCGAGTCCTTGGTGTTGAACATGATGGCATCCACCTCGCTCCACGACGGCGCATCGTAGATCGCCAGCTCATTGTGATAGGCACCTGACTTCAGAACGTCATCCATCCTGTCACCGGGGCGCATGTTGCTGATGTTGCTCAGCAGCTGGTGGCGCTGGTTGGTGAAGAGCCCCTGTGCCGACATGCCTGAGCCGCTGTACTTGAAACCCGCACCGATGCGATCCGAGTCCGTGATGAGTGATCGCTTCAGCACCGAATGGTTCAGGACGATGGTGGCATCCCCGCCAGAGATCCCCGAGCGCTGGCCCATGGTCGCGAACTTGGCCTGCCCGCCCTGCAATGTCAGCAGCTGTGCCCCTTGGTCGTCGCCCATGTTGCCTTCGCTGCCGAACCAACGAAGAGTCTGCTCTGGCGTAGCTTCAGCCTTGAGCGCGCCGGACTCCATGCGCGTCGGGCGTGGACCGTGCTGGAAGAGCGGATCCGAGAAATCAAGATGGATCAGCCAATCGTTGCCGGGGTTGTGCATGATCGGCATCGAGGTGATCAGCTTGTCGATGCGCTCGTAGCCCAGCTCCCGCAGGACGGCCATCCCGTACAGGGCCTGTTCGATGTCAGCCTCGGTCTGCAAAACCCGCTCCCACGACATCGCGTGTATCTGCTGGTCAGCCAATCGTGCAGCATCCCACTCCGCGACCTCCGGGTTGACCATGATCTTGCCTTCACCATTCACGGAACGGGGCATCATGGCCTGCGGCGTGTAGTCCGGAAGGGTCCGGGGGTATGTCCCGGCTGGAGCAGTCAACGGATCGCTGCCCAGATAGGTAGTAACCCCGTCTGACGACACATTCGGAGCAACGGGCGCATCGGTCAGCGCATCCTCCCATGTGCGCAGCCCCGTGGAACTACGGAAGCGCTTCTGTCCCGGGAGCGAGAAGGCGATGCCGTTGTTGGATGCCGCACCCGGACCCTTGTAGCGCATGTTGCCCATGGCGTTGATCATCGGGCTCAGGCCCTGCTCGCCAGCGATCTGCGACCGACTGAAGCCCATGTGCGGTGCGTACAGCTCGATGATGTCATCGGGAAGTCCCATGACGCCACGCATCGGATTCAGGACGCCAGACTCCGCGTACTCGCTGACCTTGAAGATCGGCGACAGGGCGAACTTCAAGACCGGCCAGATGCCCTGCCCTACGAGTGCCGGTGCCCAGCCGCCCGGGAGCGAGTAGATGTAAGACGTGAAACCAGCGGTCAGGTTGTGCTTGAAGGCCTGCCGGTGGCTCTTGGCGATGATGTCTCGCCACGGCACAGCGCGGATGGGCACGACCGCTCCGGTCTGGGTGTTGACAAGGTTCTTGCCGAAGATCTTCTCGGCTGCCGTGATGGTGGCCTCCCGTACAGAGGTTCCGGCCATCGGGATCGTCTGCATCACGTGCTGGTTCATGTTGCCGATGAACTGCACCGGCACGTGATGCCTCGTAGCGATATCTTCCAGCTCACGCGTGAAGGCTTCTGCCTGATGGTTGGTGATACCTGCGTAGTCGCGGCTCAGGCGACGGAACAGGTTGGCCTTCTGCGTCTCAGCGATGCGCCACGTCCGGAAGCCACGGAAGACGGCATCAAGCTTGCCACCAAGGAAGGTCCGATTGCCCAACGACTGCGGGCCGGGAGCAGTCAGCACCTGATCGACCCATGGCACCCGGATGTACTCGCCAGATCCCAGCCGCTGGTAGCTCACGTAGCGGCGAGCCGTGGTCGGGGTGACACCCGGCATGGCTGCCAGCTCATCTCCTGCGTTGCCGATCGCGCCTGCTGCCGCATCATCGATCTGATGGCGCATGGTGCCCGTGCTCTTGGTCTGCAAGTAGGCCTCCATGACGGCCAGATCCCGGTCGATACCTGACTGCTTCTGGCCTGCCTTGACCAACGACTCGAGATCCCTCGGCTTGGCGTTGATGAGGCTTGCCGTCTCGGATTGGTAGACGCCACCACCCGTGTCGATGTTCTTGGCCACCATCGACGGGCTACCACCGATGCGGGTGGCGTTGTAGTAGCGGATCGTCTCGCCAGTCGTGGGGTCGATGTAGTCGATCAGGTGGGAGTCGAGCGCGATGTCGAAGCCTGTCTCTTCTCGAGCCTCACGAACAGCTGCCCCGCGCAAAGACTCCATAGGCTCCCTGTTGCCCTTGATCGTCTGCGCAACGTAGCCGTCGTAGTGGCCCAACGGCTCAGACATCCAGATCGTGCCGTCTTCCTCCGCGATGATGACGCCTGACCGCTTGATGCTCACGCCCGCAGGGATCTCGGGATCCACGAACGATGCCTTGTCAGCCTCTTCGATCAGCATGTCTAGGCTGAAGCGCTTGTTCTGGAAGCTCGGGCCACCGAAGCTCGGGCCATAAGACAAAGGTCGGCCCACCTTGTAGTACTTGACCGCTGCCTCCGGGTGCGGGATGTTCCCGCCGCCCAGCTCATCCACGAAGAAGCGGTTCATCTCTGCCCGCAGCGACACACGCCGGTCGGCCATCTCCTTCGCAAAGGTGACTGGATCACGGTTCCACGCCTTCATCACAGCTCCAACGTCATCGAGCTTCCGCGCGTTGCCGATCCTTAGCATCTCCTGATCGAACGTCTCAGCCGGGATGCTCTCGATCTTCTGCAGGATGTCCTCGATGAGCCCACGATCAATGTCAATGCCAGCGCCGCGAAGCTCGACCATCGCGTCTTGGATCGTCCACTGGCCGAACTGCTCCTTGTTGGGATTGAAACCAAGCGATGGTGGCCAGTCGCCCTGCCTGTAGTACTTGAACGCCTGCGCCTTATCGACGCCGATGACCTTGCCGCTCGGGGTGAAATAGAGCGAGCCCGGGTTGGTATCCATCTGCGAGAAGAGCCAATCCATCATGTAGTGGCCCAGCACGTCTTCTTGCTGCTGTGGCGTCATCAGCTTCCAGCTGTCAGCCATGGCCCCGATCTCCAAGACTGGCTGTAGATCCGGGTAATACGGCTGGATCGTGCCCTTGATCCCGCCACGCGTATGCGGCATCGTGGCTGCGCCCTCGAGCCCGACCATGGAGTACAGCCGCCCCAGCCGAGTCTCAGTCTCGATGACACCATTGCCCAGCGAGACGAGATTGTCTGGACCGCCACTGCCACGGAAAGCCTTGAAGACCCACTGGCTACCATCGTCAGCCAAGAGCACCGGCCAGTCCGCACCAGCGTTACCACCGTGAACGACCAGCGGATCCCCGGTAGCCGAGATGACAGGCTTCAACGCGTCATCCGCTGGTCGCGCCATGATCGCGCCCTTGCCATCGAACCAACCGCCCATAGCCGTCGTGTCAACCACGCTCTCGCTGACACCTGAGACAGAAGGCTTGTGGACGATCTTGACTTGAGCGCCAGATGTGAACTGGCCGGGGCCGGTCAAGGGCCGGATCGTCTCGCCCTCGATCTTGTTGACGTAGATCCCATCGTCCACGGTCGGAATGAACTCACGATTAGCTCGGAATTCCTCACCGGGGATGATGCGGCGGAAGCCTTCGCGTGGCTCCGTCAAGGCCAGCCGCTCACCCTTGATGCCGACGTTGAGCGAGCCATCCGGCAACACCGGCATGATCGAGTCGCGAGCCATCGGGATCGCTTCATCGATATAGGGGATGTAGCCGATGTCCCACACGCCATCGTCCACCAGCCTGCGGTGGTAGAGGTTCAGCGGATCATTCGCAGTGGCGGAAGTCGGATCCGGAAGCTGACGCCTGATGGCGTAGCCGGGTTGCATATCCTCGAGGTACTGAGCCAGCTCATCTGGCGACATGTCTTTCCCGGCGAGCGCCTTGCTGACCTCATCCTTGGTCTGGCGAAGCTCTTCCTTCAGGGCTATCGCCGCATCGTCCCCGCCGCGCAAGGAAGCTAGCATCTCTTCGGTCACGTCCTCCTGCACCAACGTCCGCGTGCGGATCAGGTGGATGCGCGCAGCCTCTTCGGCGCCCTCTGCCGCCGCCGTCATCTCACCGTTCTCAAGGTAGAACTCGATCGAATGTGCGCGGTTAGCCGCTCGCTGCAGCTCTTCTACGTCGTCGCCTACCTTGCCGCCGATCCCGCGCACCACATCATCAAGGTCGGTGCGGGCAGACATCGCCCCGGGGAAGTTGGTCTGGATGCGGCGAAGGCTGCCAGTGATCGTTTCGCGGATCGCCTCGACGGTGCC
>QNBX01000264.1 GCA_003644265.1 Planctomycetota bacterium
CGTCGGACCAATCGAACTCGCTTGCCACCACGAGGGAACGCTGCACGTCCGGGGCGCTGTCCGTTTCCTGCTTCCTGAAGGGATGGCCGCGAACGTAGCCGTGGATGCTGTCGCCCCAGCGAAGGTGCCCGTCGATGGCACGGGCGTAGGGGTCGAGCAGCAGTTTGTGGGGGTTGCAGCGCAGGCCGTGGGCCGGATCCCAGGGGCCGTGGACCCGATACCCGTAGCGCTGGCCAGGGCCGACGCCCCGCAGGTAGCCGTGCCAGCTGTGGCCGGTCATCTCAGGCAGCTCGAGGCGTGTCTCGCGGCCGGCCTCGTCGAAGAGGCAGAGTTCGACACGCTCTGCGACACGCGAGAAGACGCTGAAGTTGGTGCCCTCGCCGTCGAAGTGGGCACCCAGCGGGTAGGGCACTCCGGACCGGCTGCGCGGAGAGTCTGTCGGGGCGCGGTCCTGGTCGGGCGTGCTGATGGCGCTGGACTCCTCAGCCCGGCGGCCGGACAGCCTCGACCGCGGCGGGTTCACCGTGGGGTGGATGGTGGGCGACACTGGACTCGAACCAGTGACCTCTTGCATGTCAAGCAAGTGCTCTAACCAGCTGAGCTAGCCGCCCGCTGCAAGAGACGATAGCAGAGCCACCGGGGGACGTCACTCCTGCAGTCCATGGCACGGTCCCCGAGCGCGACGGGCGGGCCGTTTCTGGTCCCTTCGGCCCTGTCAGGGGCGGGCTCGTCGGCGCAGGCTCATCCGACGGTGGCTCCCCGCCACTATCCATATGCACGCTCCAGCCCGGGCACGATCGGGTCGCAGCCACGAGGTCAACGATGTCGCCACTGCCACAGACCGGTCACGAGCACCACGAGAAGATCCGCCAGCATGTCGACCGCTTGCCGGCCCTCGCCGACATGCTGGAACTCCGACCCGTACCGCCGGAATTCGCGGTGGGCTTCGCCAAGGAGTACGACTTCATGACCGGCACGCTGTGGCCGCATGTCGAGGTCGTGGAGTCGACCGTCTATCCCGAGCTCGAGCGACTCCAGCAGAACCGCCACTCCATGGCGCACCTTCGTCGTGAGCACGAGGAGATGGGCCGATTGATCGAGTCGATGGGTGGCTACATGGACCGCGTCGAAGCGGGAGGGCTCAATCCCACCGACGCGCTCGGCCTGCGCCGCCTCATCATCCAGTTCTACGCGCTGGTGAAGACGCACGTGGGTGAGGAAGAGGAGTACCTGCACGTGCTGAAGGGCAACCTCTCAGAGGATGAGCAGGCCGTGATCGAGCAGGGCCTGGAGCATCGCGCCTCGCAGTAGTCCCGGCGCGCCAGCCCGGATTCCCCGGGCGGACCCCGCGCAGGCCCGATAGGATTGTCTCAGCATGGATGACCTGGACGTCGGATCGGCCCCGCTCGGCAGCATCAACCCCCGTGATTACCGTTTCGTGATGTCACTCGCGAGGCGCTACAACGCCATCGTGTTCTGGCACCGTGACCGCAACGGCGTCGACTGGCAGCCGTTGCTGATGCCGCTCGAGCCACGAGTCGAGTCGCGCTCGAACAAGGGCTAGCCGGCCGGTCCCCTACTCCCCCGCCAGCGCCTCGCTGATGGCGTCGCGCATCGAGGGCGCCAGCAACTCTGCGAAGGTGGCCGTGATGTGGTCGCGGTTGCGCCAGACCATGACGTCGCCGATCACGACCGGGCAGGGACTGTAGGGGCAGACTACGCGGGTGAGGTCGGCATACGCTGCGCCGGCGGCCCTGGCGGTCTTCCCCTCGGCCAGGTCGAAGGCAGGGTCGATGGCAGCTGAGCGTGGCGTCACACAGGCAGACAGGTCGGCAGGTGACTTCTCCAGGCAGGTTGCGGGGTTCGTGCGCAGGAACGGCGTGTCCGCCAGCACTACCGCCCTGGTAGCCTCGGGAAGCTCCGCCAGCGTCAACTCCAGCCCCGCTTGCCACCTTTGCGTCCGCTCTTCCTCGGGGATGCGCTCGCCCTGCTTGTCCACGAGCTTGTAGATGCGCCCGCCTCCGGCAAGGATGGCGAGGTCGGGCTCTTCCTGGGCCAGCCAGCGCAAGGCCTTCTCGCGCCAGCGTTCGCAGGATGTGCCGGCGACCGGGTCCTTGCGCCCGGAGAGGACGCGCGCCGGCGGGCAGGCAGCCTTGGTGAGTGTGGTGACCCGCCAGCCCGCTTCATCGGCTGCCGCGGTGAGCGCCGGGAGCCACTGCAAGGCATGGGAATCGCCGAAGAGGACGATGTTGGTGTCGCTTTCCTGGTCGCCGTAGACGCACGGATGGAGGTCCGGGTCGAACTGGTCGCCGTGGCACACGTCGTCATAGTTGGCGGGCCGGTCCCACCAGGCGGCTTTGGGCTCCGGATGGAGGCCGGCGGGGGCTGGTCGCTGGTCCTGCTGGCGTGAGTCGATGATGCCGTCGCCATCGGAGTCCTCGTCGCCGTCACTCACGCCATCGCCATCGGTGTCGACCACGCCCGGGTCGGTGCCGTAACGCTGCTCGCCGAGGGCGCCCAGGCGGTCACCGTCATGATCCTCGGCCGCGTCGATGAGGCCGTTGCCGTCGCTGTCTGCAAGGTCCGGGCTGGTAAGGCCCCAGCGTGTCTCGAAGTCGTCGGCGAGGCCGTCGTCGTCGCTGTCGAGGGCGGTGACGGGCAGGGCCATGGTGAGCACCAGCACGAGGGCCAGGATGCTGCTGACACCCACGCTCGTCCTCATCAGCGGCGCCGTGATGCTGGTCCCGGGATCGTGTTGTTCAGTAGCTTCCGGAACGCCGGCGTCAGCTGCCTGGCGAAGGTGAGGGTGAAGTGGCCTCGGTCGCGCCACATCAGGATGTCACCCTGGACGACCGGACAGGGATCGTAGGAGCAGACCTTGCCGTAGATGGTCCTGAACTTCGCGCCCTCGAGGTCGGCGGCCTGGTGCAGGGCTCTTTCGATGTGGCGTTCCGCCAGTGGCTCGCGTGGCGTAACGCACCTGGAGATGTTCCGGGGGTGCTTCCGCAGGCACAACGCGGGGTTCTCGGCATTGCGTGGGACGTCTGCGAGCAGGATCACGTCCGACGACGCGGGCATGGCCGCGAGCGTTCGCTTCATGCCTTTGCGCCACGCCTTGGGCCGGTCGCGTGGTGCGATGAGCTTGCCTGCGAAGGTGGAAAGGCGGTAGGAGTCGGCGTGCGCCAGGATGATGTGATCTGGCGGCTGCTCGTTGAGCCAGTCGACGGTGTTGTGCTGCCATGCGCGGCAGCTGGTGCCGCCATCGATCCAGCGTTGAGCGCGGTTGTGGATGCCGAGCACTGGCGGGCAGGCCTTCTTGATCAGCGTGGTGAGGCGCCAGCCGTTCTCCGCGGCCACCTTCTTGATGGGCGCCAGGATCATCATAGCGCGGGAATCGCCCAGCAGTACCACGTCGACCCGGCTCGATGCGGGCCCGAAGTGGCACAGCGTGATCGCGGCTGAGCCGTGCCCCGTCAGGCAGTCGGCCATGTGGGGCGAGACGTCGCCGCCGGCGGCGCTGGGTCGCGGCCTGAGGCCCGATGGCAGCGGCCGCTGGTACTGCTCACGGGCGTTGGAGCGACCGTCGCGGTCAGTGTCCCGCTTGCGTGGGTTGGTGCCGAAGCGCTGCTCGCCGAGGTTGCCCAGTTTGTCACCGTCGTTGTCCTCGGCCGAGTCGATCACACCGTCACCGTCAGAGTCACGCTTGTGCGGGTCGGTCACCCCGTACCTCGACTCGAAGCCGTCCCGCAGCCCATCACCGTCACTGTCGGCCGCGGCGACCGGCAAGGCCAGCAGCGATACCAGCGCGAGGCTGAGCAGAACGGGCAGTGGGAAGTGGTTGGGCATGCTCACTGACGCGCGGGGCGAGCCGCACCGGAGCTGTCCATGACGTCGGCGAGGATCGCCCTCACGGATGGCGCCAGGCGGCGGGTGAACGTCTTGGTCAGGTGGCCCTTGTCGCGCCACATGAGTGTCTTGCCCTGGACGAGCGGACAGGGATCGTAGCTGCAGATCTTGCCGTAGAGCGTTCGGAACTGCGCGTCTCCGTCGGCCGCCGCAGTGCGCAAGGCATTCTCGATCGTCCGCTGAGCCTGGGGCTCCTTCTTCGTCACGCAGGCGGAGATGTTGCCCTTGTGGCTCTTGAGGCATCTGATCGGATTGCCCGCGTTCTTGGGCACGTCACCAAAGACCAGGACTTCGGTCTCGGTGGGTATCACCGCGAGGGTCTTCGTCAGTCCCTTCTTCCAGATCATCGGCCGCCCGTTCGACGGGATGGTGCGGCCCTTGCCGTCGACGATGCGGTAGCTGTCTGCGTGGGCAAGAACGAAGAGCTCCGGTGGGTGTTCGTTCAGCCAGGCGTGGACGTTCGAGCGCCACTGGCGGCACGTGCGGCCACCATCGATGACGTACTGGCCGTGGCTCATCGTGGCCAGCACCGGCGTGCAACCACCCTTGAAGAAGGTCACCAGATTCCAGCCTTCCCGCTCGGCCGCGATGGTGAAGGGCCGTAGCCACATCAGGGCATGGGAGTCGCCCATCAGCACGACCGTGGTATCACTGGCCGTGTCTCCGAACTGGCACCGCTTGGGCCAGGCGCTGCCGGCCTTGGTGAGGCACGCACCGCGGCTATCGGGGATGTCCTTGGACGCTGCCTTCAGCGTCGGCCTGAGGCCCGATGGCAGCGGCCGCTGGTCCTGCTCACGGGCGTTGGAGCGACCGTCGCGGTCCTTGTCCTCGCGACCATCGGGTATGCCGTCGCGGTCAGTGTCGCGCTTGC
>QNBX01000265.1 GCA_003644265.1 Planctomycetota bacterium
AGCTTCAGTCCGTCGACCCGAAGCCCGTGACGCTGATCGCCATCGAGACGAAGAACGGGGGAACTCCGTGGCTCCGGTACTGCACGTTCGATCAGGACGTGACCTTTCCCGAGTCGACGGGGGATCTGTACGAGGCTCGCCCGTTCGCGGTAGACGAGGTGACGGTATCGAGTTCGGATCGTCCCGGCATCACGATCACGCTTGCCGACGCGGACCTCGAATTCGACACTTGGCTCCAGACGACGGACTTCCGGCATCATCGCGTGTGGCGCTACACCATCGAGCGCGACGAGTTTGACTCCGCGCTGAAGACGCTGAAAGAGTCCTACCGGATCAGCCACCGTGAGCGTATCCACAACGCTATCCGGTTCACGGCGAACCCGCTGCTTTCGATCCTCAGTATCACCCGCCTGCCGCGCCGCTCGATGACCCGCGAGGACTTCCCGGGTATGCTGGTTGACGGGCGGATTGTCTGATGGTGCAAAAAAGCGGAGCAATCATCGGCGGGGCGATGGCCGTGATCGGTATCGCGCTCGTTTGGACCGGCGTTCCGGGCACTCTGATTTATGGCATCGGCGTGTCGATGATTATCGGCGGGGCTGTCTCGCTCGCGGGCGCTCTCCTCGCACCGCAAGCCGCTGACCCGTCCAAGAGTCGCAAGGGCTCGCACGGCATCGACCAAGGGCTCACGACGGCATACGAGGGGCGTCCACGGTTCTACGTCCTCGGCGAACGCAAGGTCACAGGGATACCCGTTTCGGTCACGACGGAGCAGGACGGAAAGAAGCAGTGGATCAAGGTGTTGTATTACGTCGGTGAGGGTGGCGAGTACGGCATAGAGTCGCTTGCCGATCACAAGCTCGGCGATCAGAACGCGGACCACTACAAAGACGTGACGTTCACGGAGCGTCTCGGCACTTCGGGACAGACCGCGATCAAGGGGTTCGAGAAGACGGGCACCCCTCAGACGGTCGGCGTGAAGCTCGACAAGGATGACTATTGGACGTGGACGACGAAGAAGCCCGTCGATGAAGTGGCGCTCGCGTTCGCGTGGCTCGGTGGTCTGTACGACATCGACTCGTCGGGAGTAGATCAAGCCAACTGGGAATGCGGCGTCAAGTGGCGTGAGAACGACGGCGACGACTGGACGTATCTCAAGCCTGACGTGAACTCGGACTGGTACAAAAGCGCGAAGTCACCCTACTCGTGGAAGGCGTCCGGAACGACGCAGGGCGTGAAGCGAAAGATCCTCCGTATCGAGTTCCCGACGACGGCCACGCGGACGATCCAGATCCATTCGATCAAGGGTGACTCTGAGAACGCCCGCCGTTCCCCGACCATCCTCCGCATCGAGGAGATCGTGGACGACGCCCGGACGTTCGCGGGCTCGGTCATCATCGGCATGAGGGCTCGCGCTACCGGACTCCTCGCAGGGCAGCTCCCGCACATGACCGTGGTGCAGCGCGGGTGGAAAGTCTGGAACCAAAACGACACCGAGGCGGGGTGGACGCGCAACCCGTCGAAGCTCGTGCAGGCTGTCCTCCTCGACCCCACGGACGGGTGCGGGGATTGGTTCGAAGACACGGACATTGACGGTGGGATAGGCGGGACGTTCCGCACGGTGGCCGGCCGGTGCAATAGTCTCGCGGCTCTGCTCGGGGATCACGCCGACGCTCACTGGCAACTCGACTACATCGTGGACGTGGCCGGCTCTGCCGAGGATCACATCGGGCACATGCTCGCGACGTTCCGCGCCAGGCTCATTGAGTGGGGCGGGATCATTCGTATCGTGCAGGACGTGGCGAGCGCATCGACTCGGACCTTTGACGCCCGGCAATCCGGATCGGGCCGCCCTATCCTCGCTCTGGGCAGCCCGGACGAGCCAGGCCCCCCGGATGCAGTCGAGGCGCAGACCCCCGCGGAAGCTATCGCCACGCACGTTAAGGCGCACTACACGAACAGGGACGACAACTATCTGCGGAGGGTTACGGAGGAGTTCGTCTCGACGGAGTGGTCGCCCGGAGATCCCGTCGTCCGGAACGAGCTACAGCTGTACGGGGTGAGCCGAGAGACGCAGGCTATCCGCGAGTGCAGGTACTTCCTCAACCGCGCCCGGCTTCGCCCGATTAACTCCGAGTTCGGTATCGGGTGGGGCGACTTCGATATCCTCCCGATGGACGTGGTGACGGTGTATCTCGACTACCCGACATGGGACGGGAAGCTGTTCCAGGTTGAGGCGATCCAATACGACAGCGTGACCGGGAAAGGCCGGATCGTCGGGAGCGAGTATGACGCGGGCGTGTATGACGACACCTCGGACGAACTCCCCGCGAAGGTAAAGTCGCTCACCTACGCCGAGGCGTTGAAGCGGGCGAACCAAATCCCCCGCGGGGCGTCGAGCGTGAAGGTCACGGAGGTGAAGGGCTCGACGCACCTCGCAGTCTCGTGGGACTCCCCCGGAGACGCGGCCATGAAGTTCCAACGGGTGTACTTCGCGGACACGCTCGGGGATAAGGGCAAGCTCCAGGCCGAGGTCGATCCGGATGAGCGGGACTATCTGATCCGAGACGTGACCGAGGGCGAATACTGGATCTACGTTCTCACCGTTTCCTACGCGGGGAACGAGGAGGATTACAAGGCGACGAAGGGCAAGGCTCACCACGTCGTCACGCGGCTGAAAAACTACAACGCGCCGTCCGCTCTGTCAGAGGTCGCCGCGGGAAAGGTGTCGCTGTCGATGGGGGTATCGGTTTCGGTCGATCCTCCGGACAAGACGGATCCGCCGCAGAAGATCGAGATTATCAAGGGTGATGATGAGTTTGTCGGGCAGCTCGTGGGAACGGTCGACGTTGACCGCTCAGGGGCTCGCGGGGAAGGGGGGCAGCGTCAGGCGTCGGTGACCCTTCCGGCAGCACCAGGGCGAAGGACGGGGGGCGGAGACGAAACCCTGATCCTCCGTGGGGTTGACACAGAAGGACGGATGACCGGTGCGGCGACGACGAGGACCACGCCGCACTTGGACTATCCGAACCACAACCCGATTGAGGTGTCGAGCATCGTAGGGGACTCGCTCACGAACGTCACCGCGCCAGCTACCGCATCGGCTCTTGAGATCGACGCGACGGATGGCGTTCGGCTTCGGGAGATCCCGACGATTGCGGACATCACGACCGGCAACGGGTGGGGATCTCCTGACTCTGGCCTCCTGACCGATGTCCCGATGGGGTGCCGGTATCTCCCCGAAGGGACGATCTACGGAACGATTGTGGACCTCGGCGCGGAGATGACCTTTGTGCTTGAGGTGTACGACGAGGCGCAGCGGGAGAGCGCCGCGGGGTATCTCGCGACGATGAAGACGCGATACGCCCGGTGGCCGCTCAACCCCTCTGTAGAGCCCGAGTCGCGCAACGTTCCCCTCGGCCCGTGGTGGGCTAACCGATACGTGCGGGGTGATGGGAAGCCGCTCAGGCCGCTGCAACGGACGCTATGGGGTGTCCGGGTGAGCAACGTCTCGGATCACTCAGGCGTGGCGTGGGTCGCCGCAGAGACGGGCATGATGTTTCGCGGGCGATACGTGCAGATCCGCATGACGCTTAAGGGTCCGCTCGGGTTGCACCAAGTCATCTGCCCACGGGCGTATGCTCGGGCATGGGTGCCGATCAGTGACGACGGGATCCTTCTCAACATCGAGACGACCGGGAGCAACTACACCGTGGAGCCCGGCATCGGAGCGGTGATCGTCACGGCAACGGCTACGGTGACCCTGCCCAACGCGGGGGGGAACGAGGGCAAGGTCATTCACGTCAAGAGCGCAGCGGCTGGTGCAATCGTCACGGTGAACACGAACGGCGAGAACATCGACGGCGATGCGTCACAATTGGTGGACGAGTTTGAGGGGATCACGGTCGCGTCTGACGATACGACTTGGTGGGTGCTATGAGCATTTGGAAACTGATTACCGGGAGGTGGGGTAGTGGGGACGGCGAGGTCGATGACGTTCGGATTGACTCATCCACGAACTCGCTCCAGACCGTTGACTACGAACACCACGAGATCCATTCCGGCTCGCACTACTTCGTGGTCGGCTATCAGGATCTCGCAAACGGTAACGTCCTAGACTTTACGTGGCAGATGCCCGACACGACGAAGTACATCCATTGGACGTGGAAGATCACCACCGAGTCCGAGACGCTGTATCAGGTCTATGAGAACGTCATCGCCACGAACCCGCTGACCGCGATCACCCCGCTAAACAGCAACCGGAACTCAGGGAACACGAGCGACACGACGATGAAGTTCGATCTGCACGCCAACCTCACCGCGGCGAATGCAGACACCGACGTATCGGGCGGAACCCTGATTGCATCCGGTATCTCCGGTGCGGGGAAGGACGCGGGCGCTGCGGCTCGGTCGCACGAGATCATCCTAGACCGGAACATCTTGTATTGCCTTCGGGCTACCGCGTCGTCGGCGGGCTACGTCAATTTCGAGATGCAATGGTACGAACATGTCGATAAACATCCATAACCGTATCGGTAGGCACGGCAGGGAGAACGGCATCCACAGGAAGCCGGAACGGACTTGCCATGAATGCAATGGTGTTTTTATGGCGTGGCCCGAGCGCCGCTTCTGTTCTCGTGCGTGCTACTGGCAAAGCATGGCGGGGAAGTCGTTCGTGCAAGTCACGCAGGCCGTCCGGGATGAACGTCGCGACCGGATGATGGGCGAGTCGAACCCCATGTGGAAGGGCGGCGACTCGGACA
>QNBX01000266.1 GCA_003644265.1 Planctomycetota bacterium
AGGGCGCGGCCCTGCGTACCATCTTCCAGATCGCCGATGCCCTGGGCGTGGAGGCGCTGGTGGTGGTGGACTCCGACCTGCGCTCCATCGTGCCCGAGTGGATCGAGCTGCTGGCCGGTCCCATCCTCAAGGGCGGCTTCGGCTACGTCACGCCGCTGTACCAGCACAACAAGTACGACGGCACCATCACCAACACCGTCACCTACCCCCTCACGCGCGCGCTCTACGGGCTGCGCATCCGCCAACCCATCGGCGGCGATTTCGGCGTCAGCGGCGACCTTGTCAAGCACTACCTCGAGCAGGACGACTGGACACCGGACATCTCCAAGTTCGGCATCGACATCTGGATGACGATCAAGGCCATCAGCGGTGGCTTCGCCGTCTGCCAGACGCGCCTGGGCGCCAAGATCCACGACCCCAAGGATCCCGGCGCCGACCTGGGCCCGATGTTCAGCCAGGTCGTCTCCACGATGCTGCGCCTGACCGTCGAGCACGCTGAGCACTGGCTCAAGGTGCGCGGCTCCCACGCGGTGCCGGCGTACGGCTTCGAGCGCTACGCCGACCCGCCCCCGCTCGACGTCGACGTGACGCGGCTGCTGGCAGCCTTCGCTCGAGGTCGCGTGGCCGTTGGTGACGCCTGGGAGTTGCTGGTCACTCCGGCTCGCATGGACTCGCTCGACTTGCTCGCTGCGGAGGCCGCGGTGGCCCTCGACGAGATCACCCGTTCCGATACCCCCACCACCGCCGAGGATGCCGACTTCCACTTCTCCGATGACCTGTGGGCGCGCATCATCTACGACTTCGCCCTGGTCGCTCGCGGCGACAGCATGGACATGGATCACATGATCGCGGCGTTGGTGCCCATCTACTTCGGCCGCGTCGCTAGCCTCGTCATCGAGGCTCGGGACATGACCACCCAACAGGCGGAACCGCTGGTCGAGCGCCAGGCCCGCGCCTTCGAGCAGGCCAAGTCGGGCTTCGTCGAGCGCTGGAAGGCGGGCGACGGCCTCAAGGCCCGCAAACCCAGGCGCCGCGCGGCCGACAAGAAGGCCAAGTCGGGCAAATCCACCAAGTCGGGCAAGTCGGGCAAGTCGGGCAAGTCGGCCAGCAGAGGGAAGAAGGCATGACCACCGGCGTCACGCTTCCCACGTCCATCGTCATCCCGCTCGCCAACCCGCAGACCGCGCAGGACCTCGTCAGCATCGGCGCCGCGCTGCTGCACGAGGGCGGTGCGATCACGGCGCTCTCGGTCGTCGAAGTGCCCGAGGGCGTGCCGCTGTCGGAGGGCGCCACGCGCGCACGCCAGGCTCGCCGACTGCTGCAGCGGGTGCTGGAGTTCGCGCCCGAGGGGATCGAGCTACGCACCGTCGTCCGCATCAGCCGCCGCGCCGACGAGGGCATCGTCGAGCTGGCTGCCGAGGAAGAGGCCGACCTCATCCTCTTCGGCTGGGGCGGCCCCGACCGGCGCCATCGCAGCGTCGCCGACCAACAGGACTTCGAGCCCGTCTTCAGCCCCACCATCGACGAGGTCATCCGCGAGCGTCCCTGCGACATCGCCGTGGTCAAACAGCACGGTGTCGGCAACGTCCGCCGTGTCCTGGCTCCGGTCCGCGGCGGCCCCCACGCTGAGCTGGCGCTGCGCTACGCCTCCGCACTGAGCGATGCCTTCGAGGCCGAGCTGGCGGTCCCCCACGTGATCACTCGCGGCCTCGATCCGGCCCTGCGCGAACGCTACCAACGCAACCTCGAGCTGTTCGTTGAGCGCCATACCGGCGACCCCTCGGCCGCTCACGTCGTTGAGGGCGACGACGTCACCGAGACCATCCTGCGTGAGGCCAACTCCGCCGGGCTGGTCGTCATGGGTGCCACGGCCGCGGCCATCGACACGCCCGGCGCACCGCTGTTCGGCCAACTCGTGGAACACATCGCCCAGGAGGCCGAACCCACCGTCATCGTCGTCAAGACCCGCGACATGCCTACCCGCACCACGTTCATCGATCGCGCCCGGGAGGACGAGTCGCTCGAAGCTGTCGAACAGGCCGCTTCCGCCGGGCGCAGCCTGCCGGCCAAGGTCGATCGATGGTTCGGCGAGTCATCTCGCGAGTACGCCGAGTTCTCCGATCTCAAGCGCCTCGTGGAGCTCAAGGAGAAGCGCGGCCTGACCATCTCGGCCGTCCTGCCCACGCTCAACGAGGCCGAGACCATCGGCCCCATCGTGCGCGCCGCGCGGCGTGAGCTGATGAAGATGGTGCCGCTCATCGATGAGCTGCTGGTCATCGACTCCGACTCCGACGACGAGACCCGCAAGATCGCCGAGGACGAGGGCGCGCGGGTGGTCATCCACCAGCAGGTGCTGCCCAGATACGGCGCCTACGAGGGCAAGGGTGAGGCACTCTGGAAGAGCCTGTATGAGACCAGCGGTGACCTCGTTGCCTGGTGTGACACCGACGTCCGCGAGTGGGATCCGCGCTTCCTCTACGGAACGCTGGGGCCCCTGCTGACCGAGCCGCGCCTGGGCTACGTCAAGGCCTACTACCAGCGGCCCATCGTGCAGGGCGGCGTGCTCACCGCCGGTGGTGGCGGCCGTGTCACCGAGCTGGTCGCGCGCCCCTTGATCAACCTCTTCTTCCCCGAGCTGTCGGGCTACATCCAGCCACTCTCGGGCGAGTACGCCGGCCGCCGTGAGATCCTCGAGGACATCCCCTTCTTCACCAGCTACGCGGTGGAGATCGGACACCTCATCGACCTCGTCGCCAAGCTCGGGATCGAGGGCCTCGGACAGGTGGACCTGGAGGTCCGGCACCATCGTAACCAGGACCTCGAGGGCCTCACCAAGATGGCGTTTGTCATCATGCAGGCGATCATGAAGCGGCTCGAGGAGCGCGGCAAGACCAAGCTCATGAGTGAGCTGGGCACGTCCATGAAGCTGCCGCGGTCGTCGGGTCAGGAGCTATCACTGGACGTCTTCGACCTGGCTGATATCGAGCGTCCGCCGATGAACAAGGTGCCCGAGTACCGACGCAAGCGCGGCCTGCCCGAGCTGGCGAGTGACTGAGCGACCCCTTCGGGTCCTGGTGGCACCCGACTCCTTCAAGGGCACCTTCTCCTCGGTGATCGTCGCCGGCGCCCTGGCCGATGGCTGGAACACAATCCGTGCCGCTGACGCGGTCTCGCTGATGCCGCTGGCCGATGGCGGCGAGGGCACGCTCGATGCGGTCGAGGCCAGCGGCGGCTGGGACCGCCACCCGGTGGCCGCCAAGGATCCGCTGATGCGAACGCTGGCGGCCAGCTTCCTGCGTGATGACGAATGCGCCGTGGTGGAGATGGCAGCGGCGTCGGGGCTCTCGCGCTTGTCGGCCGGGGAGTGCGACGCCATGGCAGCCACGGCCTTCGGCACCGGCCAGATCCTCGCCACGGCCATCGGCCTGGGCTGCCACCACATCGTCATCGGCCTCGGCGGATCGGCCACGACCGATGGTGGCGCCGGGCTGCTCGAGGCGCTGGGTGCCCGCTTTCGTGATGCCGGCGGCACGGATCTCGCGCCGGGCGGTGGCGCACTCGGAGGCCTTGCCAGCATCGACCTGGATGGGCTCTCGGAGGTGCTCTCGGAGGTGCATCTGACGGTCGCCTCCGATGTCACCAACCCGTTGCTGGGCGAACGCGGTGCGGCGGCCACGTACGGACCACAGAAGGGTGCGACACCCGAACAGGTAGCTGAGCTGGATCGCAACCTGCGCCGCTACGCCGACGTCATGGAGGGTGCCATCGGCCGGCCGCTGCGCTACGAGGCCGGCACCGGAGCGGCTGGTGGCGCGACCTTCGGGCTGCTCGCCATCGCCGATCGCTTCGCCTCGCTCGAGGTGCGGCCCGGCGTGGACGTGGTCATGGAGTTGACCGGGTTCGACGACGCAGTCGCCGCTGCCGATCTGGTGCTGACCGGCGAGGGCATGGTCGACGGCCAGACCGCCTACGGCAAGACCGCCATGGGCGTGGCCGAGCGGGCTCGTGCCGCCGGTGTGCCCACCATCTGCTTCGGCGGCGGTGTGACGCCCGATGGCGCCGAGTTCATGCACAGCATCGGCGTCATCACCATGCCGGTGACGGAACGGCCGATGGATCTCGAGGAGGTCGTGGCAGCAGGCACGGCACCGATCGCGCGGGCTGCGAGCCGTGCGGCGGCGATCGTTGACCTGGCAGGAGGACTAGGACGATGACCCCGAACGGAAGTGACCCCACGCAGCCCACCCCCACGCAGCTCGCGACGGCGAAGCCCGCCTCGGCGAAGAAGCCCGCGACGGCGAAGCGCAAGCGAGCCAGGCGGCGCAAGGCCAACCCCATCAAGCCCTGGGCCAAGCGCCTTAAGATCGCCCGGCCAGACCTCGTCGAGTTCGTACTCGAGGGCGTGCAGTCGCTCTACGGCGTGCCCGAGTGGCAGCGCGTGCTGGACCCGACCTCGGAGCTGGTGCTGACGATCCTGTCGCAGAACTCAGCCGACCTCAACGCCGAGAAGGCCTTCGACGCCTTGCGCCGAGCCTATCCGGGCGACGCTGCCACTCTCGCCGAGCGCGGCCCTATCATCGACAACCGACCCGGCTGGGGTGGCGAGGGCTGGGAGCACCTGCCCGCGCCCGACTGGATGGCCGTGGAGATCGCGCCGCTCGATGAGTTGGTCGGGGTCATTCGACCCGGTGGCCTCGCCAACCAGAAGGCGCCACG
>QNBX01000267.1 GCA_003644265.1 Planctomycetota bacterium
CCTCGTGGTGCCCCGCGTCGAACTCGGCCAGCGCGGCCTCGAGGTCACCCTCTGCGCCGATGCGCTCCCAGAATGTCGGGAACGCCTGCTTGGCAGTCTCGATGTCGATGGTCATCGTCTGCGACTTGTCGCGCAGGTAGTACCGGATATTGGTGTCGAGCGTGTGCACCAGGTCCACTGCCAGCCGCATGCGGTCGGCTTCGGGGTCGACGTCCCAGAGGATGCCCTTGCGGTACGAGCGCATGGCCGGCTTGTTCCAGCGGTTCTTCAGGCTGGTGGCGGTCGCTTGCGGATCACGTCGCAGGTAGACGTAGAAGGCGCTGTCGCCGAAGGCTGCCTCCATGCGACCGGGAAACCAGGTCAGACGGTTGTCGACCTCGATGTGGTCGGCGGGGTAGGCCAGCCGGTCGGCGCCGATCAGCCCCACGCGAGTCTCGTGCCCGGAGCTGTAGTTGGTCATGTGACGGCAGGCCTCGGCGAACGCCAGGGAGCCGCTGCGGCCGGTGGTCAGGACGAAGACGTTCATCGGGACCAACTCTAGACGCCTGCCGTGCTGCCGTCACAGTCGGTGGCGACACGAGGTTCGTGCTCCGACCATACTCAACCCATGCTCGTCGGTGTTGACTGGGGTGGAACCAAGATCGAGGTCGTGGCGCTGACGCGCGATGGCGCCGAGCACCTGCGCCTGCGTGAGGACACGCCACGCGGCGACTACAGCGCCTGCCTCTCGGTCATCGCCACGCTGGTCGATCGTGCCCAGGCACAGCTGGGGCGCATCGAGCGCGTCGGTATCGGCATCCCCGGTTCCATCGATCCGCGGACGGGCCTGGGCAAGGGCGCCAGCTCGACCTGGATGATGGGCCAGCCGGTGGAGCGTGACCTGCGTGAGGTGCTGGGGCGCGAGGTGCGTGCCGTCAATGACGCCGACCTGCTGGCGGCCTCCGAAGCGCGTGACGGCGCCGGTGCTGGCTACCACGTCGTCTTCGCCGCCAACCTCGCCAGCGGCGTGGGTGCCGGATTGGCGGTGGGGGGTCGCGCGCACCACGGTCCCAACAACAGTGCCGCCGAGTGGGGGCACAACCCGTTGCCCTATCCGGCCGAGGACGAGGTGCCCGGTCCCCCCTGCTACTGCGGCATGCGCGGCTGCATCGAGACGTGGGTGTCGGGTCGTGCCTTCGAGGCGCAGTACGAGGCTGCGGCGGGGGAGTGGCGGCACGGCTCGGACATCGTCGAGCTGGCGCGCGCCGGCGACTCGCTGGCCGTCGAACTGCTGGATCGCTACATCGATCGTGTCGCCCGTGGGCTCGCGGTCGTAGTCAACACGCTGGACCCGGACATCATCGTCATGGGCGGTGGCATGTCCAACGTGGACGAGCTTTACCAGCGATTGCCCGAAGCCATCGGCACCTACACCTTCTCGAGCGTGTTCCTGACGCCCATCGTCAAGTCGGTGCACGGGGACTCGAGTGGCGTGCGTGGTGCCGCGTGGCTGTGGGCGGAGGAGCAGGGATGACCGATGGACTTGACGAGCGCTACGCGTTCGGGGCGGCACTGATCGAGGAGGCAGCGGCGCTGGCGCTCGATTTCAACCGACGACTCGATACGCTCACCATCAAGTCGAAGGGCACGCAGGATGTCGTCAGTGAGGCCGATGTCGAAGTCGAGAAGCTCATCCGGGAACGCATCGCCGAGCGCTTCCCCGAGGATGCCTTCTTCGGCGAGGAATCGGGTCTCACCGATGTCGAGGGCGCCGGGGACATCTGGGTCGTGGATCCGATCGACGGCACGCAGCCGTTCCTGTGCGACCTGAGTTCCTGGTGTGTATCCATCGGCCATGCCCGCGACGGCGTCCTGGACATGGGTTTCCTGGCCGCCCCGGGGCGCGATGAGATCTTCCTGGGCCGGGTCGGGCACGGGGCCACACTCAACGGCAAGCCCATCGGCATCAGCAGCAGCACGAGTCTCGATGATGGGCTGCTGAGCATCGGCATGTCGCCACGCATCACCGCTGACGAGATCCTGCCCATGTTCGAGCAACTGCTGCGGGAGGGTGTCGTCTACTACCGTGAGGGCTCGGGCGCGCTGTCGCTGGCGTACGTCGCGGCGGGCCGGCTCATCGGCTACATCGAGGCGCACCTCAACTCGTGGGATGGCGCGGCCGGTGTGGCCATCGTCGAGGCCGCCGGCGGGCGGGTCAACGAGTGGTTCAGCATGGACACCCTGCTGACGGGTGCGCCCATCGTGGCGGCACCGCCGGCGCTCTACCCGGCCCTGGAGGCGGTGCTGCCCGACGACCTGCGCTAGATCGAACAGGACCCTGTCAGGCCTGTGTGCCCGGTCGGGGTCGAAGCCGGCGTCTTCGGAGCCACCTGATCGGCTGAACTGGACGATTCCTCACCGCTACTGAACAAGATGGACCCGACTGACGGCTCCGGGGTCGTTGCGGCGCTTCCCACCAGGGAGCGACGAGCGTCGCCGAGCGTGGATCGCATCGAGGAGCGGGAACAGAGGCAAGGCTCGATCGCCTCAATGGCACCGATGGCGGTGGTTCATTCATCTCTCGTGAGAACCCGTCGATTCGGCAGGCGGCCACCGCCGCGGCCACCGGCATTCCCGTCAGGCGGGAGAACACGACCTGCGCGGCACCGGATGTGTACGTCAGTGCCGTGGGTGGTAGCGCCGCCGGCGGTTGGGCTTGGTGATGTCCCGGCTGGATGGCTCACCGACGCGCCTCGGTAGCGAAGTGGTTACGCCTTCCGCCCATGACCCTGCCGGGGTAGTGGAGGCCGAGCATGCGCGATAGACTCAGGTGCGGTTTCCACACATACCCGTAGTGCCCTCGGGAGCGTGCCGCATCATGTCCACCGTCCCTGCCAGCGTCGGCGTGTCCGCCGGTTCCGCCGCGTTCACCCCGCCAGCCATCGATGGCAATCTCACCGGCAGACACATCGTCTCGGTCGAGCAATTCGCCAGGCCCGACCTGGACGACCTCATCCGGGTCGCGGCGGATCTGCGGACCCGAGTGCGGACCGGCGATCAGTCGGTCCTCAAGCTGTGCCGGCGTCGCATCATGGCGACGCTCTTCTTCGAGGCCAGCACGCGAACCGACATGTCCTTCCAGGCCGCCATGCTGCGGCTGGGCGGCGAGGTCGTGGCTACTGCTGGCGGCGTCCAGTTCTCGTCGGTCTACAAGGGCGAGAACCTGGCCGACTCCGTGCGTGCGGCCGGCAGCTACGCCGATGTCGTGGTGCTCCGTCACCCCGAGGTGCGCTCCTCTTACGAAGCTGCCTACCAGCTCGACCAGCTGACCACGCGCCTGGGTACCCGCTCGGTCGTGGTCAGCGGTGGTGACGGCGTTGGCGAGCACCCCACGCAGGCGCTGCTCGATCTCTTCACCATCATCGATTTCAAAGGCAAGGCCGATGGCCTGGCGGTCACCCTCGTGGGTGACCTCGCGCACGGCCGAACGGTCCACACGCTGGCCAAGTTGCTGGCGCTGTACGGTGCCGAAGGCCTTCGGCTGCAGTTGGTCTCGCCGGAGTCGCTTCGGGCACCGCGGGGCATTCTCGACTTCGTGCGCGAGCGAGGCGTGGAGGTCCACGAAACCGACTCGCTCGACGAGGTCATCGGCAGCAGCGACGTCATCTACTGGACCCGCGTCCAACAGGAGCGCTTCGCGAGCGAAGCCGACTACGAGGCCATCGCGGGGCAGTTCATCATGACTCCCGACGTGCTGGCGAAGGCGTCCGACGAGGTCATCCTCATGCACCCGCTGCCGCGCAAGCACGAGATGGGCACCGAGGCCGGCCACGCGATCCTCGACGCCGACCCGCGCAGCGTCTACTTCCACCAGATGCAGAACGGCATGTACGTGCGCATGGCCCTGCTGGCCGGCGTCCTCGGCGCTCACGAGTGACGCTGCTGACCATCCCCGGCGCGGTTGACCCGCACGTCCACCTCCGCGATCTCGACTGGGCCCACAAGGCCACCGTCGAGAGTGAGACGGCGGCGGCACTGGCGGGTGGCTACTGGGCCGTGCTGGATATGCCCAATACGCCGCCAAATACCACGACCTCGCAACGACTGCATGCCAAGTACCAGTTCGTCGGCACCCGAGCCCGGTGCGACTTCGGGCTGTATATGGGCGCCGACCAGGCTGGTGACGGTTCCGAGTATGCCGTCGGCTCCCGGGAGGCGGCCGGCTTGAAGATGTACTGCGACCAGACCACGGGCTCGCTTCTGCTGGACGACCAGGGGTCGAGGCGCCGTCACCTGCGCGCCTGGGGTGCGGTCACCGACAAGCCCGTCGCCGTCCACGCGGAAGGGGAGACCCTCGCGGCCGTGCTGGAGCTGGTGCGGGAGCTCAAGGTGCGAGTGCACTTCTGCCACGTCAGCAGCGCCACCGAGATCGCACTGCTGCGCGAGGCCAAACGTGATGGGATGCCCATCAGCATCGGCGTCACCCCGCACCACCTCTATCTGAACGCGGACGACCGGACGCGGCTCGGGGGCTTCGCGATGGTGAAGCCACCGCTCAAGACGCCGGCCGATCAGGAGGCGTTGTGGGAAGCCGTCCGTGACGGCACCGTCGACACCATCGAGAGTGACCATGCGCCCCACACCCGTGCCGAGAAGGAGTCCGAGAACCCACCGTTCGGACTACCCGGCCTGGAGACGACGCTGCCG
>QNBX01000268.1 GCA_003644265.1 Planctomycetota bacterium
GCCCGAGCCGCTCGGTATCGTGGTGGTGGATGAGGAGCACGACCCGGCGTACAAGTCCGACCGCACGCCGCGCTACCAGGGCCGTGATGTGGCGGTGGCGCTGGGCGGCCTGGCGAGTGTCCCGGTCGTCCTCGGCTCGGCCACGCCGGACATCATCAGCATCGGGTTGGCACGCGAGGGTCGGGCGCGGCATCTGCGCCTGCATGGCCGTCGCTCGGGGGCGCCGGTGCGCGTCGAGATCGTCGACCTGCGCGAAGAGCTGGCGGAGGGTAACCGTGGGCTGCTCTCGAACCCGTTGGCGATCGCGCTGGGCGAGCTGGACCGCCCTGCGGGTGATCGCGCCATCCTGCTCATCAACCGGCGCGGTGCCGCCAGCGTCGTGCTCTGCCGCGACTGCGGCTATGTCCAGATCTGCCCCGAATGCCAGCGCCCCCTCGTCTTTCACGCCACCGCCGTAGCCCTGCGTTGCCACCACTGTGGTGCCAGCGCGCCGGTGGCCAAGCGCTGCCCCGCCTGTGAGTCGGTCCGCATCCGCTATCTCGGTGGCGGCACCGAGCGCGTGGAGCAGGAGCTCAGGGTGCGCTTCCCGGAGCTGCGCGTGGCGCGCCTCGACCGCGACGTGGTCGAACGCAAGGGTGCCGCCGCGCGCGTCATCGATGACTTCACCGCGGGAGCCTCGGACGTGCTGGTGGGCACCAGCCTCGTAGCCAAGGGGCTTGATATCCCCGAGGTGACGCTGGTCGGTGTCGTTTCCGCCGACATCGCGTTGAACCTGCCCGACGAGCGTGCCGCCGAGCGTACGTGGCAGCTGCTCACCCAGGCTGTCGGCCGCGCCGGTCGTGGCGACCGACCCGGGCGCGCCATCGTGCAGACCTACCAGCCGGAGCACCCCGCCATCGTCGCAGTCGCATCCGGTGATGCCAGCGATTTCGTGGATGAGGAGCTGGATCGGCGTCGCCGCTTCGGCTCGCCACCATACGGGCGGCTCATCAAGCTGACCGTGGCGCTCTCGAAGAGGGAAGCGGCCCTGGAAGCAGCCGGCGGCATGGTGGCGCGGCTGCGCGCTCGCTCGAGCGAGACGGAGGCGCACGTGGCGGTCCTCGGGCCGGTGCCGGCCTACATCGCGCGTCGCGGCGGGCGCTGGCGCTTCCACGTCGTCCTGCGCGGCCCTGATCCCGCAGCGCTGCTCGGCGGCGATCCCGGCGCCCCCTGGTCGGTCGATGTCGACCCCGAGAGCCTGCTGTAGCGAGACGCATATACTCGACCCATGACCGTCAAGCCCATCCTTACCCTCGGTGATCCACGGCTGCGCCTCAAGGGCGAGCCGGTCGATAGTTTTGGCAAGTACCTGCATGAGCTCATCGACGACCTCACGCACACGATGCGCGACGCACCCGGCGTCGGCCTGGCCGCGCCGCAGATCGGCGAGACCCTGCAGGTCTGCGTCATCGAGGTCGAAGGCCAGCTCTACGAGTTGGTCAATCCCGTCATCACGCGCTCCTCGGGCGAGGACAATGACCTCGAGGGCTGCCTCTCGGTGCCTGGCTACGTGGCCTACGTGCAGCGCAAGGAGAAGGTCTGGGTCGAGGCCCAGGACCGCGATGGCAAGCGCATCCGCTCGGTCGGTACCGGCCTCCTGGCCCGCGCCATGCAGCACGAACTCGACCACCTCGAGGGCAAGCTCTACATCGACTACCTTGAATCCTTCGACGACCTCATCCCCGTCAGCCAGATCGAGGACGAGGCGGCCGAGTCCGGCCTGGAGATGCCGGCGCTGGCCTGATCGCCGCGCCCATGGCTGCTCGCCCGCGCACGCTCTTCTTCGGCAGCGGCTCCGTGGCACTGCCGGCCCTGGCGCGCCTGCTCGACGCAGACCTGGTCGAGGTCGACTCGGTGGTGACGGCGCCGCCGCGTCCGGCCGGTCGCAAGGGCGTGCTGACGCCGACGCCCCTCGCCGAGGCTGCTGTTGCTCAGGGCATCCCGGTCCGCACTCCGGTCTCGCTGCGCCGCGATGAGGTGCTGGCGGAGCTGCGAGCCGTCGGCGCCGAGCTCATCGTGCTGGTCGACTACGGCCGCATCATCCCCGCCGCGGTGCTGGGGATGCCGCGCCACGGCGCGCTCAACATCCACCCCTCGCTGCTGCCGCGCCATCGCGGAGCGGCTCCGGTGCAGGGCGCCATCCTGGCCGCTGACGAGACCACCGGCGTGACGCTGATGTGCATGGACGAGGGCCTCGACACCGGGCCCATCGTGGCACAGGTGGAGATGCCTCTCGATGGCTCCGAGGTCGCGCCTGAGCTAGAGGAACGGCTGGCGCAGATGGGCGCCGACCTGCTCATCGAGCACCTCCCCGCCTGGCTCGACGGTTCGCTCACGGCACGGCCACAGTCGGAGGAGGGCGCCACGCTGACCCGGCCATTGCGGCGCGAAGACGGCCGCCTCGACCCAGAGCGGCCGGCGCTCGAGCTGGAGCGGCAGGTGCGCGCGTACCAGCCCTGGCCAGGCTCCTTCCTCGAGATCGACGGCGCGCGAGTCAAGGTCTGGCGCAGCGGCGTCCTGGCGCAGTCCCTCGCGGTGGTCCCGGGTGAGATCATCCTCGCGGAAGAGGCCATCGCCCTCGGCACGGTCGATGGCGTGCTCCGTCTCGACGAGGTCCAGCCGGCCGGCAAGCGACGCATGAGCGGCGCCGACTACCGCCGAGGCAGGCGCCTCTAGCCGCCCGGCGCCGACCCCCCGCCGACAACGTCCCCGGCCACATCAGCGCTTCAGCGCTACCATTCGGCCTCGATGCCCAATCCCGACCACGCCCCGGAGCCTGGATCTGCCGTGCCGTCGCCCAACGCTGCCGACGGTGCGCTGCCGCTGCTGGACCTGCCCGCCAGCGGACCCCAGGATGCCCGGCCCGGGATCTCTGACGCCTCACCCGGGGAGTTGCTCTCGTGGTTTGCCGATCGCGGCGAGGCAGCCTTCCGTGCGCGCCAGCTGGCTGATCACGTCTGGTCCGGCCGGGCCAAGTCATTCGATGACATCCACACGTTGCCGGGGCCGTTGCGTGAGGCGCTCGAGGCGACCTATCGCTTCTGCACCCTGACGGGGACCGAGCGTCGCAGCGCTGACGGCGGCTTGACTGACAAGGCACTGCACACGCTCGATGACGGCCGTGTCGTGGAGTCGGTGCTGATGCGCTACCCGGCGCGGGGCTCACGTCGTGAGCGCACCACGCTGTGCATCTCCAGCCAGGCCGGCTGCGCGGTGGGCTGTCCGTTCTGCGCCACCGGTGAGCTGGGCTTGTGGCGCGACCTGCGCACCTCGGAGATCATCGACCAGGCCCGCTTCTGGCGCAACGAGCTGGCGGGCGAGGGTCGGCGCCTCACCAACATCGTCTTCATGGGCATGGGCGAGCCGCTGCTCAATCCCGACGCCGTGCTGGCCGCCTGCGGTGCACTCAGCGACGGCACCCGCTTCGGCCTGGGCCAGCGCCACATCACCGTCAGCACCGCCGGCGTCATCCCCGGCATCGAACGACTGACCGACCTGCGCCGCCAGTACAAGTTGGCCATCTCGCTGCACACCGCCCGCCCCGACCTGCGTGATGTGCTGGTGCCGCTCAACCGCAAGTACCCACTCGAGGGTGTCGTGGCGGCGGCTACCGACTACGCCGACGCCACCGGCCGACGAATCACCTACGAGATGGTGATGATCGACCGCATCAACGACACGCCTGCCGATGCCCGTGCCACCGCGGAGCTGCTGCGAGGCCGACTGGCGCACGTGAACCTCATCCCCATGAACCCCGTCGCCCACACGCCCTGGCGACCGTCGTCGCCGGAGCGCGTCGAGGCCTACGCCGCCACGCTGCGTGCCGTGGGGTTGCACACCACCGTCCGCCGCAACCGTGGCCTTGACATCGGTGCGGCCTGTGGCCAGTTGGCCGCGCAGATGGCCGGTGAGCCGGCGCCCGCAGCGGTCCAGCGGCGTCGTGACGTCATCGAGCGGCGCAGCGCAGCCGCACTCATAGATATCCCCGATCGACCCGCACAGCCCAGGAGTGGCGCATGACAGACGAACACCAGGTGCTGGTGTCGGCCAGCATCCTCAACGCCGATTTCAGCCGCCTCGACCGCGTCGTCCACAAGATGGAGCGTGCTGGTGTCGACCGCTTGCACCTCGATGTGATGGATGGCAACTTCGTCGACAACATCACCTTCGGGCCGGACGTGGTGGCTGCCTTTCGGCGTCTCACCGACATGCCCCTCGACGTGCACCTGATGATCTCGGAGCCGGCGCGCTACATGGACCGCTTCATCGCGGCCGGACCGCAGACCATCAGTTTCCATGTCGAGACCGACGAGGGCGCGGGGCGGAAGGCCGAGGCCATCGAAGCCATCCACGCGGCCGGTCAGGGGGCCGGTCTGGCGGTCAGCCCGGACACTCCGGTAGCGGCCGTCAGCGAGTGGCTCGACGAGCTGGACGTCATCATGATCATGAGTGTCTATCCCGGCTGGGGCGGCCAGGGGTTCATCCCCGAGACGGCACCCAAGATCGCCGAGGCCCGCGCCATGCTGGCATCGGCCGGGCGCGGTGGTCTCGTCCATGCCGACGGCGGCGTCAACAGCAAGACCGCCGAGATCGTGGGGAGTCACGGCATCGACGTCTGCATCGTCGGCTCGGCGCTGTTCCAGC
>QNBX01000269.1 GCA_003644265.1 Planctomycetota bacterium
CAGCTCCGCCTCTTCCTCCTCGAACGTGCGCACCTTGTCGGGGTCCCGGACCGTGTGGCCCAGGTCGCTCGCCGTCCGGCGGATCCGATCCGGATCGAGTTGCTCGGGGCCATAGCGGACCAGCGCCTCCTCGTGCGCGAGCGAGACACCGACCTCCTCCACACCGGGGAGGCGCCCGACCGCGGTCTTGAGGGTGTTGACGCAGAAGGAGCAGCTCATGCCGCCGATCTTCATGCGCAGGAAGGCCTCTCCACGGTTCGTCGTCGTGGGGGCGTCGGGAGCAGCCATCAAATCGTTCGGAAGCCCATGCCGTCAAGCTTGGCGCGCACTTCGTCGAGGCCGAGCTGATCGGCGTCGATCGCGACCGTCACTTGCTGGGTCTCGTGGTCGGTCTTGACGCGACGGACGCCGGCCTCACGCCCGAGTACCTCTTCGATGCGCGCTTCACAGCCGCCGCAGTGGATGGCCTCCTCGCCGACGGTGAGTCGATGGCTCTCGATGTGTGCCATATCTGGTACCTCCATCGCGAACCGCAGACCTCACAGTCGACTGGAAGGTCAAGGCGCAAGATGACGTCCTGGTGACGAAAGGACGGCTGTATGCGCATCGGCGAGCTGGCACAGAAGGCGGGAACGCCGGCCAAGTCCGTCCGCTACTACGTGGACATCGGACTGCTGGCGGAGCCTCCCCGGGAGGCGTGGGGATACCGGCGTTACGGGCCGGAGGACCTCTCGCGCCTGCGCTTCATCGTGGGTGGCAAGCAGCTCGGGCTGAGCCTCGATGAGGTTCGCGATGTGCTCGACGTCAGCGGGCCCAACGCGGTCAACTGCGGCCACGTCCTCGCCATGCTCGAGGCACGATGTGACCGCATCGAGGAATGGATGCGGCGCGCGCAGGAGGTGCACGCGGAGCTGGAGCGGACGATCGAGACATCCCGCCGTCGGCTGCATGAGTCGGCCTCGCCCGAGGATGCCTGTCCTATCCTCGAGCAGGGGCTGCACGCGAGGGTGCAACTCACACTCGTGAGCCCGTCACTTCGGGCTACGCGCAGCGGGCCTGCCGGCTGACTCAGGAAGCCTGGGCGACTCGCAGGCCGTTGGCCACCGCGATGAGCTCGGCCGCCTCGTGGATGATGACGACGAGCGCGATGGTGAAGAAGCCCAACGCAGCACCCGGGACGAGCACCGCGAGCACCAGCAGCGAGAAGGCGATGTTCTGACGCGAGATGGTCCGGGCCCGGCGGCCGACCCGCAGAGCGTAGCCGGCCTTCTCGAGGTCGTCGGCCATGAGGGCGACGTCGGCGGCCTCGATTGCCGCGTCGGTACCGGCCACTCCCATGGCGATACCGACGGTCGCCTGCGCCAGCGCCGGGGCATCGTTGACGCCGTCGCCGATCATGGCCACCGCGCCGTGCTCACGCTCGAGCGCCTGGACAGCCTCGACCTTGTCCTGCGGGCGCAGGCCGGCCCGGACATCGTCGATGCCGAGCTCCCGCGCGATGGCTCCTGCCGTACGTGGATGGTCACCACTCAGGATCGCCACGCGCACGATGCCGGCGCGATGGAACTCAGCGATGGCCACCGGCGCATCAGCCCGGATCTCGTCACGGATCGCCAGCAGGCCCACCAGCCGCGGGGGACCGGAGCCCTCGAGTGCTCGCTCGCCGACCAGCACGACGGTCTTTCCGTCGCTGCGCAGCTCCTCGGTCAGGGTCGTGTTCTCATCGGCTGGAGCGACGCCCAGGGCGGTGAAGAGATCGGGGCTCCCGACATGGACCTGGCGTCCGTCCACGTGCGCGGCAGCGCCGGACCCGGCGAGAGCGACGAACTCGACCGCGTCGGAGGGCGCGATACCACGCTCGCCGGCAGCGCCGACGATGGCCTGGGCCAGGGGGTGCTCGGACAGTCGCTCGACACTCGCCGCGAGCGCCAGCAGACCCTCCTGGTCGCCACCCCCGAACGGGACCACGTCGGTGACGGTCGGACGCCCGTGGGTGAGCGTGCCGGTCTTGTCGAGCGCGACGACCTTGACGGTGCCGAGGTCCTCGAGGTGGATGCCGCCCTTGATGAGAACCCCGCGGCGGCCGGCTGAGCCGATGCCCGCAGCCATCGCCACCGGTGTCGACATGACGAGCGCGCAGGGCGCTCCCGCGACGACGACCGTGATGGCCCGGGTGACCCATTCCTGGGGGTCCCCACCCGCCACGATGGGCACGATGGCAACCCCCGCGGCGCCGACCAGCACCAGGGGCGTGTAGATGCGGCTGAAGCGGTCGATGAACCGCTGCGCGCGACCCTTCTGTGCCTGGGCCTGCTCGACGAGGTGGATGATCGCCGACAGCGTGTTGTCGGCGAACGCCCTGGTGGCCTCGATGGTCAGCGCGCCCTGGCGGTTGAGTGTGCCGGCATAGACCGGGTCGCCCGGTACCTTGTCCACCGGCACGCTCTCGCCGGTGACCGGTGACTCATCGATGCTGGAGGAGCCGCCCTGGACGACGCCGTCGGTGGCCAGGCTCTCGCCGGGCCTGACGAGGAAGACATCACCCGGCACCAGCGAGGTCGCCGCCACGGCGACTTCCGCTCCGTTACGGAGGACGCGGGCCTCCTTCGGTGCCAGGTCGAGGAGCGCCCGGATGGCTGAGCGGGTGCGTGCGAACGTGAGTGACTCGACGGCCTCGGCAGCGCCGTACAGGAAGACCAGGAAGGCGGCTTCTTCCCACGCGCCAAGGGCCGCTGCGCCGACCGCCGCCACGCCCATGAGCACCTCGATGCCGATCTCGCGCTCCTCGATGAGTTCCTCGAGGCCCTCGCGGGCCCACCAGTAGCCGCCGAAGGGCATCGACGCGATGTAGAAGACGATGGGCAGTGGCTCGGGGAGCAGGCCGCTGATCGAGCCCAGCCAGCCGCTCGCGAGCAGGAGCCCAGACACGATGGCGCCCAGGATCGGCGGATACGTCCACCACGGTCCCCGGTGTCCGCGCTCGTCGGCATCCATGTCATAGGTCTCGACGTGATCGGTGTTCATGCGTGGGACGCTTCCTCGAGGTCGCTGCGGTCGGGCGATTCGAGCTGGAACGTGGAGTGCTCGATGTCGAAGTCTCCCGAAAGGCAGCGACACAGCTCATCGAGGACATCAGGCGAGTCGGCATCCGGCTCCAGCACCACGTGTGCCGAGAGCACCGGCATACCGCTGGTGATGGTCCAGGCGTGCAGGTCGTGGACGTCGGCGACGCCCTCCGCCCCGAGGATGTGCTGGCGGACCTCGTCGAGCCGGATGCCGCGGGGTGTCGCCTGCATGAGCACATCCACCGCCGCGTGCAACAGGGACCATGTTCGCGGCAGGATCATCAGCGCGATGATCACCGAGGCGATGGCGTCCACGACGGTGAGGCCGGTGAGCAGGACGATCACGCCGGCCACGACGACCGCGATCGAGCCCAGCAGGTCACCCAGCACCTCGAGGTAGGCACCGCGCATGTTCAGGCTCCGCTTCTGCGGTCCCATCAGGATCCAGAACGCCACCAGGTTGGCCAGGCCGCCGATGAAGGCGACCGTGAGCATGGCTCCGCTGATGATCTCCTGCGGCTCCGACAGCCGGCGCCAGGCCTCGAGCAGGATGAAGGCCGCCACGCCGAACAGCAGCACGGCATTCAGGACCGCCGCGAAGATCTCTGCGCGGTACCAGCCGAAGGTGCGTGTATCGGAGGCCGGTCGGGCCGCGATCCAGATCGCGATCAGCGCCATGGAGATGCCCGCGACATCGGTCAGCACGTGTCCGGCATCGGCGAGCAGGGCGAGGCTGTTGCTGAGATAGGCCCCGACGACCTCGACGACCAGGACGGTGATGCCGATGCCCAGCACGACCACGAGCGAACGCCGGTCCTTCATGGCCGCCGAGCTGTGATGGTCGTGAGAAGCCTGCTGTGTGCTCATCCGTGGTTCAGCCTAGCGCTGACGGCCCGGATCCCTGACGTCAACTCGTCGTTGGCGCCTCGACCGTCGAAAGCTTGTGCTCGACGTTGCCGCCACCCGGGCGTGCGTCATAGCGGCGCAGCCGCAGCGAGTTCAGGACCACGCTGACCGAGCTGAAGGCCATCGCGCCCGCAGCCAGCGCGGGATCGATGGTGACGCCCCAGATGGGATAGAGCGCACCCATCGCCACTGGGATGAGGATGGCGTTGTAGCCGAAGGCCCAGAAGAGGTTCTGGTGGATGATGCGCATCGTCTGCCTCGACAGATTGATGGCGCTCACGACCAGGCGCGGATTCCCGCCGACCAGCGTTACATCCGAGGCCTCGATAGCCACATCGGCGCCGGTGCCGATGGCAATGCCCACGTCGGCGCTGGCGAGTGCCGGGGCGTCGTTGATGCCGTCGCCGACCATGGCCACCTTGCGCCCCGCTGCCTGCAGTTCGGCGATCTTCTCCTGCTTGCCGCCGGGAAGCACCTCGGCAAGCATGTGCTCGATGCCCACCTGCCTGGCCACGGCCTCGGCCACGATGGTGCTGTCGCCGGTGATGAGCCATGGCTCGATGCCGGCGTCCTTCAACTCCCGGACCGCCATCGCGGCCTCTGCCTTGACGGGGTCGGAGATCCCGATGATTCCGACGACCCGCTGGTTACGGGCGACGAAGACGACGGTCCGGCCGGATGCGG
>QNBX01000270.1 GCA_003644265.1 Planctomycetota bacterium
CTGGCTGACGACCGCAAGCTGCACCCGCCCAAGGAGGTCAAGAAGGCCTACTGGTCCCACGCGGCGGGCGCGCTCCCGAACCCGCCGTGGTTCTGGACCGAGCGCGGCGAGGCCGCCATCAAGGCCATCCGCGAGGAGGCGGCCAAGCACAAGTCGGTCACCTTCTACTTGGCCGCCGACCCGGACCGCGAGGGCGAGCGCATCGCCTGGCACCTGGAGCGGCTGCTGTCCGACCTCGGGCCCTGCCATCGCGTCACCTTTCAGGAGGTCACCAAGGCCGCGGTGCTCGAGGCCGTGGCCGCGCCCGGCAAGGTCGACCAGGCCCTGGTGGACGCGGCGCTGATCCGCACCTTCGTCGACCGGCTGGTGGGCTGGCGCGCCAGCAAGATCGCCAAGCGTTACACCACGACCTCCAGCAACTCGATGGGTCGCGTGCAGACGCCCACGCTGGGCTTCGTGGTCGAGCGTGAGCTGGAGCGCGAGGCCCACGTCCCCGTGCGCTACTTCGAGGTGCTGGCGGGCACCGCGCTCACCGACTGGCGCGTGCGCTTTCACGAGAAGAGCGACGCCGACGCGTGGGTCGACGAGAAGAACCGCTTCAACGCGCACCGCACGTCCGACACAGAGCTGGCGCAGTCAGCGTTTGCCGCGCTGGGCGCCGCGGGCGAGGTCGCCGTCAGCGAGGTGAAGCGCAAGACGAGGTCCGAATCACCGAAGGCGCCCTTCAGCACGGACGCCCTGCTCCAAGCCGCCGGTAGCCGCTGGGGCTGGTCGCCCAAGAAGACCGCCGCGCTCGCGGGACAGCTCTACGAGGCGGGACACCTGACCTACATCCGCACCGACTCGACGCGCCTGGCGGTCGAGGCGGTGGAGGCCGGACGCGCGGTGGTCCGCGACACCTGGGGCGCTGAGCGGCTGGGTGCCGCCGCGACGGCTGCGGCGAACCCAACGGGCAAGGCTTCGAGCGCTGCCGCATCCGGGAACACAACGGGCACCGCACCCTCGGCCGACGACCCGACGAACCCCCCGGGTAACGCTCCCTCCGCGTCCGCGTCAGACCAGGCAAGCGACGCGCCGTCCGCAGCCGCCGCGCCCTCAGCTCCCGCACCCGCCGGCGTCCAAGACGCCCACGAAGCCATCCGCCCAACCGACCTCACCCGCGCGCAGCTCCCCGACGCCGAAGCCGACGTGCAGAAGCTCTACGCGCTCGTTCGCGCCCGCACGCTCGCATCACTCATGATCCCCTCACAGCGCATCACCCTCTCGCTCAAGGCGCGCTGCGACGACCTCGACCGCGTGCTCGAGGGCACGGTGGGCTGGTACGCCGAGCCCGGCTGGCGTCGCGCGTTCGTGGGGCCGGGCCTGGACGACGCGCCGCCGACCGAACCCCTCAGCGTCGACGTCGGCACCACCCTCGCGCTCACCCCCGGCGACGACGAGCACCCCAACCCCGAGCTGCGCGAGGACCAGACGCGCCCGCCGGCGCGCTACCGCCCGCACACGCTGGTGGGGGCCATGAAGGAGGCGGGCATCGGTCGCCCCTCGACCTACGCAAAGACCGTCGAGCGCCTGGAGGACCGCCGCTACGTCGTCACCGAGGACGGCGCGCTGGCACCCACCGAGAGCGGCCGCAACATCTGGCTGGAGGCCGCGCCGCTGTTCGCGCTGCCGCAGCAGGGCGAGCTGTTTCAGCCCGCGTACTCGGCCGACATGGAGGCGTTGCTCGATCGCGTCGCCGCGCGTCAGCACGACGCCGCCGAGGCCTGGGACACCATGCTGGAGGACTTCAAGGCGGCCCACACCATGGCCCAGCAGGCCAGCGCGGAGGGGCCGCTCCAGCCACGCACCCGGCTCAAGCTGGAGGAGTTCCGCGAGGCGGCGCCGGAGTTGACGGACGAGATCGGTGACCTCGACGCCATGACCCAGGACACCGGCAAGACGCTGCTGGCCGACCTGCGCGAGCGCGGCATCGCGCTGCTCCCCAGCCAGAACCAGCAGGAGTTCCTGGAGAAGCTGCTCGAGTCGACGGGGCTCAGCGAGGCCGAGGCCGTCGAGGCCGCGGACATCCGGCTCGCGGGCAGCGCGCTCAACCGCGCCGAGGCCAGCGCGCTGATCGAGCACCTGAAGGCGGCCCAGGCCGAGTCGCGCGTCCCGACCGCCAAGCAGCTGCGCTGGATCGTCGACCTCGCCAAGAAGGCGACGCTGGACGAGGCCGGCGCCTGCGCGCTGGTGGGCCTGGCGGCGTACGAGGAGCTCACGGGCGGCAAGGACGGCAGCGCGAGCGCGCTGATCGACGCGCTGCTCGCGCGGACGAAGGGCAAGGGCAAGGCGGGGGCCAAGGGCAAGCAAGGGGCGAGACCATGATCCCGACCCATCGCACTCCGACTCACCCCGGCGAGATCCTGCGCGAGGACTTCCTGCAGGCCCTCGGGCTCACGCAGGTCGGTCTCGCCGAGCATCTCCAGATCCCGCTGCAGCGGGTCAACGGCATTGTCCGCGGCAAGCGCGCCGTGACGCCTGAGACGGCGTGGCTCCTGTCTCAGGCTTTCGGGACGACGCCCGAGTTCTGGCTGAAGCTGCAGGCGGTCCACGACCTGGCCGTCTGCCGGCCGAGTCGCAAGATCCGGCCGGTTCGCAGGGTGGGGTAGGGGCGGGCCGCGAGCCGCGGGCCGCGAGCCGCGAGCTGCGGGCCGGGGGCCGGGGGCAGGGGGGGGCCGCGAGCCCGGGGCAGGTCAGCCTCATGGGAGACGGCGTTCTCGCCTCTCGACCCGCAAGTGCCAGAAAACAGGACCCAAGCGCCATTTTCAGCGCGCTGCTGGTTTACTCATCGTATTGAGTAAAATAACTCAACGTCCTGAGTAAACCCATGAGCAGCTCTTACCTCCGCCCTCAGACCGCCACCCTCGCCTCTCGCCTGCGGGAAGCTCGGCGCTTCCTCCAGGTGGTCGCCGGGCCGCGCCAGGTGGGCAAGACCACGCTGGTTCGCCAGGTCCTCGGCGAGCTCAAGACCCCGTCGCTGCAGGTCACCGCGGACGAGCCGTCTCTGCGCGACGCGGCCTGGCTGGCTACCCAGTGGGAGCGCGCACGCGCGCTGGTGGGTGAGTCCGACGACGGCGCCATCCTGGCTGTCGACGAGATCCAGAAGGTCGTCGGCTGGTCCGAGACGGTGAAGCGGCTGTGGGACGAGGACACCCGCGACGGCGTCCCGCTGCACGTCGTGCTGCTCGGCTCGGCGCCGCTGCTCGTGCAGCAGGGGCTGACCGAGAGCCTGGCGGGGCGCTTCGAGGTGATCCGCCTGGCGCACTGGACCTTCGGCGAGATGCGCGAGGCATTCGGCTTCTCGCTCGACGACTTCCTGGTGTACGGCGGTTACCCGGGCGCGGCGCCGCTGATCGGCGATCCGGAGCGCTGGCGGCGCTACCTGCTCGACGCTCTGATCGAGACGACCATCTCGCGCGATGTGCTGCTCATGACGCGCGTCGACAAGCCGGCCCTGCTGCGGCGACTGTTCGAGCTGGGCTGCCGCTACTCGGGGCAGATCGTCAGCTACACCAAGCTCGTGGGGCAGCTGCAGGACGCGGGCAACACGACGACGCTGGCCCACTACCTCGACCTGCTGTCGGGCGCGGGCATGCTCACGGGGCTGCAGAAGTTCTCGGGCGAGGCCGTGCGACGGCGCGGCAGCAGCCCCAAGTTCCAGGTGCTGAACACCGCGCTCATGACGGCCCAGGCCGACGTGGCGCCCGATGAGATGCTCGCAGACCCCGAGCTCCGCGGCCGGCTGGTCGAGTCGGCCATCGGAGCCTGCCTGGCCAACGCGGCCGCCATGGGGGAGTGCGAGGTCTTCTACTGGCGCGACGGCGATAGGGAGGTCGATTTCGTGGTGCGCGCCGGACGCAGCGTCACGGCCATCGAGGTCAAGAGCGGCAAGGTGGCGGCGCAGCTCCGCGGGCTGGCGGCGTTCGAGCAGGCTTTCCGTCCCACGCGCTCGCTGCTGGTGGGGACCAACGGCATTCCGCTGGAGGAGTTCCTGGAGCGGCCGGTGCGGGAGTGGATCAGGGGGCAGGCGTAACGTGGCGGCCTGTCGGCCGAGTCGCAAGATCCGGCCGGTTCGCAGGGTGGGGTAGGGGCTGGCCGCTCGCGCTTGAGGGTACTCGCCGGCGGGCGTGGTGAGTCTGCGCCGCGGGCGGTGTCGAGGGGAGGTGCCCCTTCTGCTCCCAGCTCCGGCGCGGAGTAGGATGGCCCGCTGAAAACCACCGATCGGAGCCCAGGCGCTCGGTGGTGCGCACACGGACGCCTGGGGAGGACCCAGCATGTCGAGCGACTCACAGCGCCCCGAGCCGACCCCGCCCGAGGGGCAGCTCGTGATCTATCACGACGGCTCCACACGGCTCCAGGTCCGTATCGAAGGGCAGGCGGTCTGGTTGCCCCAGCGGCTGATCGCGGAGCTGTACCAGGTCACGGTTCCGACTGTGAACGAGCACCTGGCACACATCTACGCTGAGGCCGAGCTCGACCCGGAGGCAACTCTTCGGAGTTTCCGAATAGTTCAAAACGAGGGCGGTCGCGAGGTCTCGCGCTCCATCGACCACTATCACCTCGACGCCATCCTGGCGGTGGGCTACCGCGTCCGCTCCGCCCGCGGCA
>QNBX01000271.1 GCA_003644265.1 Planctomycetota bacterium
GGGCAGGGGACCATGGGAGCTCTCGGGTGGGAGGTATGCTGACCGTCCAGGACGGCGCGACCGCGCATTGAAGCAAAGCCCGCACGGGCAGCGCGCCGGGTCTCCTCGCTCGCGATCCTCCCTCGAAGGCAGAGCCCCATGCTGCGCTTGCTCCGGACGTGGTTTCTTGGCTTGGCCGTGCTGCTGGCGCTCATCGCCGCGGGGCTCTGGATCGCCGGGCAGCGCGAGAACGCAGGCCGCCACGCCGGCTCCATCGGCATCGCCGCGCCCGCCGCGCAGATCTTCCCCAGGCTGCTGCAACCGGAGCGCCTGCGTCAGTGGCAGGAGGGCCTGGAGTCGGTCACGCCGCTGGACGATCTGGGCCAGCAGCCCGGCGCCCGTACGCGCCTGCGCGTGGTGCTGGACGGCCGCGCCACGGAGTTCGACCTGACCCTGCGCGAGCTGTCGCCGCCCCAGCGCGTCGTCTTCGACAGCCACGCCGAGGGCGACGTGGCCTTCGACTACGTCATGGTCTACGAGTTGACGGAGAGCGACGGCCAGACCCAGCTCTCCGTGGTCTGCGACGGCGAGTTCCACGGCGCGCTCATGCGCCTGCTCGAACCGCTCATCGCCGTGGCCTCCAACGGCAAGCTCGCCTCGGACCTGGAGCAGCTCAAGCAGCTGGTGGAGGCCGAGGGCGCGCAGGCCGCGCAGTAGCTGTGGTGAATAGCGACGTTGTTCCCGCCGACCGATCCTGATGCTCGGCGCTGGGTCTCTCCGTGATGCGTGGGGACGCCGTTGATCGTCGTGCCTGAGGCAGGGCTCCGGGAGGCCGCGTACTCAAGCCCGCCCGGCTACCCGGCTACCTCGCGCCCGCCCGGCTACGGCACCACGCCCATGATCGCGTTCGACAGCGCCACGCCGCTCACGGCCGCGGCGTCCTGAATGGCCCACTGGGCCCACAGCTCCGTTCCGGTGGGCAGGCCCTCAGACACTATGAAGGGCACCAGGATCTCACCGAAGGAGCTGGTCGTGTGCATCAGCGGAGCCATGAACGGGGCGGGCATGAGCGTGCCGCCCTTGAACGGCACGGGCGAACTCGACAGGCCCAGAAACAGGCCGGCGGCCGCGGTCGTCGCCGCGTTGCTCAGTTCAAAGACGATGTCGCTGCCAGCGACGATCGAGCCGGTGCCGCCCAAGAGCGGATCGCCGTGGACGCCGGCCAGTGCAGAACCGGCATCGCTCCAGGCGCTGATGCGAGCACGCAACGCCAGGGAGTGGGATCCCCCCGCCGCCACCTGAGTGAATCCCATTTCCTCGGGCGCATGCGAGACCTGGCCATCGTTGTCCCAGCCCCACGCCACGATCGAACCGTCGGTGCGCAACGCCAGGGAGTGGGAGTCGCCCGACGCCAAGTCAGTGAAACCCGCGCCATTGGGGGTGTCAGAAGAGGTGACACCCCACGCCACGATCGAACCGTCGGACCGCAACGCCAAGGACTTCTTGCCGCCCGCCGCCACCTGAGTGAACCCGGTTCCAAGCGGGGTGTTCGAGATCTGGCCTCCGAAGAAAGAGTCAGTTCCCCACGCCACGATCGAACCGTCGGACCGCAACGCCAGGGAGTGCTCCCCTCCCCCCGCCACCTGAGTGAACCCGGGCCCGACCGGGGTGTTCGAGACCTCGCCATCGTGGTCGTTGCCCCACGACACGATCGAACCGTCAGCACGCAGCGCCAGGGAGTGGTACGAACCCGCCGCCACCTGAGTGAACCCGGTTGCAAGCGGGGTGTTCGAGACCACGCCAGAGCTGTCACCGCCCCACGAAACGATCGAACCGTCAGCACGCAACGCCAGGGAGTGATGCCTTCCCGCCGCCACCTGAGTGAACCCGGGCCCGACCGGAGTGTTCGAGACCTGGCCATAGTTGTCATAGCCCCACGCCGCGATCGAGCCGTCGGCCCGCAGCGCCAGGGAGTGCTCCCCTCCCCCCGCCACCTGAGTGAAGCTGCCCCCCTCTGGCGTCCCCCAGACCTGGTCAGCGTGGTCACCACCCCACGACACGATCTCGTCCTGGGCCCCATCCGGGATGTCAGTGCCGAGCGCCAGGGAGTGCAACGCGCCGCAGGCCACTTGTGTGAAGCCCGTTCCAGCTGGGCTGTGGGAGACGTTGGGCGCTGACACCTCTGGCCAGACCTGCTCATAGTCACTGCCCCACGACACGATCGAACCGTCAGCTCGCAGCGCCAGAGAGTGGTAGGCGCCCGCCGCCAGCTGAGTGAAGTTGGTTCCAAGCGGGGTGTTCGAAACCACGCCAGAGCTGTCTTCGCCCCACGACGCGATCGAACCGTCAGCACGCAACGCCAGGGAGAGCCGCCGGCCCGCCGACACCTGAGTGAACCTGGTTGCACGCGGGGTGTTCGAGACCTGGCCGGAGCCGTCCTGGCCCCACGCAGCGATCGAACCACCGGCACGCAGCGCCAGGCAGTGCCGCCCGCCTGCCGACACCTGAGTGAAGCCGGTTCCGACCGGGGTGTTCGAGACCAGGCCATAGCCGTCATGGCCCCACGACACGATCGAACCGTCGGACCGCAACGCCAGGGAGACCCACCTGCCCGCCGCCACCTGAGTGAACCCGGGTCCAAGCGGGGTGTTCGAGACCTGGCCATGGGCGTCACCTCCCCACGCCACGATCGAACCGTCGGACCGCAACGCCAGGGAGTGGGCCTGGCCCGCCGCCACCTGAGTGAACCCGGGTCCAAGCGGGGTGTTCGAGATCTGGCCCAAACTGTCAGCGCCCCACGCTGCGATCGAGCCGTCGGCTCGCAACGCCAGGGAGTGCGCGCCGCCCGCCGCCACCTGAGTGAAGCTGCCCCCCTCTGGCGTCCCCCAGACCTGGTCAGCGTGGTCATCCCCCCAGGACACGATGCTCTGCTGAGCTCGAATCGTCGTCGGCAGCAAGCCGACGAGAACAAGTCCGAGGACCAGCAGTCTCCGGGAACAACCACGTTGCGAACGGTTCATGATCTGACTCTCCGCAGGAGGGGGCACAGCACACGCCGGCTGCCACCCCATGGCGCTTCGCTGAGAAGGCGAAACGCCTCAAGGGACGGCCCGGCACCACAGCCTCGATTCAGGCAGGCGCCAAGGCACTGTACACTATCTTCCGATCCCAGCATCTGCTTATCGATCGTGAGCACAGGTCCCGCGTCTGCGACCGTCCCAACAGGACCCGCACGGCGCCTGCGAAGCTCGCCTCCAGCCCTGCGTCCCCCCTGGGCAGTCCGCTACGCGTGCGCGGTCCGCGGGCACGCCCCCCACCGAGGCGCGCCCGTCGGACAGCCCAGCTCCCCTACGGCACCAAGCCCATGATCGCGTTCGAGAGCGCCACGCCGCCCACGGCCGCGGCGTCCTGGATGGCCCACTGGGCCCACAGCTCCGTTCCGGTGGGCAGGCCCTCGAGCATTACGAACGACACCAGGATCTCACCGAAGGGGCCGGTCGTGTGCATCAGCGGAGCCATGAACGCGGCGGGCATGAGCGTGCCGCCCTTGAACGGCACGGGCGAACTCGACAGGCCCAGGAACAAACCGGCGGCCGCCGTCGGCGCCGCGGCCCTCAGCCCAAAGACGATGTCGCTGCCAGCGACGATCGAGCCGGTGCCGTCCAGGAGGGGATCACCGTGGACGCCGGCCAGTGCAGAGCCGGCATCGCTCCAAGCGCTGATGTGAGCACGCAGCGCCACGGAGTGGTCACCGCCCGCCGCCACCTGAGTGAAGTCCATTCCCTCGGGCGCATGCGAGACCTGGTTCTCATCGTCCCTGCCCCACGCCACGATCGCACCGTCGGCTCGCAACGCCAGGGAGTGCCACCAGCCAGCCGCCACCTGAGTGAAGCCGGTTGCAAGCGGAGTGTTCGAGACCTGGCCAGAGTCGTCATAGCCCCACGAAGCGATCGAACCGTCGGCAAGCAGCGCCAGGGAGTGGGCTCCGCCCGCCGCCACCTGAGTGAACCTGCCCCCCTCTGGCGCCCCCCTGACCTGGCCTTCGACGTCCCAGCCCCACGCCACAATCGAACCGTCGGAACGCAACGCTAGGGAGTGCCGCCCGCCCGCTGCCACCTGAGTGAACCCGGTCCCGACCGGGGTGTCTGAGACTTGGCCTTCGAAGTCGCGTCCCCACGACACGATCCTGCCGTTGGGCCGCAACGCCAGGGAGTGCGCGGCGCCCGCCGCCACCTGAGTGAACCCGGTTGCAAGCGGGGTGTTCGAGACTAAGCCGAATTTGTCCCTGCCCCACGACACGATCGAACCGTCGGACCGCAACGCCAAGGAGTGGAACCCGCCCGCCGAAACCTGAGTGAACCCGGGCCCGACCGGGGTGTTCGAGACTTGGCCATGGTAGTCATAGCCCCACGCCACGATCGAACCGTCGGACCGCAACACCAGGGAGTGTTTCCGGCCCGCCGCCACCTGAGCGTACCCGCTCCCGCCGGGCGTGCCCCAGACCTGGTAGTCTTCGTCACTACCCCAGGACACGATCTCGCCCCGGACCTCATCCGGGATATCAGTGCCCAGCGCCAGGGAGTGCCTAAAGCCCGCCGCCACCTGAGTGAACCCGGTGCCAAGCGGGGTGTTCGAGACCTGGCCAACGTTGTTATAGCCCCA
>QNBX01000272.1 GCA_003644265.1 Planctomycetota bacterium
GATCCAGTCAGCCGAGCTGGCGGTCAGCCCGGTGGTCTCATGGCCCGGCTACATGGGGCACTTCGACGAGACCATCGGTGGCGACCCCATGGCCGACTGGGCGGAGGTGTACGAGCTCCTCTACGGAGAAGCGCCCTCTTATCCCTACGTCTATGAGAAGGGCGTTCCTGACCCCGATGGCAACGAGGGAGCCGTCGACTTCCTCATCGAGATGGCCGACACGTATCCCGGCGAGCTGACGCTTGTCGTCATCGGTCCAGTCACCAATATCGCCCGAGCGATCATGAAGGATCCCACCTTTGCCTCGAAGGTCAAGGAGATCGCCTACATGGGCGGTTCCTTCTACCTGCCCGGCAACTCGTCGGCCAGCGCGGAGTTCAACTGGTGGGCCGATCCGGACGCCGCCAAGATCGCCGTGCGGCAGGAGTGGGGAGACACCGAGTCGGAGTCCTACGCGACGTATGGCAACCAGATGATCGCGGGCCTCGAAGCCAACAACAACACCGGTGGCATGCCCGAGGACCTCTACTACCAGATGGTCGAGGACACGTTCCCCGGCATGCAGGAGCTGTTCCACGCGCGTGAGGCCGCCATCGAAGCCGGCGCCTGGGGCACCATCGCACCCAACAACATCTGGGACCTCTTCGCCGCGGCGTACGTCATCGATCCCTCGATCGTGATGTCCTGGAACGACGCCCCACGGCCCGAGGACGGCGTGCCTCAGCCCATCAACGGCGTCTACATCGACGTCGACACCAACATGGGGCTCGACTACGGGCGCAGCCTCGCGTTCCGTGAGGATGTCGGTCCGGTGGGGGCACGGAAGGCCGCCATCCAGAACTTCATCGATGAAGACAAGTTCTGGAATGACATCGTCTATCCGCTGACGGTCGATCCCGCCACGGAGTAAGCACCTCTGGTCGCAAGAGCCAGCACCATCAGCCAGACGGGGTCGTCGCATCGAGCGGCGGCCTCGTCGCTCGTCATGTCTCGGTGTCGGAGACGAAGCCGAGGTGCTTGTCGACGATGTTCTGGAGCGGTTGGCCTGCCATGTAGCGCTCGAGGTTGACGAGGAAGGCGTCGGTGAAGGCAGCTGGAGTGCCGGCCACGTCGCCACCGATGTGCGGTGAGACGATGACGTTGGGCATGTCCCACAACGGGCTCGCGGTGCTGAGCGGCTCACGCTCGAAGACATCGAGACCGGCGCCGGCCAGCGCGCCCGACCGCAGTGCCTCGATGAGCGCTGACTCCACCACGACTGGACCACGGCCGATATTGACGAGGCGAGCGCCCCGCGGCAGCAGCGCCAGCTCCGGGGCGCCGACGAGTCCGCGCGTCCGCGGCGTCAGCGGTGCCAGCAGGATGAGCCAGTCGGCCGTGGGCAGCAGTTCCACCAGGTCGGTCACGGCACGGATGCGTCCCTCGCCGGGTTCGCCGTCACGCTCCGAGCGCCCCACCAGCGTCACATCCAGGCCCAGCGAGCGCAGCAAGTGGCCGGAGGCACGGGCGATCGACCCGGCACCGACGATGAGGGCACGCCCGCCGGCCAGCGGCTGCAGCAACTGGTGTCGCCACTCGTGCGCTGCCTGCGCCCGCACGGTGCCCGGTAGATCCTTGACCAACGCCAGCATCAGCGCCAGCAGGTACTCGGGCAGCGTGGTGTCGAAAACGCCGCGGCTGTTGGTGAGCGTGACGTCGCTCTCGACGAGCTCGGGGAAGAGTGCCCAGTCGATGCCCACGCCGCCTACGTGCACCCAGCGCAGTCGGTCGGTGAGGGCCCAGCTGGCGCTCAGTGCATCACGTGGCCGGCCGTAGTGGAAGACCACGTCGCACTCGGCCAGGTTTGTTCGCACGTCGTCGGTCGAATCGGCCATGACGTATTCGGCGCCGGTCCGCGTCTCCGGAAGACCCGTGGGCGTCTCGCCAGTCTGGCGGCCGATGATCATCACTCGTGTCAGCATGGGGCGACTCTACGGCGTCGCCGTCGGACTGGTCCCGTAGCCTCGCCTCCCTGCTGGCCCGCTTGCCGTTGAACGGGCCAGTTCGACCAGGAAGCAGCCAAGACGGTCGACGAAGCCGCCGAAACGGTCGAATCCTCCCCCTCGACGCACGAAACTGACGATCACGCCCACTCAGCGGCAGGAACCTGCAGATTCGCGAGTTGTCTGGTCGCACTCACCCGCTCAACGGCAAGCGGGCCGGTGGGCGGAGGTGCCTCTGCGTGCCGCCTCGCCCCTGGGCGCTGCCGCCCGCTGGCCACTATTCGGCGAGGCTGCCGTCCGGCTGATAGCGGCCGTAGCGGTGGGCGGCCTCCACGAAGGCGTGCATGTTCTCCGCGGGGGTCTCCGGTGGGAGCGCGCAGCCGGGGCCGAGGATGAGCCCGCCACCCGGCGCCAACACGCGCAGCTCGTCGCGGACGGCAGCGGCCACGAGCCCGGGTGTGGAGCGGGCGATGACCTCCGATGGGTCGATGACGCCCAGCACCGTGGTGCGCCCGGTCGTGGCCGCCTTGATGGCCTCGAGATCACACTTGTAGTCGAGCTCCAGGACGGCCGCTCCGGTGTCGACCATCCCCCCGGCGATGCGCGTGGCGTCCCCGCAGATGTGATACGCCAGCCGGATGCCATCGGCCGCCAGTCGTTCGACCAGCCGCTTGTCGGCCGTCTGGGCCCATTGGCTGTAGACCACCGGCGAGCACACGTCCGGTCCGGCGATGGATTCGCCGATCGAGGTCATGTGTGCGCCCTGCTCCATCTGCGCCACGGCATAGCGGTACACGACCTCCTCGCAGAACCCGAGCAGCTTGGCCAGCTTCTCCTCGTTGCCGGGCAGGGCCGTCGCCACCAGGAACTCCTCGATGCCGACGATCATCGAGGCCAGCGAGAAGGGGCCCTGGTCGGCCCGGCCGATGATGAAGGCCTCCTTCCCGATCTCCTCGACCACGATGCGCGTGGCCTCGAGGTTCTCAGCGAGGGGGTCGACCTTGTAGGGGTCGGGCACGACCAGCTGGTCGACATCGTCGAGGCTGGCGATGGCCGGCGTGAACGACACCGGCGCGGTGTCCTCCATGTACTCGACGCCGACTCCGCAAGCCTGGGCCAGGGCTGCGGTGCCGTTCTCGACGAGGACGACGTCGTGGCCGAACTCGCGCCAACTCGCGATCTGGCCCTCGGCCATGGCTTGGCCGCTCTTGAAGTACTCGGGGAAGGGCGTCCCCGAGCGCTGGGCGGCGACCATGAAGTCGTGGAAGTCCACCGGAACACGGTCGGGGATGCTGCCCCGCAGCACCGTCTCTACCCGCTCGATCGCGGTCATGCTCGTCATTGCATCTCCTTGTTGCGCCCCCTCACGGTAGCGAAGCAGCCGCCCGGACGCACGATGGCGTGTGGGACCATGGCCGCGCAGTCATCCAGTCGAAGGGGAGAGGACCGTGATCGACCCAGGCGAACTCGATATCGCTCCGCGACTTGGTACCGAGTCGTATCGCATCGGCGTCATCGGCGCGGGCAAGATCGTGCGCGAGTGCCACCTGCCCGCCTATCGCTCTGCCGGCTGGGAGGTCGTTCGTATCGCCTCGCGCACCGCGGCCTCGGCGCAGGCTGCTGCCGACGAGTTCAGGATCGCGGACGCCTCGGGTGACTTCGACGATGTCATCAACGATGAGCGCGTGGAGGTCGTGGACATCTCGCTGCCGTCGCACCGCCATCGCGAGGTGGCCGTGGCCGCCCTCGACGCCGGCAAGCACGTGCTGCTGCAGAAGCCCATGGCCAACACGCTCGAGGATGCGCAGGTCATCGTGGCCGCGGCCGATCGAGCCGGCGTCAAGCTGGCGATCAACCAGAACGGGCGTTGGGACCCGGCCATCCGGGCCTGCCGCGAGCTGCTCGACCGTGGTGTCTTCGGTCAGCTTGTCACGGCATCGATCGAGATGCGCACGCGGCAGCCCTGGCAGGAGTACTGGAAGGACGATGCCAACTATCCCCGGCTGATGCTGCTGGGCATGTCCATCCATCACCTCGACCAGTTCCGTTACCTCTTCGGCGAGCCTCTGGAGATCACCGCGCACCTGGCCACCTACCCGGGGCAGCCGTGGGCCGGCGAAAGTATCGCCCTCTACGTGCTGCGCTACGAGTCAGGGTTACTGGCGACCGGTTTCGACGACGGCTTCCCCTGGACGCGCGACTGGTCCGAGAACTACCGCATCGAGGGCATCGAGGGCATCGCCCGCGGCGACATCGGCTGGCCCAGCGAGAGCTTCAGCACGCTCGAATTCACCACGCGAGACAGGCCCGACACCTGGATCAAGCCGGCCTTCACGCGCAAGTGGTTCCCCGACGCCTTTCTGGCCACGATGGGGGAGCTGTTCCTGGCCATCGAGGAGGACCGCGAGGCGTCCATCTCCGGCAGGGACAACCTCAGCACGCTGCGCCTCATCGAGGCCGGCTACCGCTCGGCTGCGGAGCGACGCACGGTTCGTCTCGACGAGATCCGGTTGACTAGCGGATAGGGCCAACTGTCCTATACGTTCGGCGAGATTCGACGGTCAGCGGGGATGAAGGCGGGTTAGACTGCGGCAAGTGATCAGCGTGACCGGAGGACATGTCTTCGGCGCGCCAAGACACA
>QNBX01000273.1 GCA_003644265.1 Planctomycetota bacterium
CGCGCCGGTGCAAAGCCCAGAGCCGGCGCGGTGCGCTGCATCCAGGCCATCAGCGGCGCGCTCCCCAGCCACACCAGCGCCGTCAGGGTGGCGGCCACCCAGCCCAGCAGCCCCACGCTCGCGGCGCGCACCCGGCCCGACCACGCCGCGACCAACACCAGCAGCAGGGGCGAGGTCTTGGCCAGCACCGCCAACGCCAGCGCCAGGCCCTCCGACAGCGCGCGCCGCCGCCGTGCAGCCCAGGCCGCGGCGCACACCGCAGCCAACGCCACCAGGTTGGTGCTGTTCATGGCCAGGCTCATCCACAAGCCGTCGTTGAGGCCCACGGCGGCTAGCGCCACGGCCAGCGCGGCCGCGCGCGTCAGCCCCTCGTCCCGCAGCAGCCCGGCCAAGAGCGCCACGGCCAGCACCCCCGCCAGCGCGTGCAGCAGCAACCAGGCGCGGTAGGCCGCGGAGAAATCGTCACTGCTCAACCCGAACAGCCGCGTCACCAGGGGCTGGGCCGCGCAGAACGGGGTGGCCTCGCGTCCGGTGCGCGCGCCCACCCGGTCCAACGCGGCCGGGTCGGTGATGTCGACGCCTTCAGCCAGGCCGTGGCCCGCGGCCCACAGGATCTGGAAGTCGCTCTCGTGCCAGGCCTCGGGGGCGGTCGCAAAGCCGGTCCAGCCCGAGCTCGCGCCGACGGCTCCCACGGCCAGCAGCACCAGGGCCAACGCGACGCATGTGCGAGCCCGGGAGGCCACGCGCAGCGGGCTCAGCTCCCCGGCACGTCGGCCGGGTCGAGCGCACCGTCCAACAGCGCGTCGACCAGGCTCTGCGCCAGGCCCGACGCGAGCTGAAAGGGCGACTTGCGCGCTGCCTGCAGGTTGGCCAGCTCCACCATCTCGTCGCCATAGCCGTCCGTGAGGCCGTCGGCCACGGAGACCACGCGCACGCTGATGGCCAGCCGATCCGGGTTGGCGATCCAGTCGCGGTCGCTGTCGTTCCAGTCGTCGATCGTGACTTCGATCACGGAGGCGCAGCTCAGCTCCTGGGCCTCCTTGAGCGCCGCCCCCAGGGAGCGGCTGCGACCGGGCACGACCTCCGCTCCGTAAGAAGCAAAGGCCTGGCGCACGGCCACTCCGACGGCAAAGCCGGAGCGCTCCACGCTGGCACCGCCGGGCAGCTCAAAATCGGTCACCGCCATGACCAACATGGGCTCAGCCAGGTCGACCGTGCGGCCCGTGACCACGCCGGGAGCAGGCCCGGCGCAGGCCGCGAGCGCGACGACGCTCAGCAGCGACACCAGCAGCCACATCGTCGGCCGCGCGCCACCAGCCCGAACGGCTGGGGCGCACGACCCGTGCTCGCAGGCGACTTCAACGGGAGCGCGAGGCGTCCCGCCGGAGCTGTCGCCCGGGCGAATCACTCGCCGTAGACGAAGCACTCGAACTTGGCGTAGACGCCAAGGATCGAGAACGTGTGGTAGTCAACGTGGGTGACCTTGGAGATGCCACCGTCCGCGGCGCCGGCGGCGATGCTGGCGTCACCCACGGCCACGATGCCAACGAAGGACTCAGCGGCGGAGACGCCGGACTTGGTGCCCAGGTCCTCGTCGCTGGCGTAGCCGGGCGTGGTCATCTCTGAGTAGACAAAGCCGGGCATGGACTGGTAGGGCGGGTACACGTTTGCGCAGCCGGGCAGCAGCACGGCAGCCACGAGCAGCAGCAGCAGGGTGGTCTTCATCGTGTCGGTTCCAGATAGAGGTGAGCCCGGGACCCGGGCCTGAGCACGGATGCTAACCAAACCGCGCACGTGAGGGCATGCGTGACTCAGGCGTCAGCGGCCAGGCGTCGCGCCGCCACATCCAGGTCGGGCAGGGCGGTGAGCGGCAGGTCCACGGCCAAGCCGCGCGCGGCCACCCGCTCGCCCAGCAGGCGCGTCGAGAGGTTGGACTCCGGGCCCTGCGCGAACTGGCACCCGCCCAGGCCGCCCAGGGCCGCGTCGAACGCGCGGCAGCCCGCGTCGAGGGCGGCGTCGATCAGGTCCGGAGCGCCCTGCGGCGTGGCGTGCAGGTGCAGGCCCGGAAGCGCTCCCGCGCGCTCGGCGGCCACCACGGCCAGCACCCGCGACAGGACCGACGCATCAGCCTGCGCCGTGGTGTCCGCCAGGCCGATACGATCCACGCCGATGGCATCCAGGCGAGCCATCCAGGCCGCCAGCTCGCGCGGGTCGTAGGGGTCGCCCTCGTTGTTGCCGAAGGCCATGGAGATGGTGGCGTACACCGTGCGGCCACGCTCATGGGCCCGGGCCGTGATGGCGGCCAGACCCTCCAGCGCCTGCTCCCGCCCGCGATTGGTGTTGCGCAGCTGAAAGCTCTCGCTGAGCGAGAAGGGGTACAGCACCTCGTTGATGGCGGGCACGGCCAGCAGACGCTCCAGGCCCTTCTCGTTGGCCACCAGGGCCATGCAGCTCACGCCCTCGGGCACGTTGACGCCGTCCAGCACGGCGTCGCTGTCGGCCATGGTCGGCACCAGCTTGGGCGACACGAACGAGCCCACATCGAGCGAGCGGAAACCCGCGTCCAGCAGACGCTGGATGAAGGCGCGCTTGTCCGCCGTGGGAACGCTGCGCGGCAAGCCCTGCCAGGCGTCTCGCAGGGTCTCGGTGACCAGCACGGTCTCGCTCATGACGTCCTCAGCACTGCAGCACGCCCGTGCGGAAGGGCGCCAGCTCGGGTTGATGGTTGGCGACATCGAGGGCCGTAGAGATGGCCTCGCGCGTCTGGGCCGGCTCGATGATGGCGTCGACCCACAGGCGCGCTGCGGCGTAGCGCGGGTCCAGCGCCTTGGTGTAGCGAGCCTTGGTCTGGCGGGTGAGCGCGTCGCGTTCGTCGTCGTCCACCGGGTGGCCGTCGCGCTCGAGCTGGGCCACGCGGATGTCCACCAGGGTCTTGGCGGCGGCGTCGCCGCTCATGACGGCGTAGCGCGCGCTGGGCCAAGCAAACAGGAAGCGCGGGTCGAAGGCCTTGCCGCACATGGCGTAGTGCCCGGCGCCGAACGAGCCGCCCATGATGACCGAGATCTTGGGCACCACCGAGTTGCTCATGGCGTTCACCATCTTGGCGCCCGCGCGGATGATGCCCGCCTGTTCCGACTCGGTGCCCACCATGAAGCCGTTGACGTCGTGCAGGAACACGAGCGGCACGCGCTTCTGGTTGCAGTCCATGATGAAGCGCGCGGCCTTCTCGGCGCTCTCGGCGTAGATCACGCCGCCGAACTCCACGCCGCGCTTCTTGCTCTTGGCGTTCAGGCGTTGGTTGGCCACGATGCCCACGGGCCAGCCGTCGATGCGCGCCAGGCCGGTGACCAGCGTGGCGCCGTACTCGGCGCGGTACTCGTCGAAGTCGCTGCCGTCCACCAGGCGCGCGATGACCTCGCGCACGTCGTAGCCCTTGCGCCCGTCGAGCGGCACCAGCCCCGCCAGCTCGGCGATGTCGTACTTGGGCGCGCGCGGGCGCCGGGCCTGCTCGAAGGGGCCGCGCGGTCGCGGGCCCATCTTGTCGACCAGCGAGCGGATGCGCGCGATGCACGACTGCTCGTCAGGCTCGCGGTAGTCGACCGTGCCCGAGACCGAGCTGTGCATGGCGGCGCCGCCCAGCTCTTCGAAGTCGGCCTGCTCGCCGATGGCGGCCTTCACCAGGGCCGGACCGCCCAGGAACATGCCCGAGCCCTCGGTCATGAGCAGCGTGTCGCACATGACGGGCAGGTAGGCGCCGCCCGCCACGCAGCTGCCCATGATGGCGGCGATCTGCGGCACGCCCATGCCCGACAGCACGGCGTTGTGACGGAACACGCGGCCGAAGTCATCCTCGTCGGGGAAGACCTCGTCCTGCAGCGGGAGGAACACGCCGGCGGAGTCCACCAGATAGATCACCGGCAGGTGGTTATCGATGGCGATGCGCTGGGCCCGGATGACCTTCTTGGCGGTCATGGGGAAGAACGCGCCGGCCTTCACGGTGGCGTCGTTGGCGATGATCATGAAGCGCCGGCCCTGCACCAGACCCACGCCCGTGACGACGCCGGCGCAGGAGACCTTGCCCCAATCCTCGTACATCTCCCAGGCCGCGAAGAGCCCCAGCTCGAGCAGCTCGGTGTCCGGGTCCAGCAGCAGCTCGATGCGCTCGCGCACCGTGAGCCGACCCTTCTTGTGCTGCCGGGCGATGGCCTTGTCGCCGCCGCCCTTGTGCAAGGCCGCCGTCTGCTGGGCGTAGGTCCCCAGCACCTTGGCGTACACGTTGCGAGCGGCGCGGGCTGACTTGTCTTTGGGCTGGTAACTGCTCTTGAGGCGCGTCATGGGCGGGCATTGTGGCCCGTCCACGCCTCCAGGGAAAGCCGCGCCCCGCAGGCGGCGATTCAGGCCTGCTGACGCTGACTCGCCACGGGCGCGTCTCCGCCTCCGCGGGCCAGCTGCCCTGGCAGCCCGTGGCGCAAGTCATTCCGCGCGCAGCGGCGCTCTCGTGGCGCAGCTCGGCGTTGCCAGTTCTCGACGAATCCACGGATTCGCCTGCGATCTGTCGCCTTGATCTGCACCACGAGCG
>QNBX01000274.1 GCA_003644265.1 Planctomycetota bacterium
CAGGCCATCGAGGCCGGCGTCGGATTCGTCAATGCCATCCCCGTCTTCATCGGCCGCGAGCCGAGTGGCAGGCCAGGTTCGCTGCTGCCGGGCTGCCCATCATCGGTGACGACATCAAGAGCCAGGTCGGCGCCACCATCAGCCACCGCGTGCTGACCCGCCTCTTCGACGATCGCGGCGTGCAGGTCGATCGCACCTACCAGTTGAACTTCGGTGGCAACACCGACTTCCAGAACATGCTCGAGCGTGACCGCCTGGACTCCAAGAAGATCAGCAAGACCGATGCGGTGACCTCGATGCTCGACTACGAGCTCGGAGAGGGCAACGTCCATGTCGGCCCCTCCGACCACGTGCCGTGGCTGGAGGACCGCAAGTTCTGCCACATCCGAATGGAGGGCACCACCTTCGGTGACGTGCCACTGCTGGTGGAGCTCAAGCTCGAGGTCTGGGACAGCCCCAACAGCGCCGGCGTCATCACCGATGACATCCGCTGCCTCAAGCTGGGCCTCAATCGCGGCCTGTCGGGTACGCTCGTGGCACCCTCGTCCTACTTCATGAAGAGCCCGCCACAGCAGATCTACGACGACGTGGCCCGCGAGCGTGTCGAAGCCTTCATCCGGGGCGAGGACAACGCGACCCTGACCGGCACCGAGTCGGCCGCGGTCGAAGAGGCGGAGGCAATCCTGAAGGCCGCCTCGCCCGAGCAGGAGGCGGTCACCATCGTCTGAAGGGAGGAGCGTGTCCAGCGTTGATTACGCACCACATCGCCCGGGCCGGCGCGGACGGGTCTTTGGAGCCGTCTCCCGCGCCTGGGAGCGGTTCGTGGTCCTCGTCTTCCGCGCCGTGTCAGCGCTCCTGGTGTGGGTGCCGCTGCGTGTCAGCGAGCCCATGGCCCGCGCCGGGTTCCTCGCCGGCTACTACCTGTGGCCGTCCAAGCGCCGCATCATCAAGGCCAACGCCGCCCACGTGCTGGACCTGCCGCCTGACCACCGGGACGTGGCGCTCCTCGCGCGCGGCATCTACGGCACCTACTCCCGCTTCACCATCGAGCTGATGCGGCTGCCCAGCCTGCCGGCCGACGAGCCGATGCGCCTGGTGCGGCTCGAGGGCAAGCTGCACGAGCGCTTCATCTCCCTGTGGCGCCAGTGCGAGTCGGAAGGACGCGGCATCATCGTGGTCAGCGGCCACATCGGCAGCATCGAGGTCTTTGCCGGCGCCTACGCCCAGCAGGGCATCCCCACCTACGGGATCGCCGACGATTCTGCCTTTCCCGAACTCTTCGAGCTGCTCAACCGCTCGCGCGCACGCTGGGGTGTGACCATCATCCCCTGGCGCAAGCTGCGCGACATCTTTCGCGTCATGCGCAAGCCCGCCATCCTGGGCATGATCGTCGACTGGGGCTACCGGGCCGACGACCTGCCGGTGACGCTGTTCGGTGACTGGACCACGCTGCCCGCGGGCCCAGCCACGCTGGCTGCTCGCACCGGGGCCACCCTGGTGCCGGTCGTGGCACGACGGCGTGCGGACGGCAGCTACGACCCCATCATGTACGAGCCCATCGAGGTGGCCGACACGTCCGCGGCTGAGATCGCACGCGCTACCCAGGCCATCGCCGATGCCATCGGGGAGATGATCGCCGAGGCCCCTGAGCAGTGGTACACCTTCAAGCCGATGTGGCCGGCGAGCGAGGCCGAGGCCGGCGAGCTGGCCCACCGGGCGAACAAGACGAAAGAAGCCGATGCCTGAACGACCCGCCGCCGAGCAGCCGCCGGAGACCGCCACCAAGTCGACACCAGCGCCCGGCCCGCGGCTGAGCTTCTTCGAGGGCATCATCTTCAAGGCCATCGTCGGCGCCCTGTGGCTGGCGCGCAAACTGCCTGACAAGCCGCTCTATCGCGCCGCCTTCGCCCTCGGGGCCGGGATCTATCTGCTGCTGCCCGAGCGCCGCGTCCTGGTGCGCAGCCACCTGCAGCGCGTCTGCACCTGGCTGGTCGACAACGACATGGCCAGCCCGCGCGTGGCCAGGGCGGCCCGCGATCGCAGGGCACTCGACCGGATGGTGCGCGCCGCCTTCGGACACTGGGTCCTGACCTACGCTGAAGCGGCGCTGGGGCCGAGCTACAGCGCCGAGGAGCTCGAACGGCGCGTCGCGAAGGCAGACCCGGCGATCGCCCTCGAGGCCACGTCGGCGCGACCGCCGGGTGAGGCCGGGCCCATCCAACTGGCCATGCACTTCGGCTCGGTGGACCTCTCCGCGATGTATGGCGCGCGCGTGGGCGAGCTCCCCATGACGGGGCCGATGGAGTTCGTCGAGGCACCCCTTCCGCGAGCCTACTTAGAGCGCGTGCGCAACGAGCTGGGCGTCACCATCGTGCCCCTCGACGATGCCGCGGCGGAACTCACCAAGGCACTCCGCCGAGGTGAGGCCGTGGGCATCGTGGGCGATCGCAATATCGTCGGCCGGGGCTCGCCGGCAGAGCTGTTCGGCGGGCCCATCCGGCTGCCCATCGGGCCGGCCATCCTCTCGATGCAGACCGGAGCGCCGCTGTACCTCCAGGCCGTCGAGCGCACCGCACCGGGCGAGTGGCTGGGCCACTCGGTGGCGCTGCGGCCGGAGCCCGGAGCCAAACGTCGAGAGGCGACGCGCTCCATCATCGAGCAGGAGGTGCGCGCATTCGAGCGCATCATCGCGCGCGCTCCCGAGCAATGGACCACACTGTTCTTTCCGATCTGGGAGGATGAGGATGAGGCGTGAGTGACGGCGAGATGATGGAGCAGCAGCCCCTAGCCGAGGACGAGCCGATGATGCGTATCGACCCGCATGTGCATACGCTCGCGTCAGACGGCATCGACGGCGTCGAAGCGATGATCCTGGCGGCCATCGACAAGGGCCTCGACGCGATCGGCATCGCCGACCATGAACGCATGGATGCCGCCGTCGCCGGCAAGGCCATCGCCGAGTACCGCGGCTGGCCTATCGAGGTCATCGTGGCCGAGGAGGTCTCTACGCGTGGCGGCCATCTGCTGGGCCTCTTCATGACAAAGCGCATCCGGCCGTGGCACTCACTCAAGGACTCCATCGCCATGATCCACGAGCAGGGCGGCCTGGCCATCATCGCCCACCCGCTGCCGCCCTACCCGCTCTGTGCCAGCGAGGGCAGCATCCGCAAGCTCATGGATGAGGCTGACCCCATCTTCCATCCCGACGGCCTGGAGGGCTTCAACCCAACGACCGCGCGGATGCGCTGGAGCCACAAGGCGCCCGCCCTGGCCGAGGAGCTGGGTATCGCCGCCACGGGTGGATCGGATGCCCACAAGGCCTCCAACGTGGGATCGACCGTGACCATCTTCAAGGGCACGTCGGTGGCCGACTTGCGCACGGCGCTGGCGGAACGCGACACGCGCTGGGAGGGCAGCGCCTACACCTGGCAGGACCAGCTGCGGATGTTCACTCAGCAGCAGCGCAAGAACATCGCCGCGGTCACCGACGAGGTCGGTGGCAAGATCCTGCGCAGCGGCACCGGGCGCGACCTGGGCTACCCCGGCGGCAGAGGGCGGCCCGTTCACTTCGACCGCGTAGCCGCAGGCTTGCCACCAGAGGACGTGGAAACATGAAGATCGGGCTGGTCACGCCGTACATCTTCCCGCTTCCCGGTGGCGTGAACGCCCACGTCGGCTATCTCTACGAAAACCTCGTCAAGCGTGGCCATGACGTCCGCATCATCAGCTCGACGCACGGCCCACAGCGCTCCAGCGAGGGCGACATCATCCGCCTTGGCTACGGCTGGAGCGTGCCCACGAACGGGTCGATAGGCACGCTAACGGTTTCGCATCGATATGGGCAGTTGATCACTGAGATGCTCGACCGCGAGCGCTTCGACGTGATCCATTTTCATGAGCCGTTCGTGCCCTTCCTGTCGCTGATGATCCTGCGCCAGTCCAAGTCCGTGAATGTCGCGACGTTCCACGCCTACTCAGGCTTCAGCCCCTCGTACGAGTTCGGCAAGCGCTTCATGCGCACCCCCGCCCGGCGTCTGCATGGTCGCATCGCCGTCAGTGCCGCGGCGCGTCACTTCATCTCGCGCTACTTCCCCAGCGAGTACAAGGTCATTCCCAACGGCGTGGACCTCTCGCAGTACGACGATGTGCCACCCTTCGCGCGCTGGCGCGACGGCATCCCCAACATCCTCTTCGTGGGTCGCTTCGACAATCGCAAGGGGTTGATGTACCTGCTGCGCGCCTACTACCAGCTGCGCGTCGAGGGGCTGGGCTGCCGGCTGCTCATCGTCGGCGGCGGGCCCCAGGCCGGCGAGGCCCGCCGCTACATCCAGTCGCGCCGTCTCGGGGGCGTGGAGATGCTGGGTCGCCTATCGGAGCACGACAAGGCGCGCGCATTCGCCACCGCAGACATCTACGCTGGCCCCGCCACCGGGCAGGAGTCCTTCGGTATCGTGCTGCTGGAGGCCATGGCCTCGGGCACGCCCATCGTCTGCAGTGACATCCATGGCTACAAGGGCGTGGTGCGGCGCAACGAGCAGG
>QNBX01000275.1 GCA_003644265.1 Planctomycetota bacterium
CCCCGTGGCCAAGGTGCGCTCCACCGCCGAGGCCGTGCTGCTGCACCCGCAGAGCCGCAACGCCCACGGCCCGCACGTGATCCTCTCCACCATGTACCACCCCCAGGGCCGCACGGCGTTCCTGGCCAGCGACGAGACCTGGCGCTGGCGCTTCCGCTGGCTGGAGACCTGGCGCGAGCCCTTCTGGCGCGGGCTGATCCGCTACCTGGCGCTCAACCGCCTGCGGCGCAGCGACTACCGCTTCGACCTCTCCACCGACCTGTCGTCGTACGCCATCGGCGAGCGCATCGGCATCACGGCGCGCGTGCGCGACGAGGGCTTCGAACCGTTGCTGGCCGACAGCTACCAGCTCACCTGGGTGGCGCCCGACGGACGCCGCTCCACGTTGCAGCTGCCGCGCGAGGAACCGGGCGTGTTTGGCGGCTCGTTGCTGGCCACCGAGATCGGTCCCTATCGCTTCTGGCTGGAAGACCCGGCCGACGCCAGCGCCACGCCGCGCAGCCCGCGCATCGTCAGCGTCAGCAGCCCCTCGCTGGAGACCGACGACGCCGTGCTGGACGAGCTGCTGCTGCAGCGCATCGCGGCGCGCAGCGGTGGGCGCTACGAGCGGTTGGAGAACGTGGCCGACTTGCTGGCGTCCTTCGATGACCCCAAGCGCGAGCGCCCGCTCGACGAACCCGAGCGCGAGGAGATCTGGGCCGGCTTTGGCCCCCTGTCCCTGCTGACGCTGCTGGCCGCCGCCGAGTGGATCCTGCGCAAGCGCCGCAACCTCGTATGAAACGGACCCTGCTCACCCTCGCCGCCGCGCTGGGCCTGGCCGCCGCCCCCGCGGGCCAGAGCGCGCGCTTCGATGGCTGGGAGCGCATGGCCGACGTGAGCTACCACTTCGACCCGGACGAGCGCGCGGTGCTGCCCTTTGCGCTGCAGACCTCGCCCGCCGCCCGCGCCGCGTTGGAGCGCGCCGATGGGTTGCTGCGACGGGGCCAGCCGGGGGCGGCCGCGCGCGAGCTGCTGGACGCCGGCGCGCGCTTCGGCGCCGAGCTGATCCAGGTGGCCGACGAGCCCGGCTCCGGTGGTGGGGGGCGTTGGGTGGGCGCCGGCGAGTGGGCGCTGTACCAGCTGATGACGCGCGTGCCCGCGACGGTGCTGGCCGAGGTGGCCACGCCGGAGGAGCGCCTGCGCCTCGCCCGGGCCACCACCTGGCGAGACCAGCGCGCCCTGCACGAGCTGTCGTCCGACCTGGACGCCCTGCCCCAGGGACGCGCGGCCACCGTGACCCTGGCGCGCCTGTCGGCCGAGTCCGGCGACCGGCCCGCCGCCGCCGCCGCCGGCCGTCGCGCCGTGCAGCTGGGCGCGCCGCTGCCGGTGCCGTCGCCGTGGGCCGCGCACACGCCGGCGCCGGTCGTGAGTCCGCTGCAGCTCGCCTCCGACGAGACCATCCTCTCCACCTGGCCGCGCTGGGGGAGCGCCTGGCTGGGGAATCCCACCACGCTCTCGCGCCTGGTGGACGGCGGCCGGCGCCCGCGTCACAACCCCTTCACGGGCAGCGCCAACATGCACGAGGCGCCCTTCGCGCCGCTGGAGCCCGTGGTGCGCGACGGCGTGGTGTACGTCACCGACGCCCTCAGCGTCTCGGCCCTCGACCTGGTCTCGGGGCGCCAACTCTGGCACCACCAGGGTCCGCTCGAGCGGGTGGACCCCGACGGCCGCTGGGGCGAGTCGTTCGACATCGGCGTGTACGCCAACATCCGCCGCGAGCGCGCCATCAGCCCGTACCTGCTGGCGCGCCCCACGCTGGCGGGTGAGCGCCTGCTGGTGAGCCTGCAGGCCACCCAGCCCTGGCACGAGCTGCACGACTTTGACAACGTGCCCATCAACCACCCGCTGCCCGCGCGGCGGCTGGTCTGCCTCGATCGGCGCTCAGGCGAGCCGCTCTGGCGCCAGGAGCGCCCCGAGCTGGGTCCCGAGGCCTTCGTGAACCGGCTCGATGTGGACGGGCCGCCGCTGGTGTCGGGCGGCGTGGTCTACGTGGCGGGCTCCATCACCGAGGGCGCCATCAACGCCTACGCCGCGGCCTTCGACCTGGCCAGCGGTGAGCTGCGCTGGCACACCCTGCTGTGCACCGGCCAGCAGGAGCTGACCATGTTCAACCGGCCCTTCCAGGAGCACGTGCTGGCGCCGCCCGCGCTGCACGACGGGCAGCTGCTGATCAACACCAACCTGGGCGTGGTGGTGAGCCTGGATCTGTGGTCCGGGCGGCTGCGCTGGGTCAGCGCCTACGAGGCCATGCGGCGGCGCAGCTCGCGCATGGTGCGGCCCAACACCGCGCGCACGGTCTACTGGCGCTCCGAGCCGCCCTTCGTGGAGGGCGGCGTGCTGGTGTTCGCACCCCTGGACAGCGAGTGGCTGTTGGGCATCGACCCGTCCACCGGGCGGCGGCGCTGGCGCGTGAACGCGCTGCAGGGCTCGTCGCTGCGCTCGGCCGTGCGGCACCAGGCCGTGCCCACGGGCGACGGCCGCGTGATCCTGGTCTCCGACACCGGCACCGAGTGTGTGCAGACCGCCAGCGGAGACGTGGTCTGGACGCATCAGCCCTTCTCACCCTACGACGAGGTCTCGGGCGCGGCCCTGCTGGCGGGCGACGAGCTGCTGGTGCCGGCCGACCCGTTCCTGCTGGTGGTCGACAGCGCGAGCGGTCGCGTCAAGGCCAGCCACGCCCTGCCCGCAACCAGCGCCCGGCACGTCATGCAGCGCGTGTTGCCCGCCGGCCCGGTGCTGGTCATGACCGACGGCGCCAGCGTGCTGGCCTACGGACAGGCGCAGCAGCTGCGCCTGCTGCACGAGCCGCTGGCCGCCGCCGGCGACCAGCGCTCGGCCCTGGCTCTGGCCGAGCTGGAGCTGGCGTCGCAGCACTTCGACGAGGCCACGCTGCGCTTCACCGACGTGGCCGCCCGTGCCGGCGCCGAGCTCGCGGCGCGGGCGCGCTCGGGCCTGCTGGCAGCGGCTTGGTCGCGCGCGCGTCAGGACGACACGCCCGAGGCCTGGGCCGCGGTCATGCGCGCGGCGCCCGACGCGGCCAGCCTGCCCGCCCTGGCGGACGATGTGCTGCCGGCCCTCGCGCGCCTGGGCGCTCACGACCTGCTGGTGCGCTGGTTGAAGACCCTGGCCGAGAGCGCTCCGCAGCACCCGGTGGACCTCGGCCGCGACGGCCCACGCCCTGCGTCCCAGGCGCTGGTCCTGCAGCGCCTGCCGCTGGAGCCGCCCGCCGTGCAGGTCGAGCTGCTGTCCCAGCTCATCAGCCACAACGCCCCCGGCTCATGGGAGGGGCGGCCTACCGCCGAGACCGCCGCGCTCCACATCGCCGAGCTGATCGGTCAGCACGGCCGCGGCATCTATGCCGTGCACGAGGCGGCGGCGCTGGCCCTGGCGGACTCCGGCGCGTCGCTGGAGGTGGTGGCGAGGCTGTACCCCAACGCCGAGCTGGTGGAGCGCCGCCGGGTCGAACGCATGCAGGCCATGCTGGCGGACGGACGCGCCGGCGACGTGTTCGTGCAGGCCGCCGGCTCCGCTTCGGCCGCCATCCTGGCCCTGCGCGCCCGCGCCGCCCGCGAGCTGGGTGAGCGCGCCTTCGCCGACGCGTTGGAGGGGCGCGCCGCGCCGGTCAGGTCGAGCGCGCCGGTCTTGCCTCCCGACGGCAGCGGCACCATCACCCTGGCTGTGCACACGGAGCGCGACGTGAGCTTCGAGCCCGTGGCCGGCAGCGCCTCGCCCGAGTACGCCGGTCACGCCGTGGGCGTAGTGGACGGCCTGGGCGAGCTGTTCTGCATCGACACCCGCGCCGGCGAGCTGCTCTGGCAGGGCGTCGGCCTGCCTGGCGGCGCGCGCTCGATCCGCGCCGGCGTCGACCTGACCCTGCACGACGACCTGCTGCTGGTGCGCGGCCGCAACGAGCTGCTGGCCCTGGGCCTGGACGACGGCCTGCCACGCTGGTCTCGCGTGCTGGTGGGCAGCGTGCGCAAGCTGGAGTCGGCCCAGGGGCTGCTGTTCACGCTGCTCGAGTCGTCCCTGGGCGAGTGGCGCGTGGAGGCCTACGGCATGACCACCGGGCTGGCGGCCTTCCGCTACGACTTGCCCGGCGTGGAGGACGCCTGGATCTACCGCGCGGGCGAGCAGATCGTGTGCCTCAGCACCGGCCGCTATGAAGCTTGGGGCAGCGGCAAGGACCGGCGCCTGCTGGTGCTCGACCCCGCACGTGGCGGTGCCCACAGCTTCAGCCCACTGGAGGACGGCCAGCAGGTCATCAGCGTCAGCCATGACCCGCCGGCGTTGTTCCTGGGGCAGCGTCGCGGCTCGGGCCTGCGCCTTTCGGCCTGGAACCCGGTCTCGCGCGAGACGGCCTGGGAGGTCGAGCTGAACTCCATTCCCACCAGCCACCACCTGTTTGCCTCCGCGCCCGGCTGGGCGGTGCTGCGCGAACGCGTGTCGTTGCCGGGCAGCCGCTCCCG
>QNBX01000276.1 GCA_003644265.1 Planctomycetota bacterium
CCCGACCCCGGCCTAGAGGCTGAAACGGTCGATGGCTTCGCCGGCCAGGACGCGCCCGATGGCAAGCGATGAGGTGGCCGCCGGGGATGGCGCGTTGAGGACGTGCAGAACGCGATCGGAGCCACTCAGCAGGAAGTCGTCGACCATCGTGCCGTCACGCTTGAGTGCCTGCGCACGGATCCCCGAAGGGCCGAAGACGAGATGCTCAGAGTTCAGCGCGGGTACGTACTTGCGCAGGTCGGCGAGGAACGCCCGCTTGTACCAGTCGCGCCACAGCTCCCGCGCACCGACGCGCCAGAACGTCCGCGCAAGCTTCAGGAAGCCCGGGTAGGTGACCGTGTCAGAGATGTCGCGCAGTGACATGTCAAGGCGCCCGTAGCCCTCACGCGCAGTGGCCAGCACGGCGTTGGGGCCAGCCAGCACGCTGCCATCGACACGCTTGGTGAGATGTACGCCGAGGAAGGAGACCTGTGGGTCCGGCACCGGATAGATGAGGCCGCGGACCAGGTGCTGCGCTTCAGGCTTGAGCGTGTAGAAGTCACCACGGAAGGGCACGATGCGAGGCCGCTCTTCGTCGGCGGTGTCCGCCATGGCCGCAACCCGATCGGACTGCAGGCCGGCACAGGCGATGACCCGACGGGACACCAGCTCGCCACGCGGCGTACCGATGACCATCTCGTTGCCGCGCTGCGTGATGGACTCCACGGCACGGCGTGTCTCGATCACTGCCCCACGCTCGACGATGTCGTGGGCGAAGGCCTGCGCCACGGCGAGGAAGTCCACGACGCCCGTACCGGGACTCCACAGCGCCTTGATGCCGACCACATGCGGCTCCAGCTCGCGGATCCGCTCGGGGCCGACCTCCTCGAGGCCGGGTACAGCGTTGGCGAGGGCACGCTCCCTGAGATCCTCGAGGGGACCCAGCTCGGACTCTTCGACTGCGACAACGAGCTTGCCGGTGCGCTCGACGGGCACGGCATGGGCCTCGCAGTAGGCCTCCAGGTCGGCCTTGCCCTCGTGGCACAGGCGCGCCTTGAGTGAGCCTGGGCGGTAGTACAGGCCGGCGTGCAGCACACCGCTGTTGTGACCGGTCTGATGGGAGGCGACCGTGGCCTCCTTCTCGAGGACGACGAGGCGCAGGCCGGGCCTCTGCTCCAGCAGCCGCAGCGCCGTCGCCAGCCCCACGATGCCGGCGCCGATGATGGCGACATCGGCCCGTTCCACGACCGGCAGGCCTACAACCCGCTCCACTCGCGGATGGCGCGGGCGAGCGCGGAGTTGTCGTCGTCACCGTGGCCACGTGCCACCAAGCCGGCCTCGATCTGGGCCGCCATCGCCGCGACCGGTAGTGCCGCTCCCACCTCGCGCGCCTGCTCCAGGGCGATACCGAGGTCTTTGAGGTGGAGCGCGATGCGGAAGCCCAGGGGGTACTCGTCCTCGATCATGCGGCTGCTGCGGTTGTTCAGTACCCATGAACCGGCGGCGCCACCGGCCAGCGCTTCGGCCACCTTGCCCGCGTCGAGTCCCGACTTCATCGCCAGCACCATGCCCTCGGCCACGCCGAGGTAGACGCCCGAGAGGATGACCTGGTTGACGGCCTTGGTGGCCTGGCCGGCGCCGCTCGGACCCATGTGCGTGATCGAGGCACCCATCGCCTCGAGAACCGGCTGCGCGCGAGCGACGTCCTCATCGGAGCCGCCGACCATGATCGTGAGCGTGCCTTTCTCGGCACCCTCGGAACCGCCCGACACCGGGGCATCGACGAAACCCACGCCGCTTTCGGCGAGACGCTCGGCGAACTCCCGGGTCGCAGCCGGGGCGATGGTCGAGCAGTCGATGACCAGCGCCCCCTGGGCCAGTCCGCCGGTGAGGCCGCCCTGCCCGAACAGGACCGCTTCCACGTCCGGCGTGTCAGACACACAGATGACGACGACATCGCTGGCAGCGGCGGCGGTCGCGGGGCTCGTAGCTTCAGTGGCGCCGGCGGCGAGGGGCGCCTCGGCGCGACCGGGCGTGCGGTTCCAGACCGTCAACGGGAAGCCCGCTCGCGCCACGTTGGCGGCCATGGCAGCACCCATCGTGCCCAGGCCGCAGAAGCCCACTCGAGTCTCAGCCATGGACGATCCCCTCCTTTGACGAGAGCCCCGTCACGACCGACGAGCCTCCCTGGGGCTACTCGGTGCTCGGTGGCGGCAGGGCCACCGCGACTATGCCGTCAGCGGCTGCCGCCGAAGATCCTCAGCATCATCAGGAACAGCATGAGGAAATCGACGTACAGCGCCAGCGCGCCCTGAACGGTCGCCGATTCTGAGCTGACGCCAGGCATCCTGCCCTTCTTCAGCCGCTGCACGTCGTAGGCCGTTACACCAGTGAACAGGGCCACACCGAACATGCCGATGGCGATGCTGGCGGCAGAGCTGTCAGCGAAGAAGAAGATCTGCAGGAACATCACCACGATCAGGCCGATCATGCCCACGAAGAGCAGGCCACGGATGCTGGTCAGATCGCGCTTGGTGACGACGCCGTAGAGCGCAGCCCCACCGAAGACCGCCGCGGCTCCGAGGAAGGCGGAGACGACGCCCGACATGCCGGCTGTGCCGACGTAGATCGGGACGATGATGCCGAGCAGCAGGCCCCAGATGAGCGCATAGACGAAGAAGAGCCCCAGCGCGACCATGGGCGAGATGCGTGTGAGCAGGGCGTTGATGCCGATGCCCAGCCCCAAGGTGCCGATGAGCAGGAAGAAGTACAGGTCGGCGACCTGCTCCTGGAAGCTCGGCGTGGCCATGACGAAGGCGGCTGCTGCTGCCGAGAGCAACACGCCCACGAACATCCACACGAAGCTGCCGGTGAGGAAGCCTTCGCGCGGTGCGGTCGTCTCGATGACACCGCCGAGGGTCTTCACGGTGTTGCCCTGGCTCGACACCTGACCGGGAGCCTGGGTGCGATTGTAAGGATCGTTGTCGGAGGAGTGCACGATCGTTCGGTTCCTTTCGAAGGTGCCCGAAACACGGGCGCATCAGGTACCTAGTCTAGCGAGCCATCCCGCGATGCCTATCGGCGCGAGCTGGTCGCGGCACGCCCTCCGGACTGCTCGGCGAGCCGAGCCAGCACCCACAGCAGGTCGGCGAGACGGTTGAGGTAGGGCATCAGCCAGGCACCGGGGACCAGGCGCTCATGATCGAGCGCGATGACGCGGCGTTCGGCGCGGCGAACCACGGTACGGCTCAGCTCCAGCGCGGCCGAGAGGCGGTCGGAGCCGGGCACGACGAACTCGCGCGGCATCTCCACGCGCGCCTCGGCGTCGGCGAGCATCGCCTCGAGCTGGCTCAGCATGGCCTCGTCGACACGAGTCTCGCCATCACGCAGCCGCTCCCAGGCATCGGGGTTGGTGGCCAGCTCCGCTCCAGCCACGAAGAGATCGCGCTGCAGGCGCAGCAACGACTCGCCAAGGCCGGCGATGAGACCGGGGGGCGCACCCGCAGCGTCCAGCTCAGCCACTTCGGCACGCGCCAGGCCCAGGCAGGCAACGGCCTCGTCGATGGTGCCGTAGGCCTCGGCACGAGCATCGTCCTTGCTGATGCGACCGCCGTAGAGCAGACCAGTGGTGCCGTCATCGCCCTTGCCGGTGGCGACGGCGCTATCGGCGATGGCTTCGCGGCGCCCGCGAACCTCGGCGGTACTCATGTGATCGGAAGGGGGATCGGAGAGAGCCCTACCAGACCAGCCCGGCGTCGCGGGGATCCCAGCGCTCGGCCAGCAGCGTGACCTTGACCTCGTGTCCCTCGGCTTCCTCGGCAGCTTCCTTGATCTGCTGGATCAGTGAGCCCGCATAGGGGCAGAAGGGCGTGGTCAAGATCATCTTGACCTCGCTCTCCTCCTCGCCAAGGATGACCTGCTTGATGAGCGCCAACTCGACCACGTTCATGCCGATCTCGGGATCGACCACGGTGCGCAGAGCGTCGAGCACGGCCAGCTCACGAGAGCGCATCACCGGGTCGACGGTGGGTGTCTCGTCGGAGGAGGTGATGGTGGGGCCAACGGAATCGTGGGTGATGATCGGGTCAGACATGGTGCGGTCATCCTACACCGAGGCTCGGACATGGCCGCTGACGGGCAGATGGTGGGCGACCCGCCTAGACGCCGGTGGCCTCGCGCAGGTACTGGGGCAGCGACTCGACCTCGTCGGGGGCGAAACCGGGGCCGCGGAGGGATCCGTCGGCCTCGAAGAAGGCCTCGTATCGATCGCGATGCTCACTCGCATAGCAGAATGCCTCGGCAACGCCGACGCGCTTCAGCTCGGGGTGTTGGCCCATCATCTCGGCAGGCGTGATGCCGTTGCTGCGCATCTCCAGTAGGTTGCGCACGGTCAGGCGGCTGCCGTAGCAGAAGGGCTCGCCGTTCATCACCAACGGGTCCGACTTGACCCACTTGATCGTCATCAGACGACCGTGTCGTCGCCGAACCCGGCGCCCTTCCAGATGAAGCG
>QNBX01000277.1 GCA_003644265.1 Planctomycetota bacterium
CGAGAGCAAGTACGACGTGGCCTGTCAGGCGGCCATGGCCCTGGCGCAGGTGGTGCTGCGTGAGCGCGACGGCGCGTCGCTGGCGCTCTTCGATCACGAGCTGGAGCGCCTGCTGCGCAGCAGCCGCTCGCCGGCCCACATGAACGTGCTGGCCCAGGCGCTGGTGCAGCGCGATCCGGCCGGCAGCACCGACCTGGCCGCGGTGCTGGGTCAGCTGACCGAGCGCGTGCCGCGTCCCGGGCTGGTGGTGCTGGTGAGCGACCTGATCGGGCGCCTCGAGCAGCTCGATCGGGGCTTGGGCTTCCTGCGCACGCGCAAGCACGACGTGGTGTTGCTGCACGTCATGCACCACGACGAGCTGACGTTTCCGTTCGATCGGCTCACGCGCTTCGAGGGCATGGAGGACGACGCGCGCCTGCTGGTGGACGCGCCGGCCCTGCGCCAGAGCTACCTGGAGGTGCTGGACGCCTGGCGCGCCGACGTGCGCCGCAGCTGCCACCGCCGCGGCGCCGACTACCACCTGATCGACACCTCGCAACCGCTCGACGTGAGCCTCTCGACCTACCTGGGCGCGCGCATGGCGCGCATGGGAGGGCGGCGCTGATGCTGTCGTTCCTGCAACCGTGGATGCTGTGGGGCGCCGGGCTGGTGGCCGTGCCGGTGGTGATCCATCTGCTCAACCGGCGGCGCTACGTGGTCAAGCCGTTTGCGGCCATGGCCTTCCTGGAGCAGGCCTTCGCGCGCCGGCGGCGGCGCCTGCAGACAGAGAACCTGCTGCTGCTGTTGCTGCGCTGCCTGCTGGTGCTGCTGGCGGCGCTGGCCATGGCCCTGCCGCAGGTGGGCGTCGACTCGCCCCTGGCGCTGCTCTCCGGCGGACGTCGCGAGCTGGTGCTGGTGGTCGATCGCAGCGGCTCTACAGCGCGGCGTCTGCCCGGCGGCGCCAGCGTGGCTCGGCGCATGTCCGAGCTGGCCCGGGCCGAGGTGGCGGCGCTCTCCGACGAGCGCGGTGACGCCGTGACGCTGGTGACGCCCGGTGCGGGCACGCTGCTGCCTGCGCCCATCGGGGCCACGCCCAGCCAGGCCCTGGCGGCCATCGACGCCGGACTGCCCGGCCCGGGCGGCGTGGCCGACCTGTTGGCCGCCGTGCGCCTGGTGCGCGACCGCGTGCGTCCGCTGCGCTCGGGCCAGCTCGAGCTGGTGCTGCTGACCGACCTGCAAGAGCTGTCCTGGCGCGAGGACCTCGGTCCGCTGATCAAGGACATCATGGATCACGGCGGGGCCAGCCTGCGTGTGGTGGACGTGGCCGCCGACGTGGGCCCCAACTCCAACCTGGGCGTGGTGGAACTCTCCACGGACGAGCGCCTGGTGCTGGCGGGCAAGCCCGCGACCTTTGCGGCGCTGGTGGCCAACCACGGCGACATGGTGCGCCCCGGCGTGAGCGGTACGTTCTCGCTTGACGGCGAGGTGCTGCGGCGCGTGACCCTCGACCCTCTGCCTCCGCGCGGCACGGGGGTGGCCTCGCTGCGGCTGCGCATCGATAGCCCCGGCCCTCACCACCTGAGCTTTGCCCTGGAGGACGATGAGCTGCTGCTGGATGACAGCCGCAGCCTGGCGCTGAACGTGCGCGACAGCGTGGACGTGCTGCTGGTCGACGGCTCCCACAGCGCCGCGCGGCTGGAGCGCGCCACGGGCTGGCTGGAGCTGGCGCTCGAGCCCAGCGTGGTGGGCCTCTCGGGCGACGATGTGCGCTCCACCGGCTTCTCCACGCGCGTGGTCGACGTGCGCTCCTTCGAGCAGGCCGGGCGCGAGCTGTTCGACTACGACGCCATCGTCATGGCGGACGTGGGCGGCATCTCGCGCGCGGCCGCCGAGACCTTGGCGACGGTGGTGTCGTCCGGCACGCCGCTGCTGATGTTCACGGGCGACAACGTGGTGCCGCAGCTGTGGGACGAGCGCTTTGCAGACCTGGGCCTGCTGCCCGCGCGGGTGGGGGCGCCAGAGGGCGTGGCCGCCCAGGACGGGCCCACGGACTACGTGACGTTGGTGCTGCCCGATCCGGCGCCACCCGAGCTGGCGCTGTTTGCAGACCCGCGTCTGGCCGTGCTGCTGCAGGTGCCCGTCACGCGTTGGAGCCCGCTGACGTTGTTTGAGCAGCCGCCGCTCGAGAGCGCGCGCGTGCTGGCGTCCTTCGCCGACGCCCTGGGACGCACCACGCCGGCCCTGGTGGAGCGTCGCCTGGGCCACGGCCGCGTGCTGCTGGTGGGCACCAGCGCCGACGACAGCTGGTCGCTGCTGCCGCGCCAGCCCGCCACCTGGGTGCCGCTGGTGCACGAGCTGCTCTCCAGCCTGGCCGCCGACGACCCCGCGTCCATCAACGTGCCCCTGGGCCAGTCGCCCTCGGTGGCCGTGCATGGTCGGCCCGCCCGCGCGCGCCTGACCGGACCCGACGGCGCGGTCGAGGAGCTGTCGAGCCCCGAGGTCGAAGTCCTGGGCGAGCGCTCGCGCCTGACCCTGCCCACGCCGCTGACCCAGCCCGGCGAGTGGCTGCTCAGCGTGGAGTCCAGCGACCCCACCCGCGCGCCGGTCTCCCTGGCCCTGGCCGCCCTGCCGCAAGCGCGTGAGGGCGACCTCTCGCGCATGGACGCCGCCACCCTGGCCGAGCGCCTCAGCGGCGTCGAGTACATCCTGGGCGAGCCCGCCGCCCGCGCCGCCGGCGAGGCACCCAGCCGCGGCGGCGACGGCAGCCTGTTCCGCGCCCTGCTGTGGGCCTTGCTGGTGGTGGCCCTGGGCGAGTCCCTGCTGGCCCGCTTTGTAGGGAGAGCCCGATGATCGCGCTCAGCACGCCTGTCTTCGTTGCCATGGCGACGCTCGTGTCGACCGCGCTCAGCGCCGCGTCCGCGCCCACCGCCGCCGACGTGATCGAGACCACGCGACTGGAGTGGCTGTCCCTGCCGCCGGTGTGGGTGCTGGTGCTGGTGATCCTGCCCGCGCTGGTGCTGGTCTGCCGCTGGCTGTACCTGGCCGAACCGTCGGGCGGTCGCGCGCGCTGGCTGCCGGCCGTGCTGCGCGGGGCCCTGCTGAGCCTGGTTCTGCTGTTCTTGTTTCACCCGGTGCACAGCCGTCAGCGCGTGCGCGTCGAGCGCCCGGTGGCCGCGCTGCTGCTGGACGACTCCGCCAGCTTGCGCGAGCACGACCTGGCCGACCTCGCCAGCGAGCTGGGGCTGCCGCGCGAGGCCGAGCGCCGCGCCGTGGTGGCCGCCGCGCTGGAGCGCCCGCTGGCCGAGCTGAGCCAGGACTACGAGCTGCTGCTGTACTCGTTTGGCTCGTCCCTGCGCGCCCTGGGCGGGCTGGACGACCTGGCCGCCGCCGACGGCGAGACGCGCCTGGGCGACGCCCTGGCCGCCCTGGCCGCCGAGGCCCGCGGGCGCGAGCTGACCCAGGTGGTGCTGGTGACCGACGGTCGCGTGAACGCCGGCCGCGACCCGCTGGCGGCCCTGGCCAGCCTGGCCACCCGGCAGGTGCCCGTCAGCGTGGTGGGGGTGGGAGACCCGGAGGTGCCGCGCGACGTGCGCATCGCCGACGTCACCGCGCCCGAGGTGGCCCTGGCCGGCGACACGGTCACGCTGGAGGTCTCGGTGGCGGCGCGTGGCTACGGCGGCGACGTGGCCCAGCTCAGCGTGACCCATGCCGAGACCCACGAGCAGCTCGCGCGCGTCGACGTGGTGCTGCCGGGCGATCCCGGCTCCAGCGAGGTGGCCCAGCAGCTCGTGCGCGTGAGCTTCGTGCCCGAGATCGAGGGCGACGTCGATCTCGCGCTCGAACTGACGCACATGCCGGGCGAGGCCGACGACGTCAACAACAGCGCCCGGCATCTGCTGCGGGTAGAGCCCGGCCGCATCAACGTGCTCTACGTGGAGGGCTACCCGCGCTACGAGTTCCGCTTTCTGCGCGACTCGCTGCTGCGCGTCGAGAACATGCAGGTGCAGTTCCTGCTGCTCTCCGCCAGCGAGGACTACATCCAGGACTCCAGCGCCGGCGTCGACCCGCTGCAGCGCTTGCCCACCGGGCTCGAGTATCTGCTGGAGCACTACCACGTCATCATCCTGGGCGACGTGCACCCGCAGGACCTGGGCCCTGAGCACGAGCAGTTCATGGCCGACGTGAAGGGCTTCGTGGAGGCCGGCGGCGGCTTCCTCATGATCGCCGGCGAGCGCTGGTCGCCGCGCGAGTACGACGGCACCGATATTGCCGACATCCTGCCGGTGATCATCGGCGAGTACGAGCAAGAGCAGGGCAACGTGTGGGACGCGGGCCAGGCCTTCCGCCCGCGCTTGGCGCGCCCGCGCGACCCGCACGAGATCGTCAGCCTCAAGCCCGACGTGGACGCCAACCAGCAGCTCTGGGAGGGCGAGGGGGGCCTGGCGCCCATGACCTGGTACTACCCCGTGGCCAAGGTGCGCTCCACCGC
>QNBX01000278.1 GCA_003644265.1 Planctomycetota bacterium
CCATGAGGAACAAGACCAGCGTACTAACGCTTTCAATACTGTGTTCGGCACTGATTGGCGCTAACGTCTTCGCGGCAGATTCCGCCGGTGAACCCGGCCGCAGTGCCGGCAAAAAGAACCCGCTGAATAACGTTTACTTTGGCGAGCAGCACCTGCACACCTCGGCATCACCTGACGCCTTCGCATTTGGTACGGGTACGGTTTTTCGGCGGCTGGGACTTTCCCAAGAACCTAGTCAAGGACAAGGACTTCGTGAAGAAGGCCTATGCTGGCGGTGTGCCCATGGGCCAGGACCTGCCGAAGAAGGCGTCCAAGGCGCCGACCTTTGAGGAACAAGACCATGAGGAACAAGACCATGAGGAACAAGACCATGAAGACAAGAACTAACTTGTTGATGTTGTCATTTTTGTGTTCGGCGCTGTTCGCGGCTGGTGCATTGGCCGCCGACTCCGCCGGCGAACCCGGTCGCAGTTCCGGCAAGGCGAACCCGCTGAACAACGTCTACTTCGGTGAGCAGCATTTGCATACAGCAAATTCACCGGATGCCTTTGCCATGGGTACCCGCAACACACCGGACGATGCCTATCGCTTCTGCAAGGGTGAGGCGATCAAGAAGATCGTTAGTGGCACGACGGTACAGAAAAAGACCCCCTATGACTGGTGCGCAGTGACTGACCACGCCGAGTATCTCGGTATCATGCCGTTGATTATGGAGAAGGGGAATCCAATGGCGACCTCGCCTATTGGCAAGGAGATTCTATCGGGTGATCCGAAGAGTGGTGCGAATGCCTTCCAGCAAATTATGGACTCGGTCGCGGGTATGAACCCGATTTCTTACATGAATGATCCGAAACTGCTGGCCTCCGCCTGGGTGAGGCAAAAAGCCGTCGCCAACAAGCACAATGAGCCGGGCAAGTTCACTACGCTGATCGCGTTCGAATGGACCTCGCAGGCAATGTACGAAAACATGCACCACAACGTGTTCTTTCGGGATGAGAAGGGACCCGACACGATCTTCTCCTCAATGGATTCAATCCACAGGGAAGACTTGTGGACCTACCAGGAGGTTCAGCGTGGCGCAGGGCACGAGAACTTCTCGATCCCCCATAATGCCAACGTCAGCAATGGCCTGATGTATGCCCCGACCATGTCCGATGGCACGTTCATTGACAAACAATGGGCCGAACGCTCGAACCGTAACTCGCCGGCCACCGAGATCATCCAGACCAAGGGTGCCTCGGAGACTCATCCGGCACTGTCGCCGAACGATGAGTTCGCCGGCTTCGAGACCAGCTACAAGCACCTGCTTGGGTCGGGCGGTGTTGTCAGCAGGATAAATAATGGCTACGTACGCCGGGCGCTGACCGATGGCCAGGGCTTCCAGGAGATGATGGGGGCCAATCCCTTCAAGTACGGCATTGTATCCGGTGCAGACTCACACGACGCTTTTTCGGATAACGAGGAGTTCAACTACACGGGCGTTCACGGCAACACAGACATGACGCCGAAGATCCGTCTAACCTCGGGTACCACCGTCGCTGGCGAGCCGCCGAAGCATTTTGGCACGCCGGGTGCCACCGCTGTCTGGGCACCGGAAAATGCGCGTACGGCAATCTTCGATGCCATCAAGAACAAGGAGACCTACGGCACCTCTGGGCCGCTGATTCGGGTACGCTTTTTCGGTGGCTGGGACTATTCGAAGGACCTGGTTAAAGACAAGGACTTCGTGAAGAAGGCCTATAAAGATGGCGTGCCCATGGGGCAGGATTTGCCGAAGAAATCGGGCAAGGCGCCAATCTTCGCGGTGTGGGCACTTAAAGATCCCGACAGCGGTAACCTCGATCGTGTCCAGATCATCAAGGGCTGGTACAAAAACGGCCACCCGTGGGAGAAGGTCTATGACGTCGCCTGGTCAGATAACCGGAAGCCGGATGCCAATACCGGCAAGTTGCCAGCGGTAGGCAATACGGTCGATATCAAGAATGCCAGCTATACCAATAGTATTGGTGATACACAGCTGGCGGCTGTCTGGACGGACCCGGATTTTGACCCGTCTCAGCATGCTGTGTACTACACGCGCGTGATCGAGATACCGACGCCGCGCTGGACGACCTTCGATGCCAAGGCGTTGGGTATCGAACCGCCATCGGATGTCCCTGCGACCATCCAGGAACGTGCCTGGACTTCAGCGATCTGGTATACGCCGGAAGCCAAACTGGTGAAGAAGCAGGACTTCTATCCCGGCCTGAAGCCGTGGCTGCCTTAAAATAATGCAGTTGTAGGAGCGGCTTGTAGCCGCGAATGTGTTTCGTGGTGAAACTATTCGCGGCTACAAGCCACACCCGCAAGATCAGTTCCAAATAGTAGGTTATTTGAAAACAAAAGGATTTATGAGAAGTGAAGTTATTAAGTGAACCGCTGGTGCATTTTATGTTCATCGGCGCAGTGATTTATCTGCTGTATGGTGTGTTCGCCGAAGCGGTGCCGGAAGCCGATGACAAGACCATTGTGGTGACGGCAGGCGAGATTGAGTGGATGCAGACAGCCTGGCAGAAACGCTGGAACCGGCCGCCGACGGCTGCAGAGTTTGATGGGCTGATTCAGCAGTACATTCGCGAGACCGTGCTGTATCGCGAAGCGCTGACCATGGGACTGAACAAGCACGACCAGGTTATCCGCCGGCGACTGGCTCAGAAACTGGAGTTTCTTGCCAAGGACCTGGTGGCGTTGATACCACCGACCGACGAGGAACTGCAGACGTATTTCAACGAACACCAGGATCGCTACCAGGAACCGGCGCGCTATACCTTTACCCAGGTCTTTATTGATCCGGACAAGCGCGGTGATGCGACGCTGGATGATGCCGAGGCAATCAAGGCGACCTTGATCGCAAAGGGTGATGCCAGCTATGACGCCGGTGCGCTGGGCGATGACTTCATGCTGCAGACTTATTACCCGGAAAAGGACCGGATTGAAATACAGAAACAGTTTGGCAGCGGTTTTACTGAATCGTTGGTTGAGCTGTCTCCGGGTCAATGGCACGGGCCGGTACTGTCCGGCTATGGCGTGCATCTTGTCTATATAAACAGCGTCATCAAACCGCCACCACCGGACTTTGCTACAGTGCGCGAGCGGGTGGTGCAGGACTGGACGACGGATAAGGGCGAAGAGCTCAATGAAAAGTTCTACGCCAATCTGCGGGATCAGTACACCGTGGTTATTGAAGAGCCGGATGGGAAAGACAGGGTGGCGGTTGTGCAGGAAGCTGCGCAGTGATCCGGAAACGTTGCTGTGTAGGAGCGGGCTTGCCCGCGAACGGTGTTGTTGGTCAAACGGGTTCGCGGCCAAGGCCGCTCCTACGTTGGTTGTTGTTTTTTATTGTCGTGCTAACGGCCATGCCCGCCAGTGCCGATGAGATTCGTCCCGCGTTGCTGGATATCAAGGAGCAAAATACCGGCCTGTTTGCCGTCACCTGGAAAGTGCCGACACGCGGAAACAAGACGCTGGCCATTACCCCGCAACTGCCGGGTAGCCTGGAACTGGTGGGTTCACCCTCTGTTCAGGCTGTACCAGGTGCCAGCATCGAACATGCGACCTACAAGAATAATGATACGTCACTAACTGGCCAGACCATCGTTATTGAAGGCCTGTTAGCTGTGCAGACCGATGTGCTGCTGCTGATCCAGCTGCAAGACGGCACCCAGCATTCGGCAATCCTGCGGCCGAGCTCGCCTGAGTTCACCATCCCGCTGGAGGCGTCAAAGCTTCAGGTCGCCGGCGATTACTGGCGCATGGGTACGATTCATATCCTGGAAGGTGTTGATCACCTGTTGTTTGTGCTGGCACTGCTGCTGATCGTGTCCGGCCTCGGGCAATTGCTGAAAGCCGTCACCGCATTCACGGTTGCTCACAGCATCACGCTGGCACTGGCAACGCTGGGCATGGTGCACGTCCCGGCAGCGCCAACTGAAGCCATTATCGCGTTAAGCATCCTGTTCCTGGCCACAGAAATCGTCCACAAGCACAACGGTCAAATCAGCCTGACGGAACGTTATCCCTGGGTGATCGCCTTTGTGTTCGGCCTGTTTCACGGCCTTGGTTTTGCCGGTGCCCTGTCTGAAATCGGCGTACCACAGCATGAGGTACCACTGGCCCTGTTCATGTTCAATGTCGGTGTGGAGACCGGGCAGCTGTTATTTATTGCCGTAGTATTAAGCCTGATCGCGCTGCTGAAACGGTTACCGTTAACCGCGCCGCCGGCTGCCTGGCGATTGCTGCCCTACAGCATTGGCAGTGTGGCGGCATTCTGGA
>QNBX01000279.1 GCA_003644265.1 Planctomycetota bacterium
CACGATGTACACCGTCGTCGGGGTGCCCGTCGAACAGTAGGGAGGAGCGTACGCGCCATCCAGCGGGAGCGTCGCCTGGTCGATGCGGTCGAGGTGCCACGGCAGCTTGCCGCGGAGCGCGTAGCCGTGGTACTCGCCGGCCGCGATGGCCGTGAAGCCCGTGCCCGTCGGAGTATTGGAGACTTTCCCGTTGGTGTCATCACCCCAGGCCGCGATCGAGCCGTCCGCCGCCAGCGCGTAGCAGTGGTTGACCCCGCCCGCGATGGCCGTGAAGCCCGTGCCCGTCGGGGTGTCGGAGACCTGCCCGTATTGATCACTGCCCCAGGCCGCGATCGAGCCGTCCGCCGCCAGCGCGTAGCCGGTGAAGCGGCTGGCCGCGATGGCCGTGAAGCCGGTTCCCGTCGGAGCATTGGAGACCTGCCCGGTGCCGTCACCACCCCATGCCCAGATCGAGCCGTCCGCCGCCAGCGCGTAGGAGCCCCCATACCCGGCCGCGATGGCCGTGAAGCCCGTGCCCGTCGGAGTATCGGAGACCTGGTCTCCAAAAACCTCAAAGCCCCAGGACTCGATCGAGCCGTCCGCCCTCAGCGCGTGGCCGACGTAATTACCGGCCGCGATAGCCGTGAAGCCTGTGCCTGTCGGGGTCTCGGAGACCCCCCCCCCCGAGAAGTCATAACCCCAGGCCTTGATCGAGCCGTCCGCCGCCAGCGCGTAGGCCGTCTCGTTCCTCGACGCAATGGCCGTGAAGCCCGTGCCCGTCGGGGTGTCGGAGACCTGCCCTCCCCAGTTCGAGCCCCAGGCCTCGATCGAGCCGTCCGCCGCCAGTGCGTAGCCGGCGAGGTCGCTGGTCGCAATGGCCGTGAAGCCCGTGCCTGTCGGGGTGGCGGAGACCTGCCCGTCGGAGTCGTTGCCCCAGGCCGAGATCTCGCCAGCGCAGACGCCCTGTGCGCTCAGCGGGAGGACCAGGGCGGTCAGCAGGGCCAGGATGCGACCCATCCGGCTCCGGCGGCCCTGGGATGGATCGAGCGGGGGGGAAAGCAGCAGCGAGAACAAGAGCAACTTCATGTTCGGGTTCCTGATTCGGGTTGACCTTGCGATGAAACGACGCCGGCCCCCGTGCGCGACGGAGGTCTCGCAGGGGGCGGGCGATACTCGGGCGACAGCAGGCGCTCCCGTCCCATGGCTGCTACTACGCTGGACCGTGGCCTCGCTGGACAACCGATCTCGGATTCGTTGCGCGAACCTCGCAGGCCAACTGTGTGGTGTCCGCACGACCCGAGCGCAGGCTTGTCCGGCAGGGGCGCCGGCGTCCCGCGCGTCCCGCCTCGCCCGCCCACGCGAACGGGGCCCCACGACCGCGATGGTCGTGGGGCCCCGAGGGTGTTGCGGATGGCCGCTGCGGCTCGCGAGAGCCGCGGGTGCGGGCTTGGCCAGAGCGCCTGGGTGGCAGCGCCGCCTCTGCACGGTGCCGCCACCCGGGCCATGCTCAGATCAGGGGCTGACCCCCTTGATCGCGTTGGACATGGCGACGGCGTGCACCGCCGCGCTGTCCAGGAGCAGCCACTGCAGCCAGATTTCCGTACCCACCGGCAGCCCCGTGGAGGGGACACCGAGACTCACAAAGATCTCGCCCGCGGCCGAGGTCATGAACGGGTACAGGGGTTCGTACACCGCACCGGGCACGATCGTGCCGCCCCTGAAGGCCGTCGGATGACTCTCCAGGTTATAGAAGATCGCGGCAAACGCCCCCGGCGCAGCATTGCTCAGACCGAGGGGGTTGCTGCTGCCAGCGGTCATATCGCCGAAGCCGACGAACAGCGGGTCACCGTTGACGCCAGCCAGGGCAAAGCCCTCGTTGGTCCAGGCGCTGGGCTCGCACTCATCCAGGATGCCGTTGGCGTTGGCGTCCAGGCCCGGGTCGGCGTCCAGGTCCAACTCATCGTCGATGCCGTTCTGGTTGCAATCGATGCCCGGCAGCAGGATCAACTCGATCTGCGGGTTGAAGTGGCATGCAGTCATCAAGCTCGTGTCGCAGAAGGGGAAGGTCTCCGTATCATTCACGAGCAGCTTGGGCTGGCAGGGCGAACTCACCGTGAGATAGACGCTGCCGAACAGCGTGGATGTCGTTGCCGACAGGTCCGTCCAGCCGTTGGTCGCCGCGTGGGCGTTGATGGAGTCGGCGAAGGCATCGGCCACGTCTAGGACGTCGATGGTCCCGTCGCCGTTGTAGTCGCCGCTGACACCGGGCACCTGCACGGGGGCCGTCGGGCTGGTGCCGTTGTCCAGGTACCACCACCAATCGGTCCCGCTGGGAGCGCCCCAGAGTTTCATGGTCGAGACCTTGTTCCCCGTCACGCCAGCGCAGGGGGAGGGGGAGGAGCACGCCGTATGCACCGCCAAGGTATGACTGCCCCCCGCCGACACGGAGTAGTACCCGATCTCGCTTGGCGTGCTCCAGACCTGGCCGTCGAGATCCTTGCCCCAGGACACCATCCTGCCCAGAGCATCCAGCGCCACCGAATGGTCGCCGCCCGCGGACACGAAGGTGAATCCAGTTTCGTGAGGAGCGTCGTAGACCTGACCATGCGTGTCATCACCCCAGGCTACGATCGAGCCGTTATCGCGTAGCGCGAGGGAGTGATTGCCGCCCGCGGAGATCTGAACGAAGCCTGCCCCTGCAGGAGCCCCCGAGACCTGGCCATGGCTGTCGTCACCCCAGCACATGATCCAGTCAGGATAATTAGGATTGTCAGTAGTAGGATTAGTGTCCAGAGCCATGGAGTGATTGCCGCCCGCGGAGACCTGAACGAAGCCTGTCCAATGAGGACTGTCCGAGACTTGGCCATAGGTGTCATCGCCCCACGAACCGATACTGCCGGGGCCACCGGAGGTTCCTCCGGGCCCGGGAATGCCCGTACCCGGGAGCGTACCTGTCGGGTAGTAGGGAGGCACGTCTCCCAGCACCATGGAGTGATTCCCGCCTGCCGAGACTTCGATGGGAACAGTGTTAATCCAGTCTTGCCAAGGCAATGGGAGATCGAGCTGCCCATGGGTGTTGTCGCCCCACGCCGCGATGGTTGGCTGATTCCCTCCCTCGTAGTACACAGCCAGGGAGTGCTTGCCCCCGGCGGACACCTGATAGATACCATCCGCGATCGGAGGCAGGGGAGCGACTTGGCCAGCGGCGTTGTCTCCCCACGCCACGAGCGTTTGGTCCACCGCACTGATCGCCAAGGAATGGCGATCGCCGGCCGACACCCTCCAAGTGAAGTCTGCTTCAGGAGCGGGGGGCGTGGCCTGCCCATACGTATCGCCCCCCCACGCCACGACCGCCCCTTTGTCCGCGGGCAGGCCTTCCATGAAGATCATCCGGTTCGGGGTTCCGGGAGTCAGGAGGAAGATGGAGTCGAAGGACGTGTAGTCGGCCAGGAGTTCGTCCTTGATGTCCGCGGGCGCTGCAAGCGCATTCACGCTCATCCAGAAGGAGGCCGCGCCGGCGACAATGGCCGCCGATGCTGATGTGCTCGAGGACGTGCTGACGCCGGCCCCAGGTGCAGCGCCTTCTACGTCCTCACCCGGAGCGAGAACGTCGACGCAGGCCCCGCCGGCGCTGAACGCCGCCTGATTATCGGAACGGTCGGTGGCGCCAACGGTCATCGCGTCAGGGAGCGTGCCGAGCACACTCGAGCACGCGTCGCCCCCTGCGTCGCCAGCTGCGACGACGATCAGGGCCCCATGCGAGGTGAGGGTCGTCACCATGGCCGCCACCAGCGGCTCCGTCGAGCCCAGCCCGCCGTCGAAGCCGAGCAACACGATCGCATCGTCGTTTGGATGAGCAATCAGCTCGGTGTCAATCCACTGCAGCCCAGCCACGACGTCTGTCCACACAACAGGGCCCGCGGCGTTGAGCACCTGCACGGACACGACGCTCGCGTTCTTGTCGACGCCGTGGACGAGCCCACCGACGAGGCTGGCCAAGTAGGTGCCTTGCCCATTCAGATCAATGCTTGAGCCGTATCCGACGCTGGCGCGATGACCGAACTCCGGGTGAGCCGTGTCGATTCCCGTACCGACGACGTACACGGTGGTGCTCGCACACCCGGGAGAGAAGGGGCCGGACGTACCATCCAAAATGCCATTGTTAGGAACAATGTTCTGGTCGATGCGGTCGAGATGCCACGTGTCCTGGGCCTCAGGCGCCGGCGCCAACAGGGGGAAGAGCAGCAGTGAGAACCAAAAGGACTTCATGATCGGGTTCCTGATTCGGGTTGGTTTTGCGAAGAAAAGGAAGCCAGCCCCCGTGCACG
>QNBX01000280.1 GCA_003644265.1 Planctomycetota bacterium
CGCTCGTCTCGCGGGTGGTCGAGGGAGTGCAGCGTCACGGTGCCGCCATCCCGACGCTGCCGGTCGTGGATGCCCTCAATCATGTCGAAGACGGGGTCATCACCGCCCCTGCCCAGCGTGCCGGGCTCCATCGCGCACAGACTCCACAGGGCGCCCGTCGCGAGCTGCTGCTGGTCGCTGCCGACGCCCACGCCGGGGGCGACGACGACATCCCCGACGAAGCCGAGCTACTGGCACGCGACGGCATCACGGTCGCCACGGTCGCCGGTGATGCCGACAACATCAAGGTCACGCTGCCTGAGGACCTGGTGCTGGCGCGACGGCTGGCAGGGGACGGGGCCGGGACGCGCATCGCTGAGGGCACCGACAGTCACCCCTTCGGCCCCGGCGATGGCCTGCGCCTCGGCGGGCTCCTTATCGAGGGCGCCCCGCGCCTGCAGGGTCACTCCGATGGCGACGCTGTCCTGCATGCGCTCTGCGACGCCCTGCTGGCAGCTTCAGGAGGTGGCGACCTGGGCCGGCTCTTCCCGTCTGGTGAGCGGCACACCCGCGGCATCGACAGCCGTGAGCTGGTGGAAGCGGTCATGGAGAAGCTCAGCCGCAAGGGTCTGGCGGTCGCCGGCGTCGACATCACCATCCTCGGCGCTCGCCCGCGCCTGGGCGGTCAGCGTCTCGACGCCATGGCCTCCAACATCGCTGAGCTGACGGGCGCTGAACGCGATCTCGTGTCAGTCAAGGCCGCGACCGGTAACCTCAGTGGCGACGAAGGCGCTGGACGCGTCATCAGTGCGTCCTGTCTCGTGAGTGTGGTGTCCCGATGAGTCTGCGATTCCGAAACACGCTCGGCGGCGCGATCGAGCCGTTCGAGCCCATCGAACCCGGTCATGTGCGCATGTACAGCTGCGGCCCGACCGTCTATGCGCCCGCCCACGTGGGCAACTTCCGCTCGTTCATATTCGTTGACCTCCTTCGGCGCGCCCTGCTCTTCAGCGGCCTGCGTGTGACGTGGGTCATGAACATCACCGATGTCGACGACAAGATCATCCGCGATGCCGGAGCGCAGGGCATCTCCATCAGCGAGTTGACGACGAAGCACACGGCGGCCTTCCTCGAGGACCTTGCCCGGCTCCGTATCCCCGAGCCCGACGTCATGCCACGCGCTACCGAGCACGTCGATGACATGGTCACGCTCATCGAGACGCTCATGGAGAAGGGCCACGCCTACCAGACGGAGGACGGATCGGTCTTCTTCCGCATCGCCTCGTGGCCGGCCTACGGCAAGCTGGCGAGGATCGACCCCGACCAGCAACGCAGCGGCGAACGCGTCGAGTCCGACGAGTACGACAAGGACGACGTGCGCGACTTCGCGCTGTGGAAGGCAGCCAAGCCGGGTGAGCCCAGCTGGTCGACCTCGCTGGGGGAGGGGCGTCCCGGCTGGCACATCGAGTGCTCGGCCATGAGCATGCGCTACCTCGGCCACAGCTTTGACATCCACACTGGTGGCGTCGACCTGGTGTTCCCTCACCACGAGGATGAGATCGCCCAGTCGGAAGCCGCCACCGGTGAGCCCTTCGTCAGCACCTGGCTGCACTGTGCGCATCTCCGGATGGACGGAGCCAAGATGGCCAAGCGCAGCGGCAACTTCAGTCGCCCCGATGACATCTACCAGACCGGTGTCAGGCCGGAAGTGTTGCGCTATGCGCTGATGGCAACGCACTACCGCTCGCCGCTCGAATTCAGCGCCGCCTCCATCGGGCACGCCAAGGCAGCCGTGGAACGGCTCCGCGCCGCTGTGGGTGCACTTGACACCTACGCCGAGGAGCGGCCCGACGACGCCTCCTTGCCGGCGCTCCTGGAGCGATCACGCGCCGCGTTCGCACGTGCACTGGAGGACGACCTCAACATCTCGGCGGCGCTCGGCGCGACGTTCCTGCTCGTCCGAGAGCTCAACTCTCGCGTCGCGTCGCGCTCCATGTCGACGCAAGATGCCCGCCGGGGAGCCGCAGCCATCCGCGAACTCGACACGGTGCTGGGGGTGCTCGATGAAGGCGCCGACAAGCTCGACGCGGAGCTGATGGTGCTGCTCGAGGCGCGCGTGGAGGCTCGGGCCGATCGTGATTGGACACGCAGTGATGAGTTGCGCGATGCCCTCGCCGCGGGCGGCGTCGTGGTAGAGGATACGCCCGACGGCCAGCGCTGGCGAAGGAGTTGATGATGTCTGACGACCCGCAGGACCGCACGCCGGGGCCTGATCCCGACCGGCCCGACCGACCCGACCACAAGCCCGATGGCGACCCCGATCGGAGCAAGCCCAGCGGACCGCCGCGCGAGGGCAAGCCGTACGGTAACCGTCCCCAGGGCGGGCGACCCTACGGCGACAGACCCCAGGGCGGTCGTCCCCAGGGCGGGCGACCCTACGGCGACAGACCCCAGGGCGGTCGTCCCCAGGGCCCAGATGACCATCGCCGCGATGCCGGCCCTCGCTCCGGCGGGCCGCCACCCGGACGACGCGTCGACTACAGCCATCGCGATCGCCAGTCTGGCCCCCGTCCCCAGGGGGGCTCGTGGGGCCGCGATCGTGGGCCGCGTCAGCCCCGTGGTGACTGGGATCGGCGTGACCGCCACGTGCCGCCGCGCCCACCCCTGGGTCCAGCGCCCGCGGAGGTGCTCGGCGAAGACGAAGAGGTCGTGGCCGGGCGTCGCCCCGTGGAGGAGGCCTTTGCCGCCCGGCGCGAGGCCAAGCGCCTGCTGGTCGTGCCGGAGCGTCGCGCCGCGCTGGATCAACTCGTGCTCCACGCCACCACTCTGCGCATCCCCGTCGTGGAGGTCGAGGGTGGCACCATCACCGCAGTCAGTGGATTCGATGGCCACCAAGGCGTCGCGCTCGTCGTGGCGCCACGCCGCTGGGCCACGCTCGACGAGGTTCTGGCGCTCGCCAAGTCGCGCAACGAACCGCCATTCCTGCTCGCGCTCGACCACCTCGAGGATCCCCAGAACGTGGGCACGCTGCTGCGTTCCGCGGAAGCGTGTGGCGTGCATGGCGTCATCTTCCCCACCCGTGGTGCGGCGCCCATCAGCCCGGCCGCCATCAAGACCTCGGCTGGTGCGGTGGAGCACCTGCTGCTGGTGCCGCTGCCCGACCTCGCGTCCGGCCTGGTCGAGCTGCACACTCGCGGCATTCGTGTCATCGGGGCTGATGGCGACGCCTCCATGACCGTGCGAGAGGCCGACATGCGTGGACCTATCGTCATCGTCACCGGATCCGAGGGTCGTGGCCTAAACGCCAAGGTACGCCGCCGCGTCGACCTCATGGCGCGCATCCCCATGCGCGGCAAGGTAGCTTCGCTCAACGCCTCGGTGGCCGGCTCGGTATTCCTCTTTGAGGCCGCCTCACAGCGCGACCTGCCCGAGGCCGACCGGCCGCCCGAGGCAGAGGAACCCATCGTTGTGGATTACGAGGCCACCACCGAGGTCACTGATCCCACCGCCGAACCGGCTACCGAGCCCGCCACGGAGCCCGAGCCAGGCCCGGGGGTAGATGCCGAGGCCGACGCGCCGACGCAGATCGATGCCGAGGACCTGCTGCCAGAGGTGCCACCAACCGCCCCTGCTGACGAGTCGGCCTGAACCCGGATAGGGGCCACGCTTGCGGGTTCTGCCGTTCGTGCGCTACCATTCGGCGTCGCCGCCGACGTAGCTCAATTGGCAGAGCAGTGGTTTTGTAAACCACAGGTTCCGGGTTCGAGTCCCGTCGTCGGCTCCAATATCAGAGGACGCTGTGTCCCCCCTTCGCCACAGGGACTTCGGTCCCGAAGGGGTGCATGGTAAACACGGGTAAGTTGAGCAGGTGGTGAGCTCCGCTGATTGTAGATCAGCCGTCTTCGACTGTGGGGGTTCGATTCCCTCCTTGCCCACCATTCAATCGGCGCCTTCTGACAGAGCCCACAAACGCCCAGCGCGCCCACATAGCTCAGCGGCAGAGCACTTCCTTGGTAAGGAAGAGGTCATGGGTTCAAATCCCATTGTGGGCTCCACCTGATCACCTCAGATACGCCCGCTCGAAAGGGTGCGCGTGTCAGGGGCCAAGCGGACTACGAGGATGGCCAAGCAGAAGTTCGAGCGCACCAAGCCCCACGTCAATGTCGGCACCATCGGTCATATCGACCATGGCAAGACCAGCCTGACGGCAGCCATCACCAAGTACCTGGCCCTCAAGGGCGAG
>QNBX01000281.1 GCA_003644265.1 Planctomycetota bacterium
CAGCAGTGAGAACCAAAAGGACTTCATGATCGGGTTCCTGATTCGGGTTGGTTTTGCGAAGAAAAGGAAGCCAGCCCCCGTGCACGGAGGAAGGTCTCGCACGGGGCGGTCGATGCTCGGGCGACAGCACAGGCTGACGTCCCTTCTCTGCTACTACGCTGGCCCCTGGCCTCGCTGGACAACCGGTCCTGGATTTCTTCTGGAGCCCCGCCTTTGGCCCCCCGGCCCACGGGCACCCGCCTGAGCGGTACAAGCACGGCCGCTGCCAAGGGCTCGACGAACGCCCCATCCGGCGCAAACATGGACCATGGCAGGTCACCCGGTGACTGCCCCGGGTGACCCCATGCCCGACACCTCCGACACCTCCGACCCGAGCGCAGGCCTGTCCGCCGGGGCACCGGCGTCCCGCGCGTCCCGCCTCGCCCGCCCACGCGAACGTGGCCCCACGACCGATGTAGTCGTGGGGCCACGAGGGTGTTGCGGATGACCGCTGCGGCTCGTGAGAGCCGCGGGTGCGGGCTTGGCCAGAGCGCCGGAGTGGCAGCGCCGCTGCTGCGCGGTGCCGCCACCCGGGCCATGCTCAGATCAGGGGAAGACCCCCTTGATCGCGTTGGACATGGCGCGGTTGTGCACCGCCGCGCTGTCCTGGATCACCCACTGCAACCACAGCTCCGTGCCAGCAGGCAACCAACCCGGCGGGGGGACAAGATTCAGGGAGACCTCGCCAGCAGCGGTGGTCATGAAAAAATACGGCGAGTAAACGACACCGGGCACGATCGTGCCGCCAAATACGTCCACCGGATCACTCTCCAGGTTCAAGAAGAGCGCGGCAACCGCCGTCGGGGCAGCGTTGCTCAACTCCAGGGGGTTGCTGCTGCCCGCGGTCAGATCGCCTGAACCGACGAACAGCGGGTCGCCGTTGATGCCAGTCAGGGCGCTGCCCTCGTTGCTCCAGACGCTCGGCTCGCACTCATCCAGGATGCCGTTGGCGTTGGCGTCCTGGCTCAGGCCGGAGGCCAAGTCCAGCTCATCGTCGATGCCGTTCTCGTTGCAGTCCCAGCCCGGCAGGGGGATCAGCTCGATCTGCGGGTTGAAGGAGCATGAAATCGAGTGGGTAACCTTGCAGAAGTCGGAGGGATCGTGGGAGGGATCGCCAGTGTTGTTCACGAAGAGACTGAGTGATGAGCAGGTCGAACTCACACTGAGGTACTCGAAGCCACCGATGGATTCGCACTTTGCCGACACGCCCAACCAGTTGTTGGCAGCGGAGAAGGCGTTGATCGAATCCTTGAAGGCATCGACCACATCCTTGACGTCGAAGGACCCGTCGCCATTGTAGTCGTCGCTGACGCCGGGCACGTGCACGTAATCCGCAGGAAGGCCGCTGTCGCTCAGGCTCCACCACCAGTCGGTCCCGTTAGGCAGGCCATCGATGAGGAACGTCAGAGGAGTGGAAACCGTCGAGCCCACGCAGGGAGGGAGGACGACGGGGCAACCATCGCTCACTCGCAAGAGCAAGTTGGGGGAGCCTAAAAGCGGGGGGGGGACCGCACCCGACGTCGCATCGGCAATCAGCCCCGCCTTGACGTCCGCAGGAGTTGCAGCACCGTTCACCCGCAGCCACAGGGACGCGGCGCCCGCTACAAGAGCAGCCGAGAAGTCCGAGCTGCTCTGGGTGACGACGCCCCCAGTGACGGCGCGTTCGATGTCCACACCCGGAGCGAAGAGATCGAGGCAGGGGCCGTAGTTGCTGAAGGAGGCCCCGGCGTCGTACTGGTCCGTGGCACCCACAGTGATCGTCTCAGGGACCATGGCGGGGAAGAACGAGCACGCATTCCCGTCGCTGTTTCCGGCAGGCGTGACGACCGTCAGTCCCGCATCAGTCAGAGACGCAATCGCAGCCGGTAGGGAGACATCGTACGGGCTGGGAGGAACATTGCCCCCAAGAGCGAGAAGGACGACACCGGGAGTCCCTGAAGCGTGATCCGTTTGGATCCGCACCAGCCCCTCAAGCATGTCGGACCAAGACCCAGAGCCGGCGGCGCCGATTACCTGGACGGAAACGAGCTTCGCAGTCTTGTCGACGCCGTGAATCGAGCCACCGACGAGACTGGCGACTCCCGTGCCATGTCCGGTTAGGTCCATGGTTGTGCTCATGTCGGCGCCCCACAAAAAGCTGGCGCGGCCTCCGAACTCGGGGTGGTCGGTGTCGATGCCCGAGTCCACGATGTACACCGTCGTGGGCGTGCCCGTCTGGCAATCGGGAGTAAAGACGCCATCCATCGGCAGGCCGGCCTGGTCGATGCGGTCGAGGTACCACGGCACCTGCTTGTTGCAATCGCCGGTTACTCGCAAGAGTCGATTGGGGCCATAAGAATGACCCGGCATAAATAAGATCGCGTCGTGCGTCGCCTCGGCAATTAGCCTAGCTTCGACGGCAGCAGGGTCCGCAGGTCCGCCTACACGCTGCAACAGGGCCGCAGCACCCGCTACAAGAGCAGCCGAGGCGTTCGTGCTCGTTTGGATTAAGCAGCCGCCCCCAGGAGCAGCGCCTTTCACGTCCACGCCGGGAGCATACAAGTCTATGCAAACCCCCGTTTGACTGTAGGGGCCCACCACGTCATCTTGCGCGGTCGAACCAACGACGACAACGCCCGGACCTGTGAGCGATGTCCAAGCGCAAGCATCATTAGATTGGTCGCCCGCGGCGCAGACAACCGTCAGCCCTGTATCTACCAGGGCGGCAATCCCGTCCTCGACCGGGTGGGAAAGAAGCACCGAAGATATCACGGCTGAAGTGTCGATCAAGACCACGCCATGGAACTGCCCTGGCGGGAGCCACTGCCACGCCTGATCCTCGATCCACTCCAGCGCGTCCATGAAGGCTGTCATCGACCCCGGGCCCGAGCCCGAGCCCGAGCCCGAGGCTTGGACAGACACGAGCTGCGCGGTCTTGTCGACGCCATGGAGCGCTCCGCCAACGAGGCTAGCCAGATAGGTCCCCTGGCCAGTCACATCGGTAGGTGACCCGTAGCCCACGCTGGCGCGGCCACCAAACTCAGGGAGGGTCGTGTCGATGCCGTTAGAGATGATGAACACGGTCGACGGGGTGCCCACCCAGCAATCGGGACCGAGAACGCCATCCAGGGGCAGGCCGGCCTGGTTGATGCGATCGAGGTGCCACGGCGTCTGGAAGAAGCCGCCGCACCCGACGATGTTGCAGTCGTCGGGCACCTGCAAAAGCAGGTTGGGGGCGCCGGAAAGAGAGCCGTTGACCGCATCCGGCGTCGCGTCGGCAATCAGCCCCGCCTTGACGTCCGCAGGATCTGCAGAACCGTTCACCCTCAGCCACAGGGACGCAGCACCCGCGGTGATGGCTGCCGATACGATCGTGGAATCAACGATGGAGCCCACGCCGCTTTCGACGCCCACACCCGGAGCGAAGAGATCGAGGCAGGAGCCGTAGTTACTGAAGTTGGCCTTGGAGTCGAGCTGGTCCGTGGCGCCCACGATGAACGGATCAGGTAGCCCGTCGCCAGGTATCACGCCGGGGAATGACGAGCACGCACCCTGACCGAAGTCTCCAGCAGGCATGACGACCGTCAGCCCTTCCAAGCCCAGCATAGTGACTTCGCCGAGTATGGCCGCGTTGAAGCCGGTGGGGAAGGCGCAGCAGACTACAGCGTTGCCCCCCTCCATGTTGTGATTATCGCGAATCCACTGCAGGCCGGCTAGGACATCTTGGGCTGACCCGTTGCCGTTGTCGTCAAGCACCTGGACCGAGACGAGGTTCGCGGTCTTGTCGACGCCGTGGATCGAGCCACCGACGAGGCTGGCTATGCCCGTGCCAGGTGCGGCCGACAGGCTCGTGCTTGAGCCCAAGCCCACGTGGGCGCGGTTTCCAAACTCCGGGAGGGTCGGGTTGATGGGCTTGCCCACGATGTACACCGTCGTGGGAGTGCCTGTCTGACAATCGGGGGTGAAGAGCCCATCCAGGACCGGACTGGCCTGGTCGATGCGGTCAAGGTGCCACGGCACCTGGGCCTCCGGCGTCGGCGCCAACAGGGGGAGGAGCAGCAGCGAGAAGAAGAAGGACTTCATGATCGGGTTCCTGATTCGGGTTGGTTTTGCGAAGAAAAGGAAGCCAGCCCCCGTGCACGGAGGAAGGTCTCGCACGGGGCGGTCGATGCTCGGGCGGCAGCACAGGCTGACG
>QNBX01000282.1 GCA_003644265.1 Planctomycetota bacterium
CACGACCGGCACGATCTGCGGCGGCGCTGCTGCTGGCTTGGCTGCTGCTGCCCCTCGCCTGCGGTGAGGGCGCTGCGGGACCGGTTGACACGTCCGGCGACCTCGATCTGGCGGCGTCCCACGCGCGCATGCTGACGGCCCTGCGCCAGGTGGTGGGGGACGTCATGGGCGCCGACCGTTTCCTGGGCGACGCGTCGTTGCTGGAGACCGAACGCAAGCTGGCCGCGCTGCCCGCCGCGGGGCTCGACCTGGGCGCTGACGCGAGGCGTCACGGCCTGCTGGTGCGCCAGGCCGCCGACCTGCTGCGGCTCGGACGCACCGACGACTCGGTGGAGGCGCTAGCCGATGCCGAGCAGCTGCTGGCTGCGGTGCCGCTCGACGAGCGCCCGCGGGCCGAGGTGACCCTGCTCTTCCATCAGGCCCTGGCTTGGCTGCGCCTGGGCGAGCGCGGCAACTGCGTGGGCTGTGCCAACCCCGACAGCTGCCTGTTTCCGCTGCGTGGCGGTGGGCTGCACGAGCTGCAGGCAGGCAGCCAGGCGTCGCTGGATGCGCTGACCAGGCTGCTGCAGCACCCACGCTGCCCAGCGTCCACGGCGCTCAGCGCGCGCTGGCTGCTGAACATCGCCTACATGACCCTGGGTCAGTGGCCGGACGAGGTGCCAGAGGCCTGGCTCATCGGCCCTGACGTGTGGGACGCCGGCGCCGACTTTCCGCGCTACCGCCAGGTGGCGGCGGACGTGGGCCTGGGGCGCCTGTCCCTGTCCGGCGGCGCGGTAGTGGACGACCTCACCGGCGACGGGCGTCTCGATGTGATGGTCTCCACCTGGCACTACGACGGCGGCATGCAGCTGTTCCGCAACGCCGCCGACGGCAGCTTCGAGGACGTCACCGAGCAGGCCGGGCTCGCGGGCCTCACCGGCGGGCTCAACATGGAGCACGTCGACATCGAAGGCGACGGCGACATGGACGTACTGGTGCTGCGCGGCGCGTGGTTCGACGCTCTGGGGCGCCACCCCAACTCGCTGCTGATCAACGACGGCAGCGGGCACTTCCAGGACGCGGCCTTTGCCGCCGGCCTGGCCGAGCCGGCCTACCCGACCCAGACCGGCGCCTTCGCCGACTACGACGGCGACGGCGACCTCGACCTGTACGTGGGCAACGAAGACGGCGAGAGCGGCTACTTCCCCAGCCAGCTCTTCCGTGCCCGGGGCGACGGCAGCTTTGAAGACGTGGCGCGGCAGGCCGGCGTCGAGAACCTGGCCTACGCCAAGGCCGTGGCCTGGGGCGACGTGGACGACGACGGCGACCCGGACCTGTACGTGAGCAACCTGGCCTCCGCCAACCGGCTCTACCTGAACCAGGGCGACGGCACCTTCGTCGACCAGGCGGCGGCGCGCGGCGTGCAGCGGCCGCTGATGTCGTTCCCCTCCTGGTTCTGGGACGTGGACAACGACGGCCAGCTCGATCTGTACGTGGCGGCCTACGTGGAGGACATGGCCGTGGTGAGCGCCAGCTGGCTGGGGTTGCCGCACGAGCACGAGGCCGGGCGGCTGTTCATGAATCGCGGCGGGGGGCGCTTCGACGACCGCACGCAGGCCTTCGGGCTGAGCCGCGTGATCACCACCATGGGCGCCAACTTCGGCGACCTCGACAACGACGGCTGGCTGGACATGTATCTGGGCACGGGCTTCCCGAGCTACGCGGCGCTGATGCCCAACGTCATGCTGCGCAACGTAGGTGGCGCGCGCTTTGAGGACGTGTCGGCGGCGGGCGGCTTCGGGCACCTGCAGAAGGCGCACGGTGTGGCCTTCGCCGACCTGGACGACGACGGCGACCTCGACGTGTTCGAGGAGATGGGCGGGGCCTACGCCGGCGACGTGGCCTTTGACGCCTTGTACGAGAACCCCGGGCACGGCCACCACTGGCTGCGCTTGCAGCTGGTGGGTGCGGGCGGCAACCGCTCCGCCCTGGGCGCGCGGGTCACGCTAGGGTTCGACGACGGCGGCGTGAGCCGGCAGGTGCACCGGCAGGTGGGCACGGGCGGCTCGTTCGGCAGCTCACCCCTGGCGCTGCAGCTGGGCCTCGGGGACGCCGAGCGCGTGGACTGGCTGGAGCTGCGCTGGGCCTGGGGGCCGACCCAGCGCTTCACCGATCTGGCCGTCGACCGCTGCCTGCAGATCACGCAGGGCGAGGACGAGCTGCTGGAGCTGCCCCTGCGCCCCACGCCGTTCAGACGCAGCGAGGCGCCGCGCTGAGCGCGCCGACGCTGCGGCGCCTCGTGTGGGGCCCGGCGACTCGGCGTGCGACTGCAGAGCGTCGAGGGTCGTTCAGCTCTCGGCGCGCGCCGCGAGCTGCAGCATGGTCTCGATCAGCTCGCGCTGGGTGCGGTCGCGCTCGCTGAGCTGAGCGGCCGGCGTGACGGCCAGGCGCTCCAGATGGATGACGAGCTGACGCATGCGGCCCGCGTAGGCCGGGTACAGCTCGGTCAGCGCCTGCCGGAAACCCTCGCTCACGTCGCTGGCGGCGGCGTGGGCCACGCGCAGCTCCTTGTCCTCTTCGGAGCTGTCGGGGTAGGCCTGATCGATGCTCGAGCGCGCGGTGCGGATGGCCTCGCCCACCAGCACGATGGTCTGGCTCTCGAAGTCCGCGTGCAGGCTGTTGAGCTGAGTGTTGAGCTGCCCCACCAGCATGCCGCGCACGGCCGGCACCGAGTCCAGCGCCGAACGCAGGGCGGCGGCCACGAGCTCAGGTGCCTGGCTCTGCAGCGAGTCCTGCAGCGCCTCGCGGCCGAGGGGCAGCTGCTGCTCGGCCTCGCGGCGGCCCAAGTAGGCCAGCGTGTCCACGTCGAGGGTGTCGGCCAGGGCCACGATCTGGGACATGCCGAAGCTCATGACCAGTCCCATCAGACAGACCACCGACAGGATGATGCCGTGGCGCTTGCGGGCGGCCAGCGACTGGGCTTCGATCTGCGCGCTGAGGTCGGCGATGCGAGCCTGGGCCCGCGCGATGGAGTCGTTGGACGGCGTGCCGAGGGTGCTCATGAGTTCATGATCCTGTCGTCGATGGTCAGCAGCCAGAGATGGATGAGCTGGCGCTGCAGCTCGGCGGTGCTGCGGTCGGGGCCGGCCGCGTCATAGTGATCGAGCGCGGCCGCGAACGCGTCGACCTCGCGCGAGTAGCGCCGGACGAACTCCTCGATGGCGCCGGTCAGGGCGCCGTCGGCTTCCGCCACGAAGGTGGAGACCAGGCGCTCGCGTTGGGCCGGGTCCGCCAGTTCGGGGTACTGCTCGAGCAGCATGGCCTCGGCGCCGTCGCGGATGCGCCCCTGGGTCTGCTGCAGCCGGCGCCGCAGGTCCCGGCGCAGCTCGAGCATCACGCTGTTGAGCTCGTCGCCGACCACCTGGCGGATGCTGCCGCCCTGGTCGCTGAGCTGCTCGGCGCCCTCCTGGGCGAAGACAGGCAGCAGGTGCTCGCTCAGCGTCAACAACTCGTCCATGGCCAGCGGCCCCAGGCGCTCCATCTCGCGCGAGAAGCTCATCTGCACGCGGTCCTCGGTCCACTCGTCGGTCAGGTCGGACCACTGGCTCAGGAGCACGCCGCTCACGGCGGTCAGCAGCGCCAGCGAGATGCCGGCCAGCACCCGGGCGCGGCCGCGCGTGACGCGCCGTTCGGCCTCCAGGATCCCCTGCAGACGCTCGACCTCTGCGTCCAGGGACGGGGCTTGATCTTGGTTGGACACGTCATTGTGCTCCGGGAGAATCGGTCCGGCGAGTCTGGCCGGGCTGTCCATCTCGATGGGCTTTGTCTGACCGGCGCAGGGCAGGACTTGAACCCGAATCCCTGGACGCTCGGCGCCTGCCCCGGCTCGCGCTGGCACCCGTGGCACGCATACCCCATGATGCCGGCCCCGTATCCCAAGCACGGTCCGTCGATGAAGGCCCTGATCCTGGCGGGAGGCAGGGGGAGCCGCCTGGACTCCCTGACCGACGCCACCAACAAGTGCATGCTGCCCCTGGCTGGCCAGCCACTGCTGGAGTACAGCCTGCAGAACGCTCGCGCCGCCGGCGTCGACGAGGTGGTGCTGGTGGTGGGGCACCTGGCCGAGCAGATCATCAACGCCTACGGAAATCGCTACGAGGGCGTGCCGATTCGCTACGTGATCCAGTGG
>QNBX01000283.1 GCA_003644265.1 Planctomycetota bacterium
CCATCGGCTCGCGCTCGCGCATCCCGGACATCGCCGGCCTCGACCAGATCGATGCCTGGGACAATCGCGAGGGCACCACGGCGCGCGAGCTGCCCAAGTCGCTGCTCATCATGGGCGGCGGTCCCGCCGGCACCGAGCTGGCGCAGGCCTACGCCCGCTACGGTGTGCCGGTCACGCTGGTCGACTCCAACCCACGCATCCTCGCCCGTGACCACCCCCGCAACTCTGAGTGCGTGCAGGCCGGTCTCGAGCGTGACGGTGCCACCGTGCGTACCGGCGTCCGCGCTGTGCGTGTCGACCCTGGTGCCGGCGCGGACGGTGCCCACCGTGTGCAGCTCTCCGACGGCACCTACGCTGAGGGCCACGAGGTGATGGTCTCGATCGGCCGCACCATCCCCTTCGAGGGACTGGGGCTCGACACCATCGGCATCATCGCCGGGGATCGCATGCCGCGACCCGACGAGCACCTGCGCATCGCCCCCCACGTCTACCTCGTGGGCGACCCGGCCGGCCCGGAGTTGCACACGCACGTGGCCCACTACCAGGGAGAGATGGCGGTCCGCATCGCCCGCGGTGAGGACGCTACGCCCGACTATCGAGCCATCCCCCGCGCCCTCTACACCGACCCCGAAGCCGCCTCGGTGGGACTGCTGCTGGAGCAGGCGCTCCAGGCCGGCTACGACGCCTTCGAGGCCACGGCCGACCTGGCACCCACGGCCAGGGGCTACACCGCCGAGGCCGACGGTCACATCACCATCGTGGTCGACCGCGCGACGCGCACGCTGCTGGGCGCCTTCATCGCCGGGCCGGGTGCTTCGGAGCTCATCCACGAGGTCGTGCTGGCGATCAAGCTGCGCGTGCCGCTGGCGGAGCTGGCCGACACCATCCACGCGTTCCCCACAGCCGCGCGTGTGATGGGCAGCCTCTTCGTCCAGGTGCACCGTGAGCTGGACGGCTTCGCCCCGGCCGAGGCAACGAACGGCTGACGCCCGGTCCCGCTGAATCACGAAGCCGGGCCAAGTCGCGCCTGGCCCGGCGTTCGGATCGGCAGTGGCGGGTGTCCTAGTGGACGGTCACCACGAGGGGTCGCATCCAGGAGCCCTTGTTGCCCTTGTTGTCGACGGCTCGCACGCGGAAGCTGTGCGTGCCCTTGGCGAGAGCCTTGGTGAGCTGCCGGGCCTTGGTGCCCTTGCGCAGGACGTGCCAGTTGCCGGCGCCGCGCTTGTAGGTGACGGTGAAGCCACGCAAGCCAGCCGTTCGGGTCGCGAGGGGACGGTCCTTGCCCCGCCAGCGCACCGTGACGTTCCTGGCGCTGCCTGCAGTCGACAAGGAGATGCCGGAGTGGGAGCTGACCAGGCCAGCCTTGGGCGGGGTGTGGTCACGCTGGTTCACGAGGACCATCGTGTACAGCAGCTTGGGGCCGTCCTTGGCGATACCGATGCCGACGTAGTTGAAGCCCTTGTTGAGCATGTTGCGACGGTGGCCCGGTGAGTTCTTCCACCAGTTGACCATCCACTTGGCGCCTTCCATCTCGCCCATGTACTTGGTCCAGCCGATGTTCTCACCCCAGAAGGCGTACTTGACGCCGCGCCTGTTCATCAGCGTGGCCGCGGTGGCGCCGCCTGGTGAGACATGGTCGAAGTAGTTCAGGCTCTTCATCGAGCGCGAGCGATCGCGGGCGACCAGCCGGACACGGGTGGCCATGCGCAGCGGCTTCAGGCCGTTGTTGGCGCGGAACTGGTTCATCTGTGCGAGGACCTTCCACTCCGCGGCCCTGACATCGGGCGGCGTCGAGGCCATGGCGGTGGCGGCAGGAAGGAGCGTGAGGAGCATCACCCCCGCGAGCGCTGCCGCAGCCGCTCGGCGGATAGGGATGGGTCGGAATGTGGGCATGGCCCGACTCTCGCCGGAGATCTTCCCGCCGACTCTCACACGCGGGTACCACCGGGGGCGCTACCGAAGGGGGACCGAACCCCCACCAACTACACCAGACCCCACGATCGACCCAGATCGGGATGCGGGAATGTTGTGTGAACGAGTGCGGTGGGGGGCCAAGAGCAGACGCCGAGTACGGTCTTGGCCGGAGGGCGGTGGGAGGGGCGACGGGTTCGACGGACGCCGGACGCCGGACGCCGGACGCCGGACGGAGGCAGCCGACACCCCTGCGGCGGCCGTTGTGGACACCTGTCGCCCCCACCGACCGTAGACCAGCTTGTGGTCACGCCTGTGGCCGTTTCAGGCCGTGTATGCCGCCCGGACGGTGTATTCCGGTGGTCTACCGTCTCCCGTGGAGACCCCTGTCGCCCACGGCGACGTCTGACTACGACGCCCGAGCGATCGTCGGCCTGCCACAAGACCCCACATCGACCGGCCGGAGGGTTCGCTGCCCGGCAGCTATGGCCCCTGGGGAAGCTAGTCGGCAGCCTCGGTAGGGAGTGCGGAGGGGCTCGGCGTGGGATACGGCGCGCGGCCCTCGAGCAGGTTGGCGACCGGGTCGGCCAGGTGCTCCATGTACGACGCGGTCACATGGTGTGGGTCGCGGAACACCACGATATCGTCCACCACGACCGGGCAGTTCGCGCCTGGGCAGAGCAGCTCGTTGAGCGACAGCACCGAGGCTCCGGCAGCATCGGCCGCAGCCGACTCCAGCGCAGCGTACTCGGCGTCGAGGACAAGGCTCGCGGGTGGATCGCAGCGGTCGATGTCGTCATCGGCAAGGCAATCGACCGGGTCGAAGGTCAGGAACGGCATCTCCGCCAGCAGCACCACACGGTCGGCGCGAGCGTCGAGTGACGTGAGCATCTCCGTCATCTTCTCGCGCCAGTACCCGTAGGCCTGGTTGGTCTGGATGATGCGGCCAGCGTCCCAGAGCTCGTAATCGCGAGAGCTGCCCACGAAGACGACTTCCGGATCGGCTTTCTTGATGCGCTTGAACAAGGCCGTGCGCCAATCGATGCACTCGTTGTAAACGCGCCGCAGCTTGCGCTCCCAGAGGGGCACCGGCACCACGCTGCAGGCCGACTTCGTGTGGACCTCCAGGCTCCAGCCGTTGTCGGCGGCGTAGGCGTCGAGCGCCGGTAGCCACTGCGCCGCGTGCGAATCGCCGATGAGGAAGGCGGTCTTCTCGCCCGCGGGGTCGCCGTAGACGCAGTCGGTCCGCGGCGTATCCACGTCGTAGGCGAGATGGCAGCCGTCGCTGTAGCTGCGCGGCAGGTCCTCGCGTACACCGGCCAGCTCCACCACCACCGGGTCGGGCCGGATGAGGTTCGCGGGCAGGCTGATGGCACCACTCATGATGAGCGCGGCGATGCCGACAGCCACCGATGCCGACAGCCCCAGCTGGATGGAGCCACGCGAGCGCCTGGCCAAAGCGCTGCTGCGACGGAAGGGCTGCTCGATGAGTTCGGTGCTGATGATGGCCGCGAGGATCGAGGCGAAGGCGAGCGCGATGCGGACGCCCATCTCGTCGTTCTCGAGCGCGATGGGAACGAGGATGAGGATGGGCCAGTGCCACAGGTACAGCGAGTACGAGATGCGGCCGAGGTAGCGCGACAGCGGATTGCCCAGCAGCAGCCTGCCCGGCAGCGTGGGCCCTCGGACACCACCGACGATGACGAGGGTGGCGCCGGCCACCGGCAGGACCGCAGCGACGCCGGGGAAGGGCGTCTCGGCACCGAGCAGGATGACCGCAGCGATGATGAGGACGAGGCCGACGATGACCGCGATGGCGGCCGTGGGACGGGGGAACCGCGCGGGGATGCGCAGGAGCCCGATGGCGATGAGTGCACCGGCTGCCAGCTCCCACGCTCGTGTCAGTGGTGAGAAGAACGCCCACGCCGGTGATGCGTCGGTCCAGTAGAGCGAGAGGCCGAACGAGGCGATGGCGAGGACCACGAAGAAGAGCCCCACGAAACGCATCGGCAGGAAGCGCGTGGCTACCAGCAGGATGAGCGGCCAGACGAGGTAGAACTGCTCCTCCACGCCGAGCGACCAGTAGTGCAGCAGCGGCGAGGGCACCTCGAGGGCGAGGTAGTTGGCCGCATCAAGCGCGAACCGGAAGTTGGCCACGTAGAGGGCGGCGGCCGCGGCATCGCCGGCGACCTCGGTCAAGCGCAGCGGAGTGACGATGACCGCGGAGGCAGCCAGGGTGACCAC
>QNBX01000284.1 GCA_003644265.1 Planctomycetota bacterium
CGGACCACACCCTGACGCATTGGGGCAAGGCGTTCGGTCCCCGCGAGGATAGCCTCGCCGCCGTGGAGGAGCTCAACGCCACGCTCACGGATGCGGCCGGCGAACGCGGCATCGGCGTCATCGACATCGCCTCGGTCAACGAGCTTGCGGCCGGCGATCCCAGCCTCGTCATCGCCGAGGGGCCCTACGGGACGCCCAAGCAATATGCCGGCTGGGTCGAGATCATCGGCCCGCACATCCGCGAGGCCGTCCTGCCGACGGACCCGTAGTACGCTTGCGGCCTCTTGCATACCCGGTCCCGAGAGGCCGGTAGCCCGGTCCCGAGAGGCCAGCAAGGAGGAAGCCTGACCATGCCTCCCACGGCGCTGAACATGGCGCCGGTGTTACCCCTTCCCGCTGACGCGGTCGTCGATCCTCGCATCGGCAGCAGCGGACCCTGCCTGCTGGCGCTCGAAGACGGTTCCACATTCCGTGGCGTCGCCTTCGGTGCTCCCGTGCGTGGCGGCGGCGATCTCGTCGTCAACACCTCACAGACCGGCTACCAGGAGGTCTGCACTGATCCCAGCTATGCCGGGCAGGTCGTGGTGATGACCTTTCCTCTCATCGGCAATCACGGCCGCCTTGCCGATGACGATCAATCCGAGCGTCCCTGGCTGAACGGACTCGTCGTCGGTCACGCCACCGCCGGCGTGCTGGGTCGTGCGCGTCAGATCGTGCACCTACTGCGCTCGCAGGGGGTACCCGCGATCGCGGGGCTGGACACCCGCACGCTGGCGCGGCACTTGCGCGAGAGCGGATCACTGCGCGGCATCATCACCGCCCCCGGAGAGACCGATCCTCTCGCTGCCGTCGCCCACGCCCGCGCCGTGCCCGTGTGGGAGGAACAGGACTTCGTGTCACGGGTCTCGGTCAACGCGCCCTACGAGGTGGGTGATCGCGGGCCGGTCGTGGCCGTGGTCGACCTGGGCCTCAAGGCCAACATCGTGCGCTCGCTGCATCGCCGGGGCGTGCGTGTACGCGTCCTGCCACATACGGCCACCGCAGAGCAGGTGCTCGCAGCCGATGTCGCCGGCGTGGTCATCTCTCCCGGGCCGGGCGATCCCGGCGTGCTGGGCGGCCCGGTCTCATTGGCGAGTACGGTCGTGGCTGATGGCCGGCCCCTGCTGGGCATCTGCCTGGGGCACCAGATCGTGGCGCGGGCCGCGGGTGCACGGACGCAGCGGCTGCGCTTCGGCCATCACGCCGCCAACCACCCGGTTCGTGACGAGTCTTCGGGTCGAGTCACGGTGACGGCGCAGAACCACGAGGTGGAGGTGGTCGGCGAGTCCCTGCCTTCCGGGTCGGGTTTCTTCGTGAGCCAGCGCAACCTGAATGACGGCACGGTCGAGGGCCTGCGTCATCACTCGTTGCCCATCGAGACCGTGCAGTACCACCCCGAGGGTTCGCCCGGTCCACTCGACGCGGCCGAGGTCTTCGACCGCTTCCTTGGCCATGTTCGCGCCTATGCGAGTGCGGGGCAGCCGTGAGCGAGCGACCGGGGTCCATCCTCATCTTCGGCTCAGGGCCGGTCATCATCGGGCAGGCAGCCGAGTTCGACTATGCCGGCACCCAGGCCTGCCGTGCCCTCCGCGAAGAGGGCGTGCGCACCATCCTGCTCAACTCCAACCCGGCCACGATCATGACCGACCCCGGTGTTGCCGATGCCGTCTATCTCGAACCACTGAGCGTGACCTCGGTCGAACGCATCATCGAGATCGAGAAGCCCGACGGCATCCTGCCGGGGTTGGGTGGCCAGACGGGTTTGAACCTGGCCATGGAGCTGGCCCGAGCCGGCGTGCTGGAACGTACCGGCACAAGGCTCCTGGGTACGCCCATCGAGACTATCGAGATGGCCGAGGACCGCGAGCGCTTCCGCGACCTGCTCGACTCCATCGGCCAGCCCTATGCCCCCTCGGTCATCGTCGAGGGTGCTACCGAGACCGAGCGCGCCGCCGCCGCAGAGCGGGCCTTCGAGGGCATCGGCCTGCCGGCCATCGTGCGCCCGGCGTTCACCATGGGTGGTACCGGGGGCGGCATCGTCGACACGCGCGAGGCCTTTGATGAGCGCGTCCGCACCGGCCTGCGCATGAGCCCCATCGGCCAGGTCATGGTGGAGCGTTACCTGACCGGCTGGCAGGAGATCGAGTACGAGGTCATGCGTGACGCGGCGGACACCTGCATCGCGGTGTGCTCGATGGAGAACGTCGACCCGCTGGGTGTGCATACCGGGGACTCCATCGTCGTCGCACCGGTGCAGACGCTGCCCGACCCGGTGCACCAGCGGCTGCGGACGGCGGCGCTTGACATCATCCGTGCGCTCGGTGTCGAGGGCGGCTGCAACGTCCAGTTCGCGCTCTCTCCGGACGCGAGCGAGTACGCCGTCATCGAGGTCAACCCACGAGTGAGCCGCTCCTCGGCCCTGGCGTCGAAGGCGACGGGTTATCCCATCGCCCGGGTGGCGGCACAGATCGCCATCGGCCGGCGCCTTGACGAGATCCCCAACGCCGTCACCGGCACCACCGTGGCCGCCTTCGAGCCGGCGCTCGACTACGTGGTGGTGAAGCTGCCGCGCTTCCCCTTCGACAAATTCCCCGGCGCCGACCGCTCACTGGGCTCACAGATGAAGGCGACCGGCGAGGTCATGGCCATCGATCGCACCTTCGGCTCGGCGCTGAACAAGGCGCTGCGTGGGCTGGAGCAGGCCGGTGCCGGGTTCCTCGCCGAGGACACCGCGTGGGGACCGACGCTGGACGTGCTGGCTGGCTGGGCCGCGGGCGCTCGTGGTGGTGAGCATGCGCCCATCCCCGAACGGCCGATGGCCCACGAGGAGGCCTTCGCCGACGTGTTCATGAGCCCTGATGGGCTCGTCGTCGAGGATGGCGAAGAGGCCGTACCGGCGTCGCGGTCGACCCTGCTGGCGCGCTTCCTGAAGCCCTCTGACTCGCGCCTGTGGCGGCTGCTGGCGCTGCTGCGGCGAGGGGTCTCCGCGCCTGAGCTACAGCGTGTGACCGGCATCGCACCGTGGTTCCTGTCGGAGATGGAGCGTCTTGCCGTGTTGGAGCAGCGCATGCGCGACGAAGGCAGGGGCATCAGCGATGGCCTGCTCGTCTCCGCCAAGCGGGCCTCCTTCAGCGATCGTGACATCGGGGTGCTGACGGGCCTCGGCGTCTCGGCGGTGACGCGGCACCGACATGAGTTGGGTCTTCGCCCCGGTTTCGCCATGGTGGACACTTGCGCCGCCGAGTTCGCCGCCGAGACGCCGTACTTCTACGCCACGTACGCCGCCGCCGGCTCCCCGCCCGAGGCAGCGCCGGTGGAGCGACCTGCCGCGCTCGTCATCGGCTCCGGGCCGGTGCGCATCGGCCAGGGCATCGAGTTCGACTACTGCGCGGTGCAGGCAGCCCAGACGCTGCGGGCCGATGGTGTCGCGGCGGTGATGATCAACTCCAATCCCGAGACGGTCTCGACCGACTTCGACGCCTCGTCGCGGCTGTACTTCGAGCCGCTCGACGAGGAGAGCGTGCTGGAGGTGATCGATGCCGAGACGCCCGATGACGAGGAGCGGTTGCCGGCGCTCATCCAGTTCGGTGGTCAGACGCCGCTGAACCTGGCGGTCGCGCTCGAGGCCGCAGGGGTCCCGCTTCCGGGAATCGACGTCGATGCCATCGACCGCGCCGAGGAGCGCACTCGTTTCGCCGGCATGGTCGAGGCGCTGGGCATCCCGCAGCCGCGTGGCGGCATCGCCGCCTCGCTCGACGAAGCACTGGCGGTGGCTGAGCGCATCGGCTATCCCGTGCTCGTGCGGCCCTCATTCGTCATCGGCGGTCTCGCCATCGACTTCTGCTATGGCCCCGACGACCTCGCTCGCCAACTGACTGCCGCGACCGTCCTGACCGATGATCGACCCGTCCGCATCGATGCCTACCTCGAGGGCATGGAAGTCGACATCGATGCCATCACCGACGGCACCGACGTGCTCATCCCCGGGCTCATGGAGCATATCGAGCGGGCCGGCGTCCACTCCGGTGACAGCGTGGCGGTGTTCCCGCCGCAGCAGCTTTCGACCGCCGA
>QNBX01000285.1 GCA_003644265.1 Planctomycetota bacterium
GCGATGGTGTCCGAGATGAAGCCGATGGTGTCGCTGCTCTGCTGGCGCAGGTTGCGCGCGACGGTGTTGGTGCGGTAGCCCAGCGCGCGGCTGGCCTCAAAGACGCGCTCCTTGGTGACGTCGGGGATCGAGGTGCCAGCTTTTCCGCTCAACACCAGCGAGACGGTGGTCGTGGAGACGCCGGCCGTGGCGGCCACGTCAGACATGCGGGCCCGCCGTCGTCGTGGCGTACGCGACTGCGGTGCGGGTGCATCCATCTACGCGCTCCCCCCGCTGACCGTCCGGTCCTGGGTCAACGTCCCTGCTCCTCCTGAGCGGCGCTATCGCCTCCCGCTGCAGCCCTCTCTGGCTCCAGCCTCTCCGACTGCAGCCCTCCCTGGCTCCAACTGTTTACTCAATCGTTTCAGTAAATCGATACTGTACCTCCCGATCGCCGTTGTCAAGGGTTTTCTACGGAGTGCGTCGTGTGGCCGTGCGGTCGTGTGGCCGTGCGGTCGCCACGCGCGCCCTCGCGTGCATGGAGGACAAATGTCGTCCTGGGGTCCGTTAGGCGTGCTTCAGGACAGCTACACACCCTCTCCCGCGCCTATCGGTGCCGACGCTATGCCCCGCCACGCTTGGATCTGACGCGCCGGCGCCGGAAACTGCCTGATCGGGGCTCGCACGGTGGCTAACGGCGCCCACGACGACATGTGGCGCCAAGTCCGGGGGTCTCTCTGGCTAACGGCGCCCACGACGACATGTGGCGCCAAGTCGGCGGCTACCATCAGGCCATGGCAATGACGATGACAGCGGTCGAACGGACCGAGACGGTGCTTGCGGGTCGCATCCCCGATCGCGTGCCGGTGGATCTGCACGACACCCTGGTGGCGGCGCGCGTATCGGGCCTCCCCTTTCCCGAGTTCTACCGTGATGGCGAGGCCATCGCCGCGGGCCTCATCGCTTCGTGGCGCGAGTACGGCCACGACGTCCTCCTCATCGACGGTGGCACGTCCACACTGGCCTCGGCCTGCGGGGTCGGTGTCGAGTACCTCGAGGATTCGACGCCCGTATCGCTCACGCCGGCCATCGGGAGCCTGGACGACATCGACCAGCTGATCCTGCCCGACCCCGCTACGTCGAGGCCACTGCAGGAGATGCTCAAGGCCACCAGCATCGTGGCCAACGAGGTCGGCGAGGACGGCTTCGTCATGGGCATCGCCGACCAGGGCCCCTTCTCACTGGCCTCGATGATCCTGGGCATGGAGGAGTTCCTCATCGCCCAGATGGACCTCGGCAGCCGCGACAAGTTGCACCGACTGCTGGACTTCTGCGAGGAGGCCTACTACCGCTACGCCGTCGCCCAGGTCGAGGCGGGCGCACACCTGGTCTCGATGGGCGAGTCGATCGCCGGTCCGGACGTCTGCTCGCCGGCCATCTACCGCGAGATCGCCTTTCCTCACGAGGAGCGCGTCACCAAGCGTCTGCTGCGCGAGGGCATACGCGTGCAGAACCACATCTGCGGCAACGCCACCCCCATCGTGGCGGACATGGTCGAGACCGGCGCCGTGGCCCTGGGTCTCGATTTCAAGTGCGACCTGCCGGCAATCAAGGAGGCCACGCGCGGCCGAGCCACCATCGTCGGCACCATCGATCCATCCGGGATCATCGCTCGCGGTACTCCCGACGATGTCACCAGGGCTGCGCGCGAGGAGTTGGCCATCCTGGGACCGGGCGGGGGACTCATCTTCGGTGCCGGCTGTGCGCTACCGCCTGACACGCCCGCCGACAACATCCATGCGCTCATCGAGGCTGGACATCGCCACGGTCGCTACGCCCCCGACGGATCGCTGCTGGAATAGGGCCTACGTCAATCCCATCTCAGTGCGGGTGGGAGGCTCGGCTCCGGCGCGGGTGCAGTTGATGGCGGCGGCACGGACGGCGAAGGTGACGGCGTCCTCAAGCAGGGCGGCATCGGCCAACTCGCGGCGACCGAGGCCGTGCTCCAGCCACAGGGCCAGGAAGGCACCGCCGAACGTGTCCCCTGCCCCGACCGTGTCGACCACTTCGACCCTGGGCACCGGCACGCTGAACTCACCGCCAGCACAGTAGCCGCGAGCGGCGTCGCCACCATGCGTCACCAGCACGGCACCCACACCCCCCTCCAGCAGCAGGCGCGCGGTGGCCTCGGGCGACGGGGCCAGGTCGAGGTACTCGAAGTCCTCGTCACTGCCCTTGACGATGTCGGCACGCTCCAGAACGCCCCGCATGCGCTCCTGGAAGCGAGCGAAGTCGGGCGTAGCGGTGGGCCGGCAGTTGGGATCGACCATCACGAAGGTCTGATCGGGCACCTCAGCCACGACGGCGGCGAGCGAGTCGGCGATGGGCTCCATGGTCAGGCCCAGCGTGCCCACGTGGAGGGCGTCGGGCGTCGGCGCCAGGCAGCGCCGGGCATCTTCGAGCTCCAGGCCGGGCACGGTGGTTCGGTCGATGTACCAGTGGTAGTGAGCCACACCGGCCTCGTCGATCTCAGCCAGCACCAGGGTGGTGGGGTCGCCGGTGTCGACGACCAGGTCCGTCCCCACACCGTCCGCCTCGAGCTTGGCGCGGAGCATCCGGCCGAACCAGTCGTCGCTGATGCGGCCGAGGAAGTGGACGTCGCTGCCCAGGCGCGCCATGGCACGCGCCGCGTTGTACTGACCGCCGCCGGCGGCCGGGGTGACCGACCCATCCTTGTCGATGATGAGGTCGATGAGCGCCTCACCGGCGATGACGACCCTGGGCTTCGCGGTCATCTACCAGCCCTCCCCCTTAAGGTATACGGCCATGGCCCGCGCAGCCTTGCCCCGATGCGACAGCGCATGCTTCTCGTCCGCACTCATCTGCCCCACGGTACGCGCTCCCGGAGTCTCCGACTCGGGCTCGAAGATGGGGTCGTAGCCGAAGCCGCCATCGCCACGAGGTCCGGTCGCGATGCGCCCCTCGAAGGCGCCCGCGCGGAAGACCGGCTCAGCACCCGACGTCGGGTCGATGAAGGCCAGCACGCACTGGTAGCGCGCGCCGCGCTGCTCCGGTGGCAAGCCATCGAGCTCGCCCAGCAACTTGGTGTTGTTCTCCCCGTCGGTGGGGTCGTCGCCAGCGTAGCGACGCGTGTAGATCCCGGGTCGCCCATCGAGCGCGTCGACCTCCAGACCGGAATCGTCGGCCAGCGTAGGCAGACCGGAGCGCTCGGCGTAGTAGCGCGCCTTGATGGCGGCATTGCCCTCGAACGTCTCCGCATCCTCGACCGGCTCACCCTCGATGCCGACCTCGTCCGGCGTCACCAGCGTCACGTCGGAGAGGTCCAGCAGCTCATTTAGCTCGGCTACCTTATGGCGGGCACGGGTGGCGAGAAGCAAACGCCGGCTCACTTGGCGGCTTTGCCCGTTGCGGCCGATTCGCCCTTGAGCACGGCCTCCTGGATGCCGAAGAGGGTCTTGAGGCCGCCGTCGGCCAGGTCCAGCAGCGCGTCCATCTGCGAGCGGTCGAAGGCCTTGCCCTCCGCGGTGCCCTGCAACTCGATGTAGGTGCCGGCGTCGGTGCCGACGACGTTGAAGTCGACCTCAGCACCGGAGTCCTCGCGGTACTCGAGGTCCAGCAACGGCGCATCCTCGACGATGCCGACGCTGATGGCCGCGATCTTGCTGACGATGGCACGCTCGAGCTTGGCTTTTCGCAGCGCCAACACGAGAGCGATGTAGCCGCCGGTGATCGACGCGCAGCGGGTGCCGCCGTCGGCCTGGAGGACGTCGCAGTCGACCACCACGGTCTTCTCACCCATGACCGCCGTATTCACGACGCCACGCAGGGAGCGGCCGATGAGTCGCTGGATCTCGTAGGTTCGGCCACCCAGCTTGCCGCGTACCGATTCGCGCCGCATGCGCTCCGAGGTGGCAGCGGGGAGCATGGCGTACTCGGCGGTGACCCAGCCGGTGCCCTTGCCGCGCAGGTGCGGCGGGACGCGATCCTCGATCGTGGCGGAGCAGAGCACGTGCGTGTCGCCCTGCTTGTAGATCAGCGATGCTGCGGCCCACTTCTGCACGTCCATCTGGATAGACACCGGACGCATCTGGCCCGGCGTTCGTCC
>QNBX01000286.1 GCA_003644265.1 Planctomycetota bacterium
GTCGCGATCAGCTCCTCGTCGGTGGCGTCCAGCAAGCCGTAGCGGATGTTCTCCTCGACCGTGCCGCCAAAGAGGGTGGCGTCCTGCGGCACCAGCGAGACCGCCTCGCGCAGCCCGCGCAACCGCACGTCGCGCACATCGCGCCCATCGATCAGCATGCGTCCCTCGCTGACGTCCCAGAGTCGCGGGATGAGGTTGCAGAAGGTGGTCTTGCCGGCACCGGATGGACCCACCACCGCCAGTAACTCGCCGGCCGCGATGTCGAGGCCGATGTCGCGCAGCACGGCGCGCTCGTCGCCGTAGCCGAAGGTCACGCTTTCGAAGGTGATGCGCCCCGCCACATCCCCGATCGGCTCGGCGAAAGCATCTTCACGGATGGTGGGCCGCTCGTCGATGATCTCGAACACGCGCGCCACGGCACCCGCGCCCTCCTGGAACTGGCCGTAGAGCCCGGCGATGGTCGAGAGGCTGGTGCCGATGGTGATGCCGTAGAGCAGGAAGCTAGTCAGCGCAGCCAACGTGAGGGTGCCCTCGATGACCTGGTGGCCGGTGAACCAGAGCAGGATGATGAGGGTCCCGAAGCCAAGCACCGTCATCATCGCGCCGAACAGGCCGCGCCACGTCACCAGCCTGGTGGCGATGCCAACGACGTCGCGCAGGTCTTCGCCGTAGCGGTGCCGCTCCCAGTCCTCGCGTCCGAACGACTTGACCACCCGGATGCCGCTGAGCGCCTCCTCGGCCGTCGTGGTCGAGGCAGCGATGGCGTCCTGCACTCGAGTGGAAAGACGCCGCAGCGGCCGGGCGAAGACGACCGCGATGATGACGATCGCGGGCACCAGCGCGAGGATGACCACGAGCAGGCTGGGGCTGAGCAGGAACAGGATGACCATCGCGCCGATCAACCCCAGCAGCGACGACAGCAGCGATGCCAGCGTCTGCGTCAGCATCGACCGCACCTGGGTGACGTCGCTCGAGAGTCGTGAGATGAGCTCACCCACCCGGCGGTGGACGTAGAAGTCGAGCTCCAGCGTCACGAGGCGGTCGAAGACCTGCGCCCGCATGCGTGCCACGATGCGCTCGCCGATGACGCCGAGCGACCATGTCTGGGCGAAGCCTGCGACTGCCAGCACGAGCGTGATGCCAATGAGCATGAGGAGGATCTGGTCGAGTCCGGCGGTGTCCCCGGCGCCGACGACCTCCCCCACGAGACCACCGATGACAAGCGGGAGCAGAAGCGCGGCTCCGGTCGAGATGAGCAGGGCCACGACCGCCACCGCAAACAGGCGCAAGTGCGGCCGCAGGTAGCCGAACAGCCGGCCCCAGGGCACTCCGGTCAGGCGCGCCATGCCGCCCTCACCGGGCGCATCATCACGATCAGGTGATCGCTCCCGGCCGGTTCGCTGTTGCTCTCCCTCCCGGCGGCTCGGCCGGCCGATGGGAGGGTGTCGGTTGAGGCTCAGGGCTCAAGCTCAGGCGGCGGCACCAAACCGGGGTCACAGAACCTCTCAGAGCCACCCACGAAGCCACCGACCGGCAACAGGCGCGTCTCTCCGGCCTCATTGAAAGCCGAGACGGCGTATTCCCAACGGTTCATGTGGCCCGGGACGCCCTCGATCTTCGGGACCTTGATGGCCTTGACGACCTTCTTGTGATTCGGTCGGTAGCGTTCCTTGTTCGGCGCCAGCGTCGTGACCAGCTGCCACCGTCCGTCGGAGATGCTGCAGTCGGTCTCGAGCCAGCTGCGTCGCGCGTAGATGCGGAAGCCGTCCTCGTTGTTGGAGCGGTCCCGCCATACGATGGCGCCATCGAGCGGGTCGGGACCGTAGACGGGTGGCCACCCACGGTCCTCGACCTTGCCGCGCGCGGTGGGCGCCCGTGGTGGCACGAGCGGGTCAAGGTAGAGCACACGGGCATCATCAAGCCGATCGATGGCACGCTCGCCGCACTCGCTCGGGAGTGGCAGGCTGCCGATCTCCGAGTAGACATGGCCGGCCTTGTCGATGACCTCGACCGCGAGCGACACCGGCACGCACGCGGTGGCCCCGCGAGTCATCGCCCGGCGGGCGCGCGGCAGCCACGGTGCCGACGGCTGGGCCCTGGCAGCTTGCGGATCCCACACGTATGTGACCTTGGCGTCCTGCCCGTCACCCTTCCACTCACACAGGCTGCCGAACCCACGCTGCCCTTCGCCCGGAGCGGCACAGACGGCCAGCTGCCGCCATGAGGTGATCGGATCGAAGGACGTGAGGTCGCTGCTGGCGTCGACCTGCGGCCAGCGCGGGTAGTAGGCACGGAAGCGGACCTGGGCGATGTCGCTCACGTCTCGTACGCGGGCGCGCAGGGTGACGGTGTCACCGAAGACGATGTGCGAGCTGTGTGCGGGCGTCTTGCTATGCCAGCGCGCGCGTGGGCGGCCGGGCTCCGCGACGACCTCGTCCGCTGCGACCGGACCCGTGAACCAATCGAAGCCCTCGTAGCCGCGCTCGCCGACGAGCGGCTCGGGTGAGACGGGCGTGCCGCCGCTGACCTCGCCCTCGGACGACACCGTCGCGTCGCGGAGGATGGTCACGAAGAGGTCGAACTGATCAGAGTCGGCCTCGGGGCAGTCGAGCGTCTGGTCCTCAGGCAGCGGCGCATTGACACCGTAGTAGCCGATGACATCGTCGGGCCCGACGATGGGCGACGGAAGCCCGGGTCCGGGATCGAGCAGCGCAGGCTCGATGTACGAGAGGTGCCCATGGACCGCGTGGTAGGGCGTGCCGTCGACCTCGAAGCCAGTGACCACGATGCGGCCCAGCGATGCCGATCCGCCGCTGGCGCAACCGGCGAACTCAAGGTTGCCGCCGAACAACGGACGCACCGCCGTGCCGGGGATGAAGCCGGGGTCAAGCGTGTCGGTAACAGCGCCGATAGGTGCCGCGAAGTGCAACCCGTAGCCATCGGACGAGTCGGCCTGATAAGCCATGCTGATGTCGCGCTCCACACCATCTTCGAACGGCACGGACGCGGGCAGTCCGGTGGGGCGGTGATGGAAGCGGAAGGGCTCGAACCCTGCGCCGGGATTGCCGGAGATGACCTCGTCGTCAGCCTGGGGCACGCCATCGACGCGCTGGCTGACCACGTCGGGATCGGCGAAGGCCAGCGGGATCGACTCGGTCAGGAACCAGCCGCCGCGACCGGCCTCGTTCCAGGTCGGCGTCACCTGCAATTGGAAGCCGAGGCCGACCTCGTCGGTCCAGCCGCTGCTGCCCGCGACGCCGATGGGCTGGCCCACGCTGACGACATCGCCACGCCGCACCAGGGGCTCGCGGCGCCTGAGATGCGTGTACAGGGCGGACGTGCCGTCGCCATGGTCGATGAGAACGTAGTTGACGTCACGCCAGCAGGCTGGACGCCGACCACCGAGCGGCTCGGTGCAGCGCCCGCCACGGAGCCCCACGCGCGTGCCGATGACGGTGCCGCCGCGTGCCGCCACCACCCTGAAACGCTCGGGCTCGTCGGCCGCCACGAAGTCGAACGCGTAGTCCTGCCGTACCGACCGCCCGTCGGTGTCACCGTTGCCGCGAGACACGACGAGCGCGGTCTCGGCGGGCGCCGGAAGGTAGTAGAGGGACTCGTCGGCCGCGATCATCGGCGCCGCGGAGACGATGCCGGAGAGGCCGAGGACGACCGCCAGGGTCACCACGATGGAAGACTGTCGATATCGCATCATCCGAGACCTCCTGTTACGCACGCCACACACTACCCCCACCGGGACGATGAGACGATCTCGAGTGCCGCCCGTTCAGGGACGTCGCGTGCTCCTGGTGGAGTCAGCCCCCGGGCATGATGCCGAGACCAACGAGGCTGGTGGGGAGCACGGCTACCTGTAGTTCCCGGGATTAGTCGAACATAGGCCTCGAGCGTGGCCACTGACGCCTGCCACACCAGCCCCCGGCCGCACTTGCAGGTCAGATGTCGGCGTGGGCGCCGTTAGCCAGAAGCCGGGACGCATATCGCGCTCGAAATCAGGCAGAAGCCGGTCCCGATAGGTTGGA
>QNBX01000287.1 GCA_003644265.1 Planctomycetota bacterium
AGGTTCGTCACGGACGGCACGCTCGACCCGACATGGGCCAACGTCGCAGCATTCGCACTGAGGCCCGTGGCGGTCCGCTGCGGGTCGTGCGACTGTGGCCGCATGAAGATCGCCTGCCTCACCGCGTTCGCCGCCCTTCGGGGCGCGTTGTTATCAGCCGCGCTCGCCTCGTTTGCCGATGCGCAGAACCAGACATGGATACGACAGTTCGGGACGAGTTCCGGGGACGTCCTGCTGGCGGCGGCGCCCGACGGTGCGGGAGGCGTATTCGTGAGCGGCACCACTGGTGGCAGCCTCGGCGGGCAGTACGCGGGAAACGACGACGCCTGGCTCGCGCGCTACGACAGCGCGGGCAACCAGACCTGGATACGGCAGTTGGGCACAGACCGCCAAGACGTCGCGAACGCGGTCGCACCCGACGGAGCTGGAGGCGTCTACGTCAGCGGATGGACTGTGCGTAGCCTCGGTGGACCAAGTGCGGGAGGTGAGGACGCCTGGCTCGCACACTACGACGGCTCCGGAAACCAAACCTGGATCCGACAGTTCGGGACGACCGCAGATGAATGGGTGCACGCGGCAGCACCCGACGGAGCGGGCGGCGTGTTCGTGAGCGGCTTCACCAGGGGCAGCCTCGGCGGTCCGAACACGGGGTCCCGCGACGCCTGGCTCGCACGCTACGACAGCTCTGGCAACCAAGCCTGGATCCGACAGTTCGGGACGACCCTCCTGGACAACGCGCGCGCGGCAGCGCCCGACGGAGCGGGCGGCGTGTTCGTGAGCGGCAACACCGGCGGCAATCTCGGCGGTCCGAACGCAGGGTCGTGGGACGTCTGGCTCGCGCACCATGACGGCATTGGCAACCAAACTTGGATCCGACAGTTCGGGTCGACCGGCGACGATCGTGTGCTCGCGGCCGCGCCCGACGGAGCGGGCGGCTTGTACGTGAGTGGCAAGACCCGGGGCAGCCTGGGTGGCCCGAGCGCAGGGGACCATGACGCCTGGCTCGCACACTACGACAGCGCTGGCAATCAATCCTGGATACGACAGCTCGGGACGCGCTCCTACGACCAAGCGAGCGCGGTCGCGCCCGATGGAGCGGGCGGCGTGTTCGTGAGCGGCGGCAGCAAGGGCAGCCTCGGTGGCCCGAACGCGGGGAACTCCATGCAGGTGGATGCCTGGCTCGCGCACTACGACAGCACTGGCAACCAGAGCTGGATCCGACAGTACGGGACGACCAGCCGCGACGAGGTGATCGCCGCCGCATACGACGGAGCGGGCGGTGTGTTCGTGAGTGGCGTCACCGATGGCAGCCTCGGCGGACCGCACTTGGGGTCGTACGACGCCTGGCTCGCGCACTACAGCGATCTTGTCGCGACGCGGTATTGCAGTCCGGCCATCCCCAACTCCACGGGCCAGCCAGGTGTGTTCGCCGCGACCGGCACCAACGCGGTCCCAGACAACAACCTCACGATGATCGCGAGTCAGCTCCCGGAGAACTCGCACGGCTTCGTCATCACATCCCGCGAACAGGGCAGCGTGTTCCCGGTGAACAACAGCCAGGGGCGACTGTGTCTTGGTGGATTCATCGGCCGTTACGTCGGGCCTGGGCAGATCCAGAACTCCGGGTCCACCGGCACGTTCTCGCTCGCGCTCGATCTAGACGCGGTGCCGACGCCCGCGGGGATCGTCGCGGTCCAGCCGGGCGAAACCTGGAACTTCCAAGCCTGGTACCGCGACGCGAACCCGACGACGACATCGAATTTCACGGACGCGGTGGCGGTGACGTTTCAGTGAGTCTCGGCATGCGTCCTACGCGCTCCTGAGCGCGTACTGTCCCATCGGTCAGCCGACGCCATGACGTGGCCACGACGGGAACGGGATACGCGTCGTCGTTCGCTCGGCCGAACCGCGCTCGACGTCGCTTCGGCTGGTCACCGGCCACGCCCGTTTGGGTGGCCTTCTCAGGCACTACAGGGCCTCGGCTTGGCGATGGGACATTACGGGGCCGAGTCTCGTGGCGGCGCGAATCCCAGCCGTTGCGTTAGAATTGAGCTGCGTGTCAACTCGCAAACCCGATCGCCACCATGAAGACCGCCACGCTTCTCGCCACCACTGGCCTCCTCGCCGCAAGCCCTCTGTTCGCCCAACTATCGATGTGTCGGCTGGCGCCACTTGAACCCGCCGGCGGATACTCCGCCTCCGGAATCGATGCCGACCTCGACTGGTTCGCGGTGCGGGTACAGGATTCAGCGCAGGAGTGGATCGAGATACGACGCAAGATCGGGTCAGCCTGGCTCGCCGCCGATCTGATCCCCAGCCCCGACCCCTCGGTCGGGGCGTTCGCCGAGGAGATCGACATCGATGTCTCGCCGTTTGGTGTCGAGGTCATGGCGACCTCGCGCCAGGGGTCGACGGCTGCCGGCATGGGCGTCGTGCGCCGCTACCTCCTCAATCTGGGGTCGTGGGTCGAGCTCCCGGCCATTCGATCCTCGGATCCAGTTGCCGTCGAGTTCGGGACCCACTTCGCCCGCGCCGGCGACGTCATGGTGGCCAAATCGAGGAGTGGGGTGACCCCTACCGCACCGGCACAAGCGCACGTGTTCGAGCCTCTCGCCGCTGTCTCCTGGGTCGAGACCGCACGCATCGACTACCCCGACCCGAATGGCGCTAGCCGGCGATTCGGTGACGCGATCGCCGTCGGTGAGACTCCATCGGGCTCTCTGATCGCCATTGCAAGCCTTGAGCCTGCGAGGGGGCGCGTGTGGGTCTGGAGCTATCAGTCGCCCGGGCAGCTCGGCACCCCCTTCGAGTTGATTCCAAGCACGCCAGCGTCCAACCAGTACGGGCAGAAGGTCGCGATCTGGAACGGCTACGTTGCCGTGTCGGATCCGACTGCAGACGTATTTGGCACCGGTGGTGTTCTTGGGGCGATCACTCTCTTTGGCCCCTCCGGTGCTCCGGGCCAATTCGTCGAGATCGCACGTTTTCTGGCGCCCGTTTTCTCAGCTCTCGGCTTCGGAGATCAGTTTGACTTCAACTACGGCCGCCTCGTTGTGCCATTCACCGCGCCCACCTTCGGCACGCCCGCCACGATCGGGGGGTTAACAGTCATCGATGACCTGTTCGGCACCCCCACGTATCGATTGAGGGTGACAGAACCGAACGACCCCTTCGGGGGAGTCGGTGCGTTTCCGGTCTTCGGACCCGGCGAGGTGCTCTCGAGTGGTGTCAGTGTCAACGTGGGCAACGCAAACCAGCGCAGCCCGGCGATCGTGCGCTTCGCAGTCGACCCTCCGACGACCCGTTTTTGCTCGGCCTCACCGAACTCGTCCGGAGCCCCCGCGCGGGTCGTCGAGGTCGGGTGCGCTCACGCGTCATCGGTCCGATTGCTGGGAGTGTCACTACCGTCGCTCACGATCGTCATCCCGCTGCTCGGTACGAGCAGGGCATCGCTTCCGGTCGGATCCGGCACGCTCTGTATCGGCGACCCGTCCCGTCGAGGGCTCGGCATTGCCAGTTCCCAGGGACTCTTCGACTTGACGATCGACCCCACGGCATGGGGGTTCGAGGTGGGGGACGTCGTGATCACGCAGTTCTGGTTCCGCGACGGTCCAGGGATGAACCTGTCGGACGCCATAGCGTTTGAGCTTGTGCCCTGAGATGCGCGGCTGGCGAGCGGCCGGGCCAGCGTGACGTGCCCGGCGATCTCGCAACCATTTCGAGATCCCGTGCAACGCAAGTCACTGCGTCGCATGCTCAGCAAAGTGAGCACCCCCGACTTCCCCCTCTCCGACGAGTCCCTCCTCGAGCCCGTGGCACGCTACAAGTCTGCCAATCGGCCGTGACGTGCTGGACACGGTGCACTCCCGCCAGATCTCGCCAGAACGGTACCTTGGAACTCCTATCTGCCGACTCGGTGGCCGGCTCGGCAACGTCGAACTTCACGAACGGCATCGAGATCACGTTCCAATGAAAGCGCCAGTCAGAGCCGGCGCAGGTGGACCTGAGAGTCACAGTCTCGTGTGAGGCAGGACCG
>QNBX01000288.1 GCA_003644265.1 Planctomycetota bacterium
GGGCTCGTCGAGCATCAGCAGGTCGGGGTCGGCCGTAAGCAGGCGCGCCAACGCCACGCGGGTCTGCTCGCCCCCCGAGAGCTCCGAGGGATGGTGGCCCCAGTGGCTACGCGGGATGCCCAGGCCGGCCAGCGATTCCTGCACGCGCTGGTCGAGGTGGTAGCCGTCGACAGCCTCGAAGCGGTCCCGCAGCGTCGCGTATGCCGGAGACTCCACGGCCTCGGCGCCACGATCCTCCATCTCGGCCAGGTCGCGCTCCATGCGTTCGACCTCGATGGCCCCGCCCCGCACCACCGCGCGCACCGTCGGTGCCGCGATGAAGCGGTGGTCGAGGTTGGCTTCCTGCGTGAGCATCCCCAGGCGCAAGCCCTTGGCTAGATGGACCCGGCCACCATCAGCCTCCTCGCGGCCCTCGATGATCTCGAGCAGCGTGGTCTTGCCGGCGCCATTGCCGCCCACCAGCCCGACACGCTCGCCACGCGCGAGGGCAGCGCTGACCGAATCGAGGATGACGAAGTCGCCGATCTCGCGGCGGACGCCGTCGAGGCGCAGGATGGACATGCGTCTAGTGTGCCCTTAGTCGGCCACTTTGGGTCCGCCCAGCTCCGACCAGTTGCGGCCACGCCGCCCGGAGCGTGAGGCGCTCGCCGCCAGGCGTGCATTGGCGCCGATGCGATCAGCTCTCGGCAACCGCTGGCACCAGGAGCAGAAGTGCGTGCCGCGCTGGTTCAGCACGAGTCGCCGGATGGGACGGCCGCAGCGACGGCAAGGCAGCCCCGTGCGCTGGTACACATCGAGGTGCTCCTGCATCTCACCATCGCCCTCGGGCGCGGTGTAGTCGTCGACCGATGAACCACGCCGCGCGATGGCCTCGCGGAGCACGCCACCGATAGCCTCGTACAACCGGCGCTCCTGCTCGACGTTCAACGACTGCACCGAGCGCAGCGGATGGAGCCGCGAGCGCCACAGCGATTCGTCGGCGTAGATGTTGCCCACGCCAGCGATGAACGACTGGTCCATCAGTGTCGTCTTGAGACGGCCGCGGCGGCGGCGCAGCAGCCCCCGGAAGAGGCGCAAGGAGAAGTCCTCGTCGAGCGGCTCCGGTCCATGCTGGGCGAACAGCTCACCCTCGTCGTCGCTGCCGAGGATGGTGCCGTCGGAAGCTCGTCGATACAGGCCCACGCGGCCGAACTTGCGCACATCCCGGAACAGCAGCCAGCGCGGCCCCTCGTGCCTCCCGCCGCCTGCGACCGGACCACCATCGAGCGTCAGGCGCAGATGCACGTGCTTGTCGTGGACGGTGCCGGCCGGCAGCACGAAGAGCTGCCCCGTCATCTTCACCTGGATCGCCAGCACTGCGTTGCTGCTGAGATCCAGCAGCAACCACTTGGCGCGACGACCGACACGAAGCACCTTCCGACCGACGACGGCACACTCGAAGGCCGCCGGGTCGGGGTTGCGGATGACCTTGGGCCAGTCCCACCAGGCAGCGGTGATCATGGCGCCCTCGATCAACGGCGCGAGGTCTTGCGCCATGGTTTCGACCTCGGGCAACTCAGGCATGCGCGCTTACGCGGACTCCAGCGGCGTCATCGACTCCCAGTCATCGCCGACCTTGATGTCCACGTCCAGCGGGACATCGAGCCTGAGCGCGCCCTCCATGACCTCGCGCACGACCGGCGCCAACGCCCCCACGTCGTCGCGCGCCACCTCCAGCAGCACCTCGTCGTGGACCGACAGCAGCATCCGCGCGCTGGAGCCGACGCGGCACAGCCGCTCGTGGAGGCGAATGAGCGCGATCTTCATGATGTCCGCCGCAGTGCCCTGGATGGGCATGTTGATGGCCATGCGCTCGCCGGCTCCCCGCAGCTGGGCGTTGCGAGCGGAGAGCTCCGGGATCCAGCGCCGACGGCCCAGCAGCGTCTCGACGTAGCCCTGCTCCTGCGCGATCTGCTTGATATGCACCATGTAGCGGGCGATACCGCTGTAGGCCCCGAAGTAGGACTCGATGAAGTCACGAGCCTCCTCGCGCGGGATACCGGCGCGAGTAGCGAGACCGTAGTCGCTCATGCCGTAGGCCAGCCCGAAGTTGACCATCTTGGCCATGGAGCGCTCGTCATGGGTGATGTCGGCAGGATCCTTCTTGAGCACGCGCGCGGCGGTCTCACGATGGATGTCGGCACCGCGCGCGAAGGCCGCCTTGAGGTCCCCGTCACCCGAGACGTGCGCGAGCACGCGGAGCTCGATCTGGCTGTAGTCGGCCGCGAGCAGCACGAGGTCGCCGCCGGCCACGAAGGCGCTACGGATCTTGCGGCCGAGATCGCTGCGGACGGGGATGTTCTGGAGGTTGGGGTCCGACGATGAAAGCCGCCCCGTCGAGGTCGCAGCCTGCTGGAAGGTCGTGTGCAGACGCGAGGTCTCGGCGTCGATGAGCAGCGGCAGGGCGTCGACGTAGGTCGACTTCAGCTTGGTGTAGACGCGCCAGTCGAGCAGCATCGGCACCATCGGATGGGCCTCCCGCAGTCCGTCGAGCACTTGGGCGTTGGTGGAGTAGCCGGTCTTGGTGCGCTTTCCCTTGGGCAGGTCGAGCTCGTAGAAGAGCACCTGCTCGAGCTGCTTGGGGCTGCCCAGGTTGAACTCGTGTCCGACCGAGGCGTAGATGTCTTCCTGTAGCCGCGCGACCGTCTCACCAAAGGTCGCCGCGAGAGCGTCGAGAGAGGCCCGGTCGAGCGCCACCCCGGTGGCCTCAAGATCCGCCAGCACCGCCACCAGCGGCAGCTCCAGCTCGTCGAGGATCCGCCGCAGCTCGGGTTGCTCATCCAGCGCGGCCACCAGCGCCGCATGGGCTGCCGACACGGCGGCTGCCTGGAGTGCAGCGGCCTCGGTCGGATCGAGTCCACCGGTCTCGGGGATGGTGATGTCGAGACGCTCGGCGCAGATGTCGGCGAGGGATTGGCTACGGAGCGCGGCGTTGAGGATGTAGGCGGCGATCTGGGTGTCGAAAGCCAGCGGCGGCAGACTCCCTCCAGAGGCACTGAGCGAGGTGGTCGCGGCGGGGTCGCGGCGCGCCAGCTCCCACACCAGCAGCGGCTTGATCTCATGACCGACCAGTGGCCTGCCGGCTGCGAAGACCGCTGCCCCGAGGGCCACGGCGTCATCGCCCGACGCGACCACGATGCGGCCATCCGGCGCCGCGACCGCGAGACCCATCAATGAGCCTCGGCGCGGGTGGACGTCGTCGAAAACGGTCCCGACCACAAGCTCCGACTGGGCCGCCAGCCAGGTCGGCACGTCGCCGGCAGCGGCGAACGCTTCGAGTCCGGACGGGTCGGTCATGATCGCGCGAAGTCGCTCGTGCGCGTCCGTGACGCCGCTCGCCGGGACGCCGCTCGCCGTGGCCGACCCCGGCGTGTCTGCGGCAACCGGCCTGGCTCTGTCGGGTGCACCAGCCGCCTCTGCAGTGGAGCCCGCGACAGCGCCGAAATCGAGCGCCAACTGCAGGCCACTACTCTCCCCGCTGACACGGGGTGCGGTCCTCCCCGGTGTCCGGCCGGCCACCCGTGCCGCCGGCACGGGTCCGCCTCGATCAGCCTGCTTGAGCAACTCACCGGAAGACGGGGCTTCTTCGCCCTCGATGCCGGGCAGACGCTCGACGAGAGTTCGGAACTCGTACTCACGGAAGAGCCGGATGACCTCGCTGCGGTCGTAGTCGCCGAGACGTGCGTTCGCGAGGTCGAGCTCGACGGGAGCCGCGCGATCGATGGTGACGAGTTCACGCCAGAGCAGCACCTCGTCGTGATGGTCCTTGAGCTTCTGGCGCAGTTTGTCGGGCTTGACCTCGTCGATGCGTTGGTAGACGCCATCGAGCGAACCGTAGCCGATCAGCAGCTTGGCGGCGGTCTTGTCGCCGACGCCGGGGATGCCGGGGATGTTGTCGGTGGAGTCGCCCTTGAACGCCTTGAAGTCGATCATCTGGCTCGGTGCAA
>QNBX01000289.1 GCA_003644265.1 Planctomycetota bacterium
CGCTCCGCGAAGGCGTTGCAGTTCGGGGCTTGGCGTGGGGTCAGGATGATCCTGGTTCCCGCGCCCTCCAGCGTCTTCCGGAAGCTAGGCGTGAACTTCCCGTCTCGATCACAGATGAGGAAGCGATGGCTGCCAAGGAAACCGTCACAAGCGTCGGTCAGGTTCCGCGCGATCTGAGCCATGAACACCTCGCCCGGGCTCGTCGTGATGCCTGCGAGGTGCACTCGTCGGCTACTCAGGTCGATGATGAACAGCACGTAGTACGTCGTCAGTCCGCGGGGCGTCCAGACCTCGACCGAGAAGAAGTCCGTCGCTCCGATCTGCTCCCAGTGGGCCTTGAGGAAGGTCCGCCACGACGATGCCCGGTCGGGCGCTGGCTTGATGCCGTTCGCCTTGAGCACGTTGGCGATCGTGCTCGACGCGACCCGATGGCCAACTCCTTTCAGTTCACCCTGGATGCGGCAGTAGCCCCAATTCGAGTTCTCCGTCGCCATGCGGACGATCAGCGCCTTGATGGTCTTCATCAGGCCCGGTCGGCCGACGCGCGTCGCATGATAGGTCCACTTCGCAGCGATCAGCTTGCGGTGCCAGCGCATGATCGTGTCCGGCGTCACGATGGTGGCGAGGCGGGTGAGGGCGCGACGACCGATGAGCTTGCCCTTCGCCGCGAGGCGACGGCGTTGGTCGTCGGTCAGTCGCAGACGCCGCCCGCCGAGCTGCTCCTTGAGCACCCGGTTCTCTTCCACGAGGTACTCGATGACCTCTTGCTGACGGCGGCCCATCCACCCGGCCACGGCGACGAGGAGCAACTGGAGCGGCTGGATCGCGGTGACCATGCCGTCAGGGTAGACCTGTCAGTCACTGAGACCGCGGTGCCGGCGCACGTTCAGCGCCTTCCAGCGCAGCCCGGGGTTGAGGGTGATGGACGCTGCCAGGCCCGCATCGCTGGTGAGCAGCTCCGGATCGATGCGGCCGCGCTCGTTGATCTCAGTCACGAACGATCGCTCGTCGGCGCTCAGCGGGAGGACGATCTCCATCAGCCGTTGGGTCTGCTCGACGAGCTGTTCGATCCAGGCGTCGATGTTACGCACGCCGGGGACGTGAGTGCGTCTGAGCAGGGGCAGCAGCCGCGCCCGCAATTCGCGCGGATCGGCCTGGATGTGATCCGGCGTGTACTCGCTCCAGTCTGCGCTCGCCTGCCCCGCTGCGACCACGAAAGCCAGCCGGAGGCGATCTGGCTGCAGCGGTAGGGTCGAGAGGAGCTCGTGCGCATCGAAGATGTCCCGACCGGCTCCGCGGGAGACCAGCGCGGCGAGCTTGCCCGCCACGATCTCATGCACGTCTTGCAGCAGCGTGGGCCGCAGACTGAAGACCGGCAGGCGTGAGGGCAAGGGCTGCGGTTCCCAGAGCGGGACGCGGTGCAGCGTGTTCAGGTCGAGCTCGAGAACGGCGCCCTGCCCGAAGACACTGCGGTAGCGCAGGCTCCACTTGCCCCCGGCGTGGGCGTCGGGGCGACGGCGCACGTCGAGCTGCTCGCTGGCAAAGGCGGCTTGCAGAGCGTGCTCGACGCTTGGGCGCAGCGCCATCATCTCCTCCCGCGAAGGCGCGCCGATCAGGTTCACATCGATGTCGACCGAGAGGCGCGGCACGTCGAGCAGGAACAGGTTGAGCGCCGTGCCGCCCTTGAGGATGAGGTGGCGGGCCAGGAGCGGCACCGTGGCGATCGCGTCGAGCAGCCCCAGCAAGCGGGCCACCTTCTCCATGGCGTGAGGCTCAAAATCCAACGCCGCAGCCTGGGCGCTGATCTGCTCAGCGGAAGTCCTCACCGCCGCGCGGTCCAGGCCGGATCGAGGAGGGCCTCGGGCAGGGCGAGTCTACACTCCGGCACGCTGCGGAAGGGGCCCGGGTGGCTGCGCTCGATGCGATGGATCCGTTTGGGCAGGCCGACCCGGAGCTTGTCGAGTACCGGACTCTCCACGAACAGCGCCTCGCGATGTGAATCGAGGAAGAGGCCGAGCTTGGCCAGCGTGGAGGCGCGCCCCAGCGCCAGGGCGTAGTCAGCGGCGCGCTCCGAGTCGAGCACGCGCACATGCTCCAGCGATCGCGTCACCTCTTCCCATCCGCCCGAGTCATGCAGTCGGTCGAGCACGTCGACGACGGTGCGCTCGACATCCGTGACGGAGAGGTCGATCCCGAGGCGGTTCATCGTGATGACTTGCCGTCGGCTCTCGCCGGCGTCACGCAGCGCCCGGGGGAACGCGACTCCGTCGTAGGTGACTCCCCGGAAGACGGTCCGCCGCAGGTCCTGCTTCGAGCAGACGGTGAGTCGTCTCAGCGTCGACTGGGCCAGCCCGTGGGCCACCAGCGCCGTGTGGTAGCTGAGCACGGCATCGGGCGCCAGGCGTGAGGCCACCAGCAGGACGTCCACCGCGCACTCGTCGGCCGTCTGGCCCGGAGGAACCACCGCAAATAGCCCCTGCCTTACGCGCAGCAGGCGGCCTCGGCTGAGGTGGTAGGCGAGCGCCTTGTCCACCGCGCGGGATCCAGGCGCATGGCTGTCCTCCCGATGACCCTCGGCGAACTCGTCTCGAGTGAAGACCGGGTGGGTGGCGAAGAATGGCGATGTGCTCACGACCGGCATAATACCCCAAAACATGGGGCATTACGACGGATTGGAGCAGCGGTTCGAGTCCTCGGTGGTGTCCAATGCACCCCCAAATGCGAGCAGCCAGAGGGTTCGCATTCCAGTGCGCTTTGGTGAAGCATCTCTCCGCGCTCAGCGACTCAGCGGGAGGTGGAGCGGCGAGGGCCTGGGGAGGCTCGGCGGGAGGGCGCCGAGGCGTTGCTGCAGGACTTCGGAGAGCCGTTCGCATCTCTGCGGCGCTTCCACCCCGGGCGCCCCCGTGTTCTCCGCGGCGTCGCTGGAGGTGCTCGCCGAGTTGGAGACGGCGTGGCGCCGGCGCAGCCGAGCACGGCCGACTGGATCCACGGGGCACGGGGCACGGGGCACGGGGCACGGGGCACGGGGCACGGGGCCGCGCGAATCAGCGCAGCGGCCGGTCTCGCTCTTGCGTGGAAACCGCGGTCGCTCGAAGCTATGGAAGAGGCTGTCGACGAGAGGATCTGAATGGCGGGACCGCTTGGAGGAGTTCGAGTTCTCGACCTGAGCCGCATCCTGGCCGGGCCCTGGGCCAGCCAGATGCTGGCCGATCTCGGCGCCGAGGTGATCAAGGTGGAACGCCCGGGCAGCGGCGACGACACCCGCGCCTGGGGGCCTCCCTACATGACGACGGCGGACGGCGAGCCCACCGGCGAATCCGCCTATTATCACAGCGCCAACCGCGGCAAGCAGTCGGTCTGCATCGACATGGCCGCCGCCGAGGGGCAGCGCCTGATTCGTGAGCTGGCGACAGGCAGCGACGTCCTGATCGAGAACTTCAAGGTCGGCGGGCTGCAGAAGTATGGGCTCGACTTCGACAGCCTCCACGCGATCAACCCGCGCCTCGTGTATTGCTCGATCACCGGCTTCGGGCAGGACGGGCCCTCCGCGTCCCGAGCCGGCTACGACTTCATGATTCAGGCTATGGGCGGAATCATGAGCGTGACCGGCGAGGCCGACGGTCCGCCGATGAAGATCGGCGTGGCGCTGGCGGACATCCTGACCGGGCTCTACGCCGCCAACGCGATCCAGGCGGCCCTGATCCACCAGCGCGCCACCGGGCAGGGCCAGCACATCGACATGGCCTTGCTCGACGTTCAGGTGGCGGCGCTCGCCAACCAGGCCATGAACTACCTCGCCACCGGCGTCAACCCGGTTCGGCTCGGCAACGCGCACCCCAACATCGTGCCCTATCAGGCCTATCCGACGGCCGACGGTCACATCATTCTGGCGATCGGCAACGACGCGCAGTTCGAGCGCTTCTGCGAGCTCGGCGGGCGAGCTGAGCTGGCGACAGATGAA
>QNBX01000290.1 GCA_003644265.1 Planctomycetota bacterium
TCGAGGCCAAGGAGCAGGTCGAGTCCATGGGCGGCGAGTTTCTCGAGCTGCAGTTCGAGGAGTCGGGCGACGGCGGCGGCGGCTACGCCAAGGTCATGAGCGACGAGTTCCTGGCGGCCGAGCGCAAGCTGTTCCTGGAGATCGCGCCCAAGACCGACATCGTCATCACCACCGCGCTGATCCCCGGCCGCCCCGCTCCCATCCTGTGGGAAGCCGACATGGTGGCGGCCATGAAGCCCGGCTCGGTGGTGGTCGACCTGGCCTCCGTGCAGGGCGGCAACTGCGAGCTGACCCAGCCCGGCCAGGTGGTGGTGGAGCACGGCGTCACCATCGTGGGGCACGAGGACCTGACCTCGCGCCTGGCCACCACGGCCAGCCAGCTCTACGGCACCAACCTGATCAACCTGCTGGACGACATGGGCGGGGGCGAGGGCTTCAAGATCGACATGGAGGACGAGGTCATCCGCCCCGCCGTGGTGACCCACGCCGGCGCCGTGACCTGGCCGCCGCCCGCCAGCACCAAGGCCGCGCCGCCGCCTCCCAAGCCGTCCGCTCCCAAGGCGGCGCCCGTGCCCGAGGCCAAGCCTGACGCGTCGCCCGAGCGCGCGCGCTGGATCGCCGCCGGCATCGGCATCGTGTTGCTGCTGCTGTGGGTCCGCGCGCGCATGCTCACCAGCGGCATGCCCGCTGGCGAGCCGCTGCAGGACTTCGCCGCGCACCTGACCGTCTTCGTGCTGGCCTGCTTCGTGGGCTGGCAGGTGGTCTGGAACGTGACGCCCGCCCTGCACACCCCGCTCATGAGCGTCACCAACGCCATCAGCGGCATCATCATCCTGGGCGGCCTGTTGGCGGCCACGGACGCAGCCGGTGGCGTGGCCGCCTGGCTGGGCGCCCTGGCCGCGCTGTTCGCCATGATCAACGTGGCGGGCGGCTTCCTGGTCTCGAAACGCATGCTCGACATGTTCCGCAGGGAGTGACATGGACGGCGTCCTGATCACACTCGCCTACCTCGCCTCGAGCGTGCTCTTCATCTTGAGCCTGCGCGGGCTGAGCAATCCCGAGACCGCACGCACGGGCAACGCGTACGGCGCGCTGGGCATGGCTCTGGCCCTGGGCGCCACGCTCACCGCCGAGGGCGCCGAGCGCTTCGGCCTGGTGATCCCGGCGCTGATCGTCGGCACGGTGCTGGGCGTGCGCATGGCGCGGCGCGTCGAGATGACCGGCATGCCGGAGCTGGTGGCGCTGCTGCACAGCTTTGTGGGACTGGCGGCGGTGCTGGTGGGCTTCGCCAGTTACGTCGGCGCGCACGAGTTGGCCGAAGGCCGGACCATCCACCTGATCGAGGTGTACCTGGCGGTGCTGATCGGCGCGGTCACCTTCGCCGGGTCGGTGCTGGCCTTCCTCAAGCTCAAGGGCAAGGTGAGCGGTCGGCCGCTGCTGCTGCCGGCGCGACACCTGCTCAACCTGGTGGCGCTGCTCTTGTGCCTCTGGCTGGGTTCGTCCTTTGTGGGCGCCGAGGGCACCGGCGGCATCTGGGCCCTGTTGGCGGCCACGCTGATCGCGGGCGGCCTGGGCTACCACATGGTGGCGGCCATCGGCGGCGCCGACATGCCGGTGGTGGTGTCCCTGCTCAACAGCTACAGCGGCTGGACCGCCAGCGCGGCCGGCTTCATGTTGAGCAACGACCTGCTGATCGTGACCGGCGCCCTGGTGGGCAGCAGCGGCGCGATCCTCTCGTACATCATGTGCAAGGCCATGAACCGCACCCTGATCAACGTGGTGCTGGGAGGCTTCGGCGGTGACGCCGGCAAGCCCGCCGACGCTGCGCAGGGCGAGCAGCTGCCCGTGCGCGAGGCCCGCGTCGACGACGTGGTGGCCAGCCTGCAGCGCGCCGGCTCGGTCATCGTGGTGCCCGGCTACGGCATGGCCGTGGCCCGCGCCCAGCACGCCGTGCGCGAGATCTCCGAGATCGTGCGCAAGGCCGGGGGCACGCTGCGTTTTGCCGTGCACCCCGTGGCGGGCCGCCTGCCCGGCCACATGAACGTGCTGCTGGCCGAGGCCAACGTGCCCTACGACATCGTCCTGGAGATGGACGAGATCAACGCCGACTTCCCGTCCACCGACGTGGTGCTGGTGGTGGGCGCCAACGACATCTGCAACCCCAGCGCGCAGACCGACACGACCTCGCCCATCTACGGCATGCCCGTGCTCGAGGTCTGGAAGGCCAAGGAGGTCTTCGTGCTCAAGCGCACTCGCGCCGCGGGCTACGCCGGCGTGGACAACCCGCTGTTCTACGAGCCCAACACCGACATGGTCTTCGGCGACGCGCGCCACACGCTCGAGGCGGTGGTGGCGGGGATGCGCAGCTAGCAACTGGCTGCGAGGCTGGCCGGCGCCCGGGCGCTCGGTCACAAGCCCAGCGTGGGATCAGGCGCGCGCGTTCCGTAGCGTGGACCTGCTCGCCGTACGGGACCGGGTGGTCTGAGTGCGCGCTGGCGACCGCCTGCGAGGACCTCCGTGACAGCGCCCACGCCGACCTCCTGTGCCCAGGACCTGCCGCGCCGCCACCTGCACGTGATCGGCGACGGCACCGAGCGCCGCTTCACCCGCGGGCAGCAGCGCTTCTTCGCCCAGGACTTCGCCGGCGCCGTCGAGCTGCTGCGCGAGGCGGCCGCGCGCGACCCCGGCTACGCGGGCATCTCCTGCTGGCTGGGCATGGCGCTCTCCGAGGCGGCGCTGGCCCAGGGCGCCACGGGGGCCGCCGCGCTCGAGGGGGCCGACGCCGCCTTCGCCCGGGCCATCGCCCTGGTCGAGTCCCAGGACGACGTCCCGCGGGAGAGCCGGGCCTACGATCACATGGAGCGGGGCCTGGCATGGCTGGACGCCGGCCGCCCGGACCGCGCGCGGGTCCACCTCGAGGCGGCGCGGGAGCGCGACCCGGACAACGCGCTGGTGCAGGCCGGCTTCGACCTGCTGGCCTGGGACGAGGGGCAGCGGCGCCCCGAGCAGGTGTTGCTGTCGGGCTTCGACCAGCGCACCAGCCGGCACCAGGCGCGGGTGCTGGTGCGCCTGGCGACGTGGCTTGCCGAAGGCGCGAGCCCCGGGCCGCAGCCGCTGGCGCCAGCCGAGCCCGGGCTGTCGGGCTGGCTCGAGCAGCGCGGGCGTCGACGCAACCCAGGACGGCTCAGCCAGGCCGAGGCGCTGCTGGCGGCGGGCGACGGACGCGGCTCCGTGAGCGTGCTGCGCGACGTGGATCCCGCCGACGACACCGAGCGTCAGCGGCGTGACGAGCTGTTCCAGCGCGCCTGCGAGCTTGTGGTGGCCGAGCTGCAGACGCGGCTGGCGGCGCCCGGCGCTCGGGATGAGGCGCGGCGCGAGCAGGAGCGCGAGCTCGGGCGCCACCTGGATGCCGTGGGCCAGCGCGAGCAGGCCGCGCAGCTGGGCGCCCGGCTGCTGGCCGCGTTCCGCGAGGCGGGCTGCCCCCTGGATGATCTGAACGACGCCCAGGACGCCGCGCTGTGGGTGGCCGGGGCGGCCCTCGCGGCCGGTGACCCGCGCGCCGCGCTCGAGGCCCTGGACGAGGCCGTGTCCTGGCGTCCCGCGCACGGCTTCCCTGAGCTGGATCGGCTGGCTGCCCTGGCCCATGTGGACTGCGGCGAGCTGCCCCGCGCGCGCTGGGCCTTCCAGCGCTGGCTGGGTGCCAGCCACCTGCTCGCCGATCAGGTGCTGGAGTCGCTCACGCTCTGAGCCCTCGCCGATCCCGCGCGGCCGTTGGCGGCGCGCGCCGCGTGGCGGTACGGTCAGGCTCCCCCGGAGGCACCATGGGCCGCTCGATCTCCCCACTCGCCCGGACGCTCGGACAGCGCGGGCCGCGGCGCGTGGCAGCGCGCGCGGCACCTGGCACGGCA
>QNBX01000291.1 GCA_003644265.1 Planctomycetota bacterium
CGGGCGCGCACCAGAACGGGAAGGCACCCGCGAAGTGCTCGGTGATGATGCCGATGAAGCGCTCGAAGGAACCGTAGATAGCGCGGTGGATGGCGATGGGCCGCTGTGGCTGGCCGTCCTCATCGATGTAGGTGAGGTCGAAGCGTTCGGGCAGCATCATCATGTCGGCCTGGATGGTGGAGATCTGCCACTCCCGAGCCAGGGCATCGTCGACATAGATGTCGATCTTGGGCGCATAGAACGTGCCGTCCCCAGGCTTGACGACATAGTCGACCCCGGCGCGGTCGAGGGCCTTCCGCATGAGCCCTTCTGCATGCTTCCACATGGCGGGGTCGCCGAGGGCCTTGTCGGGCCGCGTGGCAAAGGCGAATCGCGGCTTCAGGCCGAACCAGGAGAACGTCTCGTTGACCTCGCCCAGCAGTGCCTCGATCTCGGCGTCGAGCTGGTCGGGACGGACATAGCAATGCGCGTCGTCCTGGATGAACTGGCGCACGCGCGTCAGGCCCGAGAGCGTGCCTGAGCGTTCGTTGCGGTGCAGCCGCCCGTACTCCGAAAGCCGGAACGGGAAGTCGCGGTAGGAGCGCACCCTGGTCTTGTAGATGATGGTGGACTCGGGGCAGTTCATCGGCTTGAGCGAGAACGTCTGCTCCTCCGACTCCATCTTGAACATGTTGTCGTCGTAGTGATCCCAGTGGCCCGACTGTTCCCACAGCTTCTTGTGTACCAGGATGGGCGTACTGACCTCCTGGTACCCGCGCTTGTCCTGGAGCTCGCGCATGGCCGTCTCCAGAGTGCGCCAGAGACGCTGGCCCTTGGGGTGCCAGAAGGCGGAGCCAGGGCTGACGTCGTGGAAGCTGAAGAGGTCGAGGGCCACACCGAGGCGGCGATGGTCGCGCTTGCGTGCCTCCTCGAGGCGCCACAGGTACAGGTCCAGGTCCTCGCGGTCGGCCCAGACCGTGCCGTAGATGCGCTGCAGCATGGGCCGCTCCTCACTGCCGCGCCAGTAGGCACCGGAGGTCTTGAGCAGCTTGAACGGGCCGAGCTTGCCGGTCGACTCGACGTGGGGTCCGCGGCAGAGGTCAGTGAAGGGCCCGTGTGTGTAGGTCGTCACCACCGGCACCGGTTCGCCGGATGCCTCTGCGGCGGCACGTAGGTCGTCGAGGATCTCGACCTTATAGGACTGGCCGGCGGACTCGAGCATGGCGCGACCTTCGTCGGGGTCCCACTCCCGGCGCTCGAAGACGTGGTTCGCCCGGACCGACTTCTTCATGCGCTTCTCGATGGCGCGCAGGTCTTGGGGATTGAGCGACCGAGGCAGCTCGAAGTCGTAGTAGAAGCCGTCCTTGATGGCCGGGCCGATGCCCAGCTTGGCTTCGGGGAAGAGGTCCATGACGGCCTCAGCCATGATGTGGGCGGCCGAATGGCGCATGGGGTCGAGTGGATCGTGCACGTTCGCATCGAGCAACTCCTCAGCCGAGCCCTTCTGGGGGGCCTGGAACTCGAGCTCGTCCTCGTTGGGGGCGTCGTTGGCGTTGGCTGCGCCGGCGGCGCGCTCATCTGCGCACATGTTGTTGCTCCTGATCGAAGTGAACGCCCCTCGCACCGCATGACGGTCGAGAGGCGCCTGGGCGATGGCTGCGAACCGCTGTCGGAACCTGCCTCGATCGTACCTCAGGCGCGACGCCTAGGCCGTCGGCTCTCCTGCCTCACCGAGCAGATCGTCGAGCCCCGCCAGCGGGATGCCCAGCCAGTCCGAGCGTGAGCCCAGCCGCGAGGTGAGCTCATCACAGGCTCGTGATACCAGCAGAGCCTTGAACAGCACCGACCAGGCGTCGTCGTCAGTGGGGTTGAAGGAGGCGCCTTCGGTGGCGCTGCGGTAGCCCCGTATGCAGGCGGCCGACATCCACTGGAACCAGTACGTCGACCACAGCGCGAGGCCATACGTCTCGACGGCTTCGGCGCTGAGCAGCTCACGCTCGACCCGCGGCCAGTGCGCCGCGAAGTGGATGGAGCGGACGAGGCTGGCAAGATCGGTCAGGGCCGGTCGCTTGAGGCGACGCTCGCTCAGCGGCCGGCCGGTGTCGCCCTCGAAGTCGATGATGACCACGTCGTTACCGGTGTCGAGCACCTGGCCCAGGTGCAGATCGCCGTGGATGCGGATGCGCTCGCCGTCGCACTTGAGCTCGCGCAGGTGGGCCAGCAGCTCGTCCACTCGCGGCGAGGCCTCGAGCACGGCCTGTGCCGCCCTCTGGTCACGCAGCGGCAGCGTGCCCTGCCCCTTCTCCAGCAGCTCCAGTGCGTCGTTCACACGCCGACGTACCGACTGGTACAGCGAGCGCACATGGAACGGCGACATCGACTCGGGCGCGAAGTCAGGATCGGTCGGGTCGGCGGCTGCCAGCAGCACATGCATCTGGCCGGTGCGCTCCCCCAGCACGCGGGCCGTCTCGAGCGCCGCGCCCATGAGGTCCTGCGCGCGCGCCGGCACATCGGCACGGGACAGCTCGAGGAAGAAACGGTCTCCGTCGCCGGCCGGTTCCGGCGGCTCGGCCTCTGCCTCGGCATCGTGGAGGAAGGCACCCACGGCCTCGCGCATCGACTCCCACAGGTTGCCCTCGTGGGGTACGAACGCCTGCACCATCGCCAGCGTCGCGCCTGTGCCCCCGTGGGCGACCTCGACCGAGCCGAGCACGCGCGGGACGTTGGCATAGCCGGCGTCACCGAGATAGCGCCCCAGCTCAAGGTCGGGATTGGGGCCGTCTTCCAGCACGCGGTAGAGCTTCAGCACGAGCCGATCGCCGTAGGACGCAGAGCTGTTGGACATCGTCGGTTGCTCGCGGATGGGTGTGGCGGCCAGGTCCGACGCGGCCGTGCCGCCCAGTTGTGAGCGCAGACCCTTCAGGGCGTGGCCGACGAGGTCACCCCGCGTCGCCTTGATGTGTCGACGGCCGGTGACGATGCCCAGCAGCGTCTCGAAGACGCCGGGCACGAGCGTGCCGTCGAGGAGGCGCGCCGACTCACCTTCCCCCACCAGTCGCGCGATGACCGCGTCGGGCGAGGCAGCCACGAGCTCTTCGGCATCGAAGTCGACATCACTGGCTAGCGGCAGGACGTACGTGGATGGCTCGGTGTCGCGGTAGGACACCTGCAGGAATGCCAGCACGGCCGGTGGTGAGGACGGGATGGCGACGACATCGGTGATGTGGGCGCCCGCCACCGCGTGGGTACCGCCGCGATACCAGCGCCGCGACACCATCCAGCGCAACAGCACATCCGCGACCTCGTCGGTGGGGCGTTTGAGGCGGGCCATGAGGTCGCCGCGCCAGGCCAGCTCGGGTAGGTCGCTGCAGGCGGTGACCTCGCCCGCGACGGGGTCGGTGGCGAGGCGGAACCACAGGAACGAGTGCGGGCCCAGGCTGATGAGGTAGGGCTCGGCCCCGACGCGGGGGAACTCCACCGAGCCGAACAGCTCGATGGGGATGCGGCCCTCGTAGTCGGCCAGTGACAGCTCGGTCCACTGCGCGTAGCGCGAGAGGTTGGCCACCACGAGGATGGTCTCGCCTTCGTGCTCGCGGACGAACGCGAGGATGCGGCGGTTGTCCGGGTGCAGGAACTGCAGTGAGCCACGGCCGAAGGCGGGGTGCTTCTTGCGCAGCGCGATGACCCGCTTCATCCACCACAGCAGCGATTGCGGGTTGCCCTGCTGGGTTTCGACGTTGACGGCCTCGAAGTGATACTCGGGGTCGGTGATGACAGGCAGGTAGAGCCGCTGTCGGTTGGCCGACGAGAAGCCGGCGTTGCGATCGGACGACCATTGCATGGGGGTGCGCACGCCGTTGCGATCGCCGACGTAGACGTTGTCACCCATGCCGATCTCGTCGCCGTAGTAGATGACCGGGGTACCC
>QNBX01000292.1 GCA_003644265.1 Planctomycetota bacterium
GAGGACGGCGCTGGCTACTCTGCCCGCCTCGCCGACGGCACCAAGGCCTGGCCGGGGTTCGAGGACTCGGCCGTACCGCCCGATCGCCTCGGCGCCTACCTCAGCGAGCTCCGCTCACTGCTCGACCAGCACAACATGCAGGCCATCTCGTATGGCCACTACGGGGAGGGCTGCATCCATCTGCGCATCAGCTTCGGCCTCGAGCAGACCGGCGGCGCCGAGCGCTATGAGCACTTCATGTCCGACGCGGCCGATCTCGTCGTCCGCCATGGCGGCTCGCTGTCGGGTGAACACGGCGACGGTCGTTCACGCGGCTCCCTGCTGGAGCGCCAGTTCAGCCCCGAGATGCGTGAGGCCTTCGCGACGTTCCGCTCCCTGTGGGACCCGGCCGGCACGCTGAACCCGGGCATCATCGTGGACCCACCGAGCATCACCGATGATCTTCGTATCACGACACCGACGGTGCTACAGCTCGCCCCCGCGCAAGCCTTCAGTGGGGACGATGGCGATTTCCGCTCGGCAGTCGATCGCTGCATCGGCGTCGGCCGCTGCGTCTCCACCCAGGGCTCAACGCTGATGTGCCCCTCATTCCGGGCCACTCGCGATGAGCAGAATTCCACGCGCGGCCGTGCCCGGCTGCTGCAGGAGATGGTGGCCGGTAGCCTGGCTAACGATGGCTGGGGCTCCGCCGAGGTCCGGGATGCGCTCGACCTCTGCCTGGCCTGCCGTGGCTGCGTCTCGCAATGCCCGACGAGCGTGGACATGGCCAGCTACAAATCGGAGTTCCTCGACCACCACTACCGGCGCCGGCTGCGCCCGCCTTCACACTACTCGCTGGGCTGGCTGCCGCTGTGGCTGAAGCTGAGTTCGCGCCTGCCCCGGTTGGTCAACCTCATCACCCGTTCCCGTCTCACGGGCGGACTGTTCGCACGGCTGGCCGGCATCGCCCCCTCGCGCGGCATCCCGCCGATCGCGCACCGCACCTTCACGCGCGACTGGCGACGGCGCAACCACCTCGGAACCGCCCCACACGGCCAGGTCGTGCTGTGGCCGGACACGTTCAACAACCACCTCACGCCAGACGTTGCCCATGACGCCGTGCGCGTGCTGGAGGCGGCCGGCTTCGAGGCCATCGTGCCCGGCCGCGCAGTGTGCTGCGGTCTGACCTGGCACACCACCGGACAGCTGGGGATGGCCAAGCGTGTGCTGAAGCGCTCCCTCGGTGCCGTGGAACTCGCCGGCAATGAGCCGGTGCTCGTGCTGGAGCCATCCTGCGCCACGATGCTCCGCTCCGATCTGCCGGAGTTGCTGCCCGACGATCCCCGCGCCATCTCGCTGTCGCGCCGCGTGACGACGCTGGCCGAGTTGCTCGACGGCATCGAGTACGTGGCCCCTCCCTCGCCGCCTGACACCCGGCCCGCCATCGCACAGCCCCACTGCCACCAGCAGTCGGTGCTGGGCCTTGATGCCGATCGGCGGGTCTGCGAACGCAACGGCATCGAGATCAGCAAGGAGCTGGAGGGTTGCTGCGGCTTGGCTGGCAACTTCGGTGCGGAGGCCGGCCACGAAGAGATCGCCCAGCGGGTCGCCGAACTGGAGCTCGTGCCCGCGCTGGAGGCGGACCCCGACGCGCCCCTGCTGGCCGACGGCTTCAGCTGCCGCACCCAGATCGAGTCACTCTCAGGCAAACGCGCGCGACACCTTGCCGAGGTCCTCGCCGAACGCCTGTCACCAGGAGATGGGTGAGTCGTGAGTGGCAGCAGCGCCTGAGAATCAGGCCGGGGAATCGGCCTCGGCAGGAGCCACGCGCCCGAGCTGCGGTACGAAGCGGCCGAAGAAGCCCGAGTACACCAGCATGCCCAGCAGGAACGTGCCTGCGACCCCGGCCGCGAAGAACCAGAAGGGGTACGTCTTCCCGGACTCCCACAGGGCGCCCGAGGCCATCGCCGAGACGATGATGGCCGAGGTCCCGACCGAGCCGTAGACACCCTGTGCCAGCGACGTGCGACCCCGCGGCGAGCCACCCGCGACCATCGCGAACAGTGCCGTGGCAAGCAGCCCGGAGAACCCCGCTTCGAACGTCACCACCACCGACGGCAGGAGCGGCTCCCAGGCGCTTGCGAAGACGATGGCCGCGCCAACCATGACGAGACAGCCGGCCACGACGAAGGGGATCGAGCCGTAGCGGTCCACCCACCGACCCATGATCGGGGCCAGGATCATGGACGGGATGCCGATGAGCATGAACGTGAGCCCGACCCACTCGATGCTGGCGCCGAGGTCGATGAGGTAGAGCGGCCACACCACGTCGTAGATACCGAAGGTCAACTGCAGGCCGAAGCCGATGATGACCGCGGCGATGAGCACGCGGTTGAACAGCGCCGAGATGGGCGCCTGCGACGGTACCTGCCGCGGCGCCGCGGCTTCCTCGTCGGCCACAAAACGGGTCTCTGCTGCAGCCGACGCGAGGACGCCGGTCTTGGCCAGCGGGCTGTCGACGGTGCGCACGCGATGCAGCGGGTCGACCACGTGGGGATGCGCCGGCTGGAAGCGCCACAGGAACGCGGCAGAGACCAGGCCCAGCACGCCCATGAACACGAATGGGAAGGCGAAGCCGCCGAAGACCGACGAACCGAAGGCGCCGATGGCCGGACCAAGGACGAAGCCGCCCATCTGGAAGGCAGAGAAGTAGCCGAAAGCCTGCCCGCGCGAGCCCTTGTCAGTGGCATCGACCAGTGAGCCACGGGCGGCTGGGCCGAACATGCCCGAGGCGATGCCGGCGATGAAGCGCAGCGTGAACAGCGCGGCGGCCGAGGTGAAGACGAGCATGAGCACAGCCGTGATGCCCACGATCAGAAGGCTCGCCACCATCTGCGGCTTGCGCGAGTGGGAATCTGCCCACCAGCCAAAGAACGGTTCCGAGATGAGGCGGCCGATGGCCCAGCCCGCAACGATGATGCCGAGCGTGGTGGCATCGATGCCCTTCGACTGCACGAACAACGGCAGCACCGGGATGACGGCCCCGAATCCGAGCATGACGATGAGCGTCGCTCCCAGGAGTGGCAGCAACGGTCCCCAGTGTCGGAGCCATGCGGAGATACGGGCGCGGCCTATCGCGCGGATGTCGGGCATCGTCACTCACCCTAGCGCCAGAGGGTCTGCTGCACTCCTGCCGAGCGTCGCCCAGACCCGGGCACATCCGCCCGTCCTCGCGACCGGTCCGTTATTTGAGCTTCTTGGAAGCTGCCCGCATGCGCCGCATCACGACCTCGCCATCGCCATCGCGACGGAGCAGGTTCAGTTGCGCACGATCGACGATGACCGTGGGGTGCAGCTCCACCTGTGCCAACTCAGAGTCGTGGAAGGTGAGCTCCACGAGCACGCCCTCCTCGGTGGCCTCGAAACGCGGCAAGTCGAAGATGAGGTCACCCATCGAGTACAGCACCGGCACCCCGTCGATGAACTCGAGCGGTCCCGTGACATGGCTGTGCGCACCGAGCACGACATCGGCCCCCGCCCGGACCATGGCCCGCGCCTGGCGACGCTGCTGAGCCGTGATGCGCGTGACGTACTCAGGGCCCCAGTGCGGCCAGACCACGATGACGTCGGCTCCGTCGCGGTACAGCTTTCGGATGTCGACACGAACGTCCCTGGTCTTCAGCTCGGCCGCACCGGCGCGCGCGTCGCTGACCGCGTGGACGGCGGTGTTGATGGCGTCGTAACCGAGGAAGCAGACGCGCAGTTCAGCCTGGTCGAAGCAGGCCGGCTTGCGGGCGCGCTTCTCGTCAGCGCCGGCCCCGAACGAGCGCACCCCGGCCTGGCGCAGGTTGCGGATGGTCTCGAGCACGCCCTTCGAACCGGCGTTGCGGATGTGGTTGTTGGCCA
>QNBX01000293.1 GCA_003644265.1 Planctomycetota bacterium
CAGCGAGTTCGGGAACCACATCGGCCACTACGAGCTGACCGGTCGCGCCGTCGAGCACGTCTTCGAGTCGCTACTGGAAGACGACGAAGGGCTGCGGCTCTCCGTCTTCGTGTCGGCCACCGGGTCGGGCGGCGCCATCGCCGCGGGCGACTACCTCAAGGAGCGTCACGACACGCGCATCGCCGCGGTCGAGGCGCTGGAGTGCCCCACACTGTTGCGCAACGGCTTCGGCGAGCACAACATCCAGGGCATCGGCGACAAGCACGTGCCGCTCATCCACAACACCATGAATACCGACTTCGTGGTCGACGTCAGCGACAAGGCCACCGACAACCTGCTGGTGCTGTTCAACACCGACGCCGGCCGTGCCCACATGCGCGACCGCATGGGTGTGCCCGAAGACACCATCGAGGCGCTGCGCTCGTTCGGTTTCTCCAGCATCTGCAACATGCTGGCCGCCATCAAGGTCGCCAGGCAGCAGGGCCTGGGGCCCAACGATGTCCTGGCCACCGTGGCCACCGACGGTGCCGAGATGTACGACACGGAGATCGACCGCATCGTCGCGCGCGACCACCGTGGCACCTTCGACGCGGCGGCTGCCGGCGAGGTCCGCGCCGCCTACCTCGACGGGGTCGACACGGCCGACATGCTCGAGTGCACGCGCGAGGACCGGCTGCGCATGTTCAACCTGGGCTACTACACCTGGGTGGAGCAGCAGGGCGTGACCATCGAGGAGTTCAGCGCCAGGAAGAGCCAGGACTTCTGGGTCGAGACACGTGAGATCGTCCACGTGTGGGACGCCATGATCGACGAGTTCAACGCCAGAGTGGCTGGGTAACGATGACCGGCGCGCCGTCCGGAGGAGCAGCTACGGTCCCGGCCAGCCGGCTGGTTTGCGCTGGTTGCGGCACGGAGGTCGCGCCCGACCGGCCCATCGCCTGGGCCTGCCCTGCCGCTACGCCCGGTGACGACATCGACCATGTGCTCCGTCGCGTGCTCGACCCGGCCGTCGTGGTTCGTGACGGCGAGGCTGACCCCAACCCCTTCGTGCGCTACCGCACCCGCTTCCATGCCTATCACGTGGCTCGCGCCGCGGGTTGGCGCGACCAGCGCTTCGTCGACCTGGTGAACGGGCTTGACGCGGCCATCGCCGATGTCGACGGGCGTGGGTTCCGAGCCACACCCATCGTGCGCTCCACCAGCCTCGATGACGATCTCGGCTTCGAACCGGGAGCCGGCGTCTGGGTCAAGGATGAGACCGGCAACGTCTCGGGCTCACACAAGGCACGCCACCTCATGGGCGTGATGCTGGCACTCAACGTGGCCGAATCACTGGGGATGGCCGATCCCGGTGCGCCCCTGGCCATCGCCTCCTGCGGCAACGCTGCGCTGGCCGCCGCGGTCGTGGCCCGTGCCGCCCGACGCCGCCTGCTGGTGTTCGTGCCGCCCAGCGCGGACCCCGCGGTCGTGGAGCGACTGCGCAGCCTTCGCGCCGAACTCGAGGTCTGCGAACGCCGACCGGGCCAGTCCGGCGATCCCACCGTGCAGCGGTTGATGGATGCCATCGCCGAGGGCGCCGTGCCCTTCACCGTGCAGGGCAACCTCAACGGCCTCGCCATCGAGGGCGGCGCCACGTTGGGCTGGGAGCTCATCGACCAGTTGCCCGACGACGCCTCCGCTCTCGATCGCCTCGTCATCCACGTCGGTGGCGGCGCTTTCGCCTCGGCCCAGGCGATGGCCTTCGAGGAGGATCGGGCCCTCGGCCAGCTCGCCACGGTGCCCATCATCGACACCGTGCAGACACAGGGCGCCTACCCCCTCGCACGGGCCTACGAGCGCGTGCTGGAGGCGCTGGGTGCGACTCCCGGCACCCCGCTCCCCGTTGATGCCGTGGAGGCCGGCCTCGCGGAGGTCGCACGGCACCGCTCCGACTACATGTGGGCCTGGGAGACCGAGCCCGTTTCCATCGCCCACGGCATCCTCGACGACGAGACCTATGACTGGCTCGCCGTCGTACGTGCCATGCTCCTGACCGGCGGTCGTTCGGTCGTGGTCGACGAGGCCACGCTCGAAGCTGCCAATACCCTCGCTCGGCCAGATCTCGGGATCGACGCCGATCACACTGGAACCGCCGGCCTCGCCGGCCTCATCCAACTCACCCGCGACGGGATCGTCCGCCCCGACGAGACCGTGGCAGTCATCTTCAGCGGCGCCCGACGCTCCTCGGCCGCCCCCAGCCCCCAACAGTAGGAGGAGGAAGAACACCCCCATGAGAAGCTTCAAGGGCCGCGACATCCTGTCGCTCAAGGACATGACCCGCGACGAGTACTTCCGCATCTTCCAGGTCGCCGACGACCTGGCCCCGATCGCGCGAGACCGACGCAATACCGACCTTCTTGCCGACAAGACGCTGCTGACCGCGTTCTACCAGCCCTCGACGCGCACCCGGCTCTCGACCGAGGCCGCGATGCATCGGCTCGGTGGGGCCGTGCAGGGTTTCTCCGACGCCAAGATGACCCGCGCCGGCGACTTCTACATGGAGTCGATCAAGGACACCTTCCACATGCTTGAGTACTACGGCGACGTCATCGCCATCCGGCACTTCCAGGAGGGCGCCCCGGCTGAGGCGGCCAAGTGGTCCAGCGTGCCCATCATCAACTGCGGCGACGGCTGGGGCGAGCATCCCACCCAGGTGCTGACCGACCTGTACACGATCTGGAAGGAGAAGGGCACGCTCGACGGGCTCAAGATCGTGCTGGTCGGCGACATGCGCATGCGCACGATGCACTCGATCCTGTATGCGATGTCGCGCTTCGACATGGAGGCCATCGTCATCAGCCCCGAGGAGATGAGCCTGCTGCCCGAGTTCAAGGCTGAGCTCGACGAGCGCTCTACGTACTACCGCGAGGTGGGCGACATCCGCGACGTCATCGGCGAGGCTGATGTCATCTACATGGAGCCCGTCGTGCAGGCCGATTACACCAAGGGGCGCGTCGATGAGAAGGACGTCGAGAAGGGCCTGACGCCCAAGGAATACTGCGTCGACCTCAAGCTGCTGCACGAGAAGGCCAAGCGAGACGCCTTCGTGCTCCATTCCCTGCCGCGCATGGACGAGTTGACCGATGACGTCGATGAGACCCGCTTCGGCCGCTACTGGGTCGAGGCTTTCAACGGCGTGGTCATGCGCATGAGCCTGCTCACGCTCATCACCGGCAAGGCCGAGTAGGGCGCCGAGATGCAGACCGGACTTCGTGGCCGCGACCTGGTCGCGCTGTCGGACTGGACCAACGAGGAGATCGAGACCGCGCTCGACGTGGCCTTCGACCTCAAGCGCAAGCGCGCCCTCGGTGAGCTCCACCCGTACCTGCGCGACCGGGTGCTGGCCATGCTCTTCTTCTTCTCCAGCACACGCACGCGTGCCTCGTTCGAAGCTGGCATGGCCCAGCTCGGCGGGCACGGCATGTTCATGGAGAGCCGAACCACCCAGATCTCACACGGTGACACCGCCAAGGAGATCGGCGAGATCCTGGGCCGCTACAACGACGGCATCGCCATCCGCAATGTCACACCCGGTGTCGGCAACCAGTACATCCGCGACGTAGCGGCGGCATCCAGGGTGCCCGTGCTGAACATGCAGTGCGAGATCTACCACCCCTTCCAGATCCTGGCCGACTTGATGACCATCATCGAGAAGAAGGGTCGGCTCAAGGGGCAGTCGATCACCATCAGCTGGGCCTACGCGTCGAGCTACCAGAAGCCCATCTCGGTACCGCAATCCCTGGTGTTGGCGGCGACCCGCTTCGGCATGAACGTCAAGCTGGTGCATCCGCCCGAGTTCGAGCTGATGCCAAGCATCGTGGCCGAGGCCGAGGCCAA
>QNBX01000294.1 GCA_003644265.1 Planctomycetota bacterium
CCGCCACCAGACGACGCACCGTCACCGAGCTCACCGTGAGACCTTGCCGCTCCAGCAGACGGTGGATCCGAGCCGCCGTCAGACGCTGCTTGCGCGGCGTCTTCGATGACTGCTCGGACTTCAGCATGGCCTCCACCTCCCTGCGGATCTTGTCTCGCGCCGGCTGGCAGCGCTGCCCCGACTGCCGGTACTCACCCGGCTGTCGCTCGCCCCGCACGTAACGCCGCACCGTGTTGCGTGAGATGTCGAGATCGCGGGCGATGGCACGAATCGATGCCCCTCGGGCGTGAAGCTGCTTACACTTGAGTACCTGGCTCACCTCGAGCATTCCTCCTCCGGATCGCTGGTGACGTTGACATCAACAGCTTCCGGATATGGGGCTCGAGGTGGGTCAGCTTTCGCTGAGCAGCTGGGTCACTTTCAGAAGATCATTTCCACTGAGGGCATCCGCGACGTCGTGGTCGACAAGGGCTACCACAGCAACGACGTGGTCGCCGACCTCACCGAACTGGGCTTCCGGACCTACGCCAGCGAACCGGACCGCGGACGCCGGCGCTGGAAGAACAACCACCGTGCGCGCGACGCCGTGTATGCCAACCGTCGCCGCATGAAGAGTGGGCGCGGCCAGGCGCTGCGCAAGAAACGCAGCGAGATCGCCGAGCGCAGCAATGCCCACTGCTACGAGACCGGCGGCATGCGAAGGGTGCATGTGCGACGACGAGACAACGTCGCGAAACGAGTGCTGATCCAGGCCGCCACGTACAACCTCGCGCTGATCATGCGTGTCCTGCTCGGCGCAGGGACGCCGAAGGGGCTTGCGGGCCGTTTGTCGAAGGCTGTGAGCCGTCTCTGGGACCCGATCATCACGCATCACGCCCTCGCAGCGATCGCACGACGGATCCTCGTCCGCATCGACCAACTCATGGCAACCGTCCGCGGTCACGCCGCCATCGCGGCAATTTGGTGAGCGCGCGGCATAACAGCACTTCTGCCACGGGCTGTTAGGCCGCAAGGTAGCACGATGCCGGTGACCGGGGCTTCGGGCGCAGGGCCTGGCAAGAAGGAGCAGCCTACGAATCCGCACCGCCGGCAAACGGCTGCCCGACAGTGGCCCAGGTGGCATCAGAGGCGTAACGCGAGAGGACCATGAACTCGCGGCGCTGGAAATCAAGAAGCAGGGTCGGAATGTCCTCAGGACCGTTGGAAGTCATCGGCATGCCGTGCGCCGTAGGCCCTAACTCAACTGGGCGATCCCTCAGGATCGCACCGCCCAGTCCGACCGCGAGGCGGCAGCCGTCCGAGGACCAGCTCGGGCGCCGGACGTAGGAAGGTGTTGCATCGTCCGGACCGAGGCTGGGCTCCCGCCAAGCGACCATCCACGTGGCCCGCGTCCGGACGTCACAGATCCAGAGTTCCCAGGGCGCCAGGAAGGCTACGTATCGGCCGTCGGGTGACCACGCGCACTCGTGCCCAAACGGTGAGCCCTCGCGCATCTGCCACGTGTCCGGGCTTAGCAGAACGAACCCAGCCTTGAGCGCCCGAGCGGAAGCCTGGCGTTGAACCACGTCCATGTCAGCTGTGGGCTGTGGCTCGGAGTAGCCTGGGGCAGACGACCGCTCGATGAGGAGCCAGTTCTCATCCGGTGAGAGGGCCACGTGGCTGTAGCTCCCCTCGGGCAGTTCCACCTCGTGCCTCACGGCACCGGAGAGGTCCCGGACAATGACGTGGACCTTCGAGCCCGCATACCGGAGTGAATACCACTCGCCCCGGCTGAACGACACATCCCAACTCTCAGGCCGCCCGTCCAGCTGCTTAGCACCCGAGAGCACCGCGAAGGCCCCGCCAGATCGCGGCACGCTCAACAGCTGGTGCCCTCCGACGCGTTCGGAGGACCGCTGCCAGAACGCAACCTCGTCATTGGGTTCTTCGCTCACCAGGACCAATAGCCTGTCGGATCCTGGTTCTTCGGCGGCCCCGCCTCTTGCTCGCCAGATGGGCCGAGGGTCCAGGTGCTTGTGGAACTTGTAGTTTGCCACGTACGTCGGGAGTTCCAGAAGCGTACGAGTCTCCCCAATCTCGCGGTCCTTGGCGACGAACTGATCGTAGACGTCTAACCAACCAAGCCAGTCACAACCGTTCAGCGACCAAGCGGACGGGGCCGTGGCATAACCTGATCGCTGCCTGAATCGGTAGACCTGCCAGGGCTCGCTGGCGCCTCCATTGAGGGACCAGAGCGCATGCCGCAGGTGGAATACGAGCGCCGTCTCAGGCCACAAGGCATCGACTTGGCACCAGTCTCCTCGGATTTCGAGAGTCCGCTGGCTGGGCAGGCGAACGGAGGTCACGACTTCAGGGTCTCGCGCCCCCTCTAGGACGATGGCGCCGTCGTCTGCAAGGGAGGCGACAGACCTGCCCAGACACCATGGCGATGCGAGCAACAGGATCGCCCAGACGACAGGGTGCATCGCGCTCGCTCTGCTCTGGGGCATTCCTTGTCGACCTAACGGATTTGCGGTTCAGCGGCGGCGCGAAGCGCCGGAGGTATTGCCAAGAGTTGTGTACGGCCATCGTGAGATGACACCCAATCCACCTCCTCCGTGCGACAACCAAGGCAAAACCGGATTCTGGCAGCAGACGCTGAGCGGTCGCCGATAACGAGCGACTTCGCATTCGGGAAAGTGGTCGTCTCAGCGCTGCGAAACAGCTCTGGATCGATACCCCAGCTATGCAGCATGGCGAGGTAAGTGGACCCACACTGAAGCCTAACAACCGCTATCTGGGTCTCCGCACCGTGCAGCTCGCATACGACCGGGCAATCCGTCGTGGCATCACTGACGCCTGCATCTCCCCAGAACGACTGGTCGATGAACCCAGCTTCTCGCCAACACGCGGCGATCTCAGCGGAGCGATTCCCTCCCTCGCGCGAGGCACTCGGCGAGCCGCAACCGGTTGCTACCAACGCGAACAGCAGCAAGGTCATTGCGCGAATGCGATTGGTCATACTTGTGCCTCTAACGGGTACGCCGTTCAGCAGCCGGGCGCAGCCCGGTCTGTCTGCAACGACTTGATCCTCATCAAGGCCCTCCTGGAGCTACCGGACCGCCCGCTAGCCTGGATGCGACCACAAGCACCACATCCTCCAGGAGGACGCATGAGATTCTACACGACGCGGCACAAGCACACCTGCGGCATCGACCTGCACGCCCGGACGATGTACCTGTGCATCCTGGACGCCGAGGGGGGCGTCTTGCTGCACCGCGACATGCCGACCGACGCTGCGGCGTTCCTGTCCGCCGTCGAGCCCTACCGCGACGATCTGGTCATCGGCGTCGAGTGCATCTTCACCTGGTACTGGCTCGCCGACCTCTGCGCCCGGGAGGAGACCGTCTTCGTACTGGGCCACGCCCTGTACATGAAAGCCATCCACGGCGCCAAGGCCAAGAACGACCGCATCGACGCGTTCAAGATCGCCAAGCTGCTGGCCGGCGGCATGCTGCCCCACGCCTACGTCTACCCGCGCGAGATGCGCGCGACCCGCGACCTGATGCGCCGGCGGCTGCACCTGGTCCGCAAGCGCGGTCAGCTGCTGGCCCACATCGAGAACACCTACCACCAGCACAACCTCGCCCGGCCCGGCGGACGCATCGCCTACAAGAGCAACCGCGCCGGGCTCGGCCTGGGCTTCGCAGACGCCAGCACAGCCAAGAGCGTCGATGTCGACCTGGATCTGCTCGACAGCTACGACGAGATCATCCGGGGCATGGAACTGTTCCTCGTCAACCGCGCCAAGGAGCACGACGTCAACGCCTTC
>QNBX01000295.1 GCA_003644265.1 Planctomycetota bacterium
AGCGTAGTGCGGATTCGTTCCTGGCACCGTACCGCAATCGTTCCGGGAGCCGGTCGCCCAGAGGTCCGCTCGCCCCGAAGCGATGTTCGCGGGTTCAATGGGAAGGCTCTGCCGGTCCGATCGTCCGGTCCGACCTCGGAAGCACCTGACTGACCACCACAATGATCCTCCTGACCGGCCTTCTTTCACTCTCCCTCACCACTCAGGTGGCGACCGGACTGGTCCAGACGCAACCCGCCACGGCGCATGCCGTGGAGAGTGGCCAACGGCCCTCCAGTCGTCAGGAGACGGACACTCCCCGCAGCTACGAAATCGGACACTTGCGGCACCTGCACTGGCTGCCGACGAAGGACGGAGTCCAGCGGCTCGCGACCGTGGCTCGCGTCGTGACCGGGACGGACCTGAGATCAACAGCTCATGCGACTCCTCGGGCGACACTCGTCCAGATACGCGATATCGCAGGAGTGCTCGAGGCGCAGCTGTCTGTCCCGTTCGATCTCCTCCCGGTGAATTCGTGGACACATGCCCTCACGTGGAGGGTCATTCAGCTCGAATCGGGCCTGGCGCTGGCCCTTGTCGATCGAAAGGGGCAGCGGTTCCACCTTCTTCACTTCACATCGGGCGAGCCTCTCGCGGCCAGCCGCTCCGCAATGCGCTTGCTCGACGTGCGACAGCAAGCGGCGGGCGCCGAGTGCTTGGTCGAGTCGGATGAGGGCCTGGAGCGTTTGGTGATCCGCGCCGACGGCAAGGCGGTCACCGCGGCCACGCTCGCCACGGGTCTGGACAAGATCGGCGCGGCATCCTTCGTCAGCACGTTCGGAACGGCTGTGACTCCCGCGGACGACGTCTGGGCGAGCGGGTGGAAGGACGGCGAGCTGGCCATCGTCCGCTTGGGTGCAGAGGAACCGCATCCAATCCTGTTGAAGTTAGCCGTGACCCCAACTCGCGGCACGAAACTCCGCCTCGATGCAACCCGTCGCGCCGGGCGGACATGGTTGGCTATCGGCAACCCGAACTACAGGAGCGGAACCGGTCGAATCGCGGTGGCCGAAGTTCTCGACGACGAGGTCAAGATCCTGTGGGACGGCCGCCCCGACGCCGAGATGATTGGAGACATGTGGGATCAACGTGACTACGGCCAGTGCGTCGCGTTCGTGCCTGACGCGGACGGGGATGGCGTTCCCGATCTCATCGTGAGCGGTCCCTGGTCATGGGTGGACACGTGTGTCGACCTTCTCTCAGTCGCTGGTGGCCGACGGCTCTTCCAGGACACCGCGATGAGGGTCCACGCGACCGGGCATTCGCTCGACATCTCTGCCGATGGCGAGCGTGTACTCCTGGGTGGGGCGGATTGGCGAGACTACCCGGAGAATCTGACACACACCGGTATAGGGCGAGTGCTCAACACGAGTGACCTGAAGGGCGAAGTCCGGATCGTCATTGCCCCGACCGAGATCGACCCGGCGGCCAAGCGGACCATGAAGTAGGCCGCAACGAGTGCAGGTCACTCCCTGCACATGCATGACGGCGCTCCGCGCATGCGTGCGGTACGGCACTACTCGTGGACGTACATCCAGGCACCGCTCCGTTCCCCTGTCCCACCCCAGCGGGGACCCACGCCTTCGTAGTTGCCGTCGGGGTAGAAGATGAAGACATCCCAGTTGAAGGCGCCCTGACCGCAGTAGATCAATAGCTGCCACGAGTGACCGATCCGACCGCGGTCGACCGATGATGGATGCGATCCCCCCCGGCTCCACGCCATTCCATGATCGCGGAGACCACTGCGCAGATCACACTGAGGCGCAAGGCCATCACGAATGGTCTCGATCGCCAGGAGGTCGCTCGGGGCCTGGCATGCTTCGTCGCGGGGGCTCGTATGATGTGACTCGCTGGTGGTCTCGGGCTCTTGTCGTCTAGACGACTACAAGCCGGAGGCTCGCGCTTGCTAACGAGCTGTGCGTCGATGCGCTTCGCGGTCGAACGCGGAGTGGAATCGTCCGGATCCGCACACGCAACACTCCCAGTGTGGTCTGATCGAATCCATGCAGATTCGATCGATGTTCCGGCGCTGGCAATTCCTCGTGGTCGTGCTGGCCGTGTGCCTCACGGTCATTGGAGTCCTCACCGTGACGCAGACGGATCGCGCGCCGGTGGAAGTAGACCGTCGCGTTGAAGACGAGGGGGCGGCCGCCATGCCGACCGACCTCGTTGCGCTATCAGTCATCAGTGACCAACGACGGGACGCCACGGCACCAGGCGCAGACGATTCGTCGAAGGCCTCGCTCGCGCCCACCTCACGGGTCAACGGCTACTTCGTGTACCCGGATCAGTTTCCTCTACCCGAAGAAGAGAACGTTTACGCATGGCCAGTCCGCGGCGATGGATCGGGCGAGTACGACGAAGCGCGACGTGAGACGTTCGAACGTATCGGAGGGCGATGCAGCGACGGAGAGTGGCACTTCGATGCACTACCCCCCGGGCACTGGGTCTTCGTGGGCCGATGTACGTTCGCGGGTCGGCTCGCTGTCGGCGTGAGCAAGGAGACGATCCTCGTCGAAGGCGTGGAGAGTGGACCCGTCGCCCTCGTGCTGGAGGAGTACTTCGTCGAGGGGCGCGTGTCCGATGCGACGGGTGCGCCGATCGCCGGGCTCGCGATCCTGTGCTCCCGAACGACCACGGACTGGCGCATGGAGCCGCTCGTGCCGGCGAGCCTGCGCATCGGAGATCGTGACGAAGTCATGGAGAACCTCGAGCGAGTGATTCGGGTCTTCGCGTTGGTGGAAGAGGACGTTCAGAGGGTCGAAGATGGCGTTCAGAGCGTTCTCGCCGCGATGACAGACGAGACGATCGCCGACTTCGCGGACATGAAGATCCGGGTACCGGAGGACTTCGATCCCGCCACATTCCGCGACGGGCACCAGGCGGAACTGACACGTCTCATGGAGCTGTGGAATGACCGCCTGGCTCCGGATTACCGCGAGCCCGATGGCGACGGCTCCGGCCTCACCGACGCGGAGGGCCGGTATCGGATCCCGTTCGATGGTCCCGGTCATGTGCAGCTCTGGGCGCCGGCCCGTCGACGCATTGGTTCGTCCGACGGTACGCATTGGATCACGCAACGGGCCGAGGTGGACCTCTCACCGTCCGTCTCGTCGGTCGCCCAGGACTTTGTGCTCGAGAGAGTGGCGTCGATCTCCGGTCAGCTGTCGCGATCGGACGGCGGTGACTTGCGTGGGCTGGTCGTATTCGCCTACCTCACCGATGACCTGGAGAACGCGCACAGAGACGACGCCCGAGACGGTCACTTCAGGTTTCGACATCTCGCCCCCGGCCGGTACCTCGTCTTTGCCCGCTGCGGTGGAGAGGACGGTCGGGAGCAGACCATGTACACCGAGGTCGAACTGCGCGCGGGAGAGGCGCTTGTGGTCGATCCGGTCCTGACGCCGTCCGGGACGATGTACGGCATCGTCGTCGACGGCAATGGCGACCCTGTCGCCGGCGTGAACGTGATCGCCCGCGCCGTGAACAACCGCTTCGTGCGCCGCAGTGCGCAGACTGATCTCATCGGTCGCTTCACGATCGAGCAGCTCTACCCGTGCGCATACGAACTCGAGGTCGAGTCTCGCACCCAGCGCGCGCGGGAGCCCGTCGTCGTTCCCGCGAGTGCTGCGGACATCGATGCCGGTACGATCGTCGTCGATGAGTGATGCCGCATCGTACGCACGCCGCACGGATCGCGCGGGTCTCGCCGACGTGTGAGCGGTCCCTAGCGGTACGGAGTCAGGACAAAAGCGCCACGATTCGC
>QNBX01000296.1 GCA_003644265.1 Planctomycetota bacterium
CACGCCGATGCAGTGTTCACCGGTGATGCCGAGACACGCTGGGCCGAGGTCGTCGCAGACGCCCACGAGGGCCGCCTTCAGCCACGCTACGACGCCGCCATCGGGCGGCCCCAGCCGGGCACGCAGGCGCGGCGCGACATCTATGAAGGCAAGGGCTACCTGCCGGTCTCGCTGCTGCAGTTCGGCCGTGGCTGCCACTTCCGCTGTGAGTACTGCGCGGTCGGCGCCTACTTCGAGCATCGCCACCACTTCCGCCCCATCGATGAGGTCCTCGCAGAGATCCAGTCGCAACCACGGCGGGACCTCTTCTTCGTGGACGACAACCTCATCGCCGACCACGGTGCCGCCAAGGACCTCTTCCGCGCGCTCATCCCGCTGAAGGTGCGCTGGATCTCGCAGGCCAGCGTCGACCAGGTCGAGGACTCCGAGCTGATGGCGCTGATGGCTCAGAGTGGCTGCCTGGGTAACGTCATCGGCTTCGAGTCGCTGGACCCGGCCAACCTCGAGCAGATGGGCAAGCACGCCAACCTCACCGGCTTCGACCGCTATGTCTCGGCGGTGCAGACGTTGCGCGATCACCATCTCCAGACCTGGGCCGCCTTCCTGCTCGGCTATGACCACGACACGCCCGACTCGATGCTGGCGCAGTGCGAGTGGGCCATCGAGCAGCACTTCACCTTCGCTGCCTGGAACGTGCTCATGCCCTACCCCGGCACACCCCTCTACGATCGATTGCGCGAAGAGGATCGGCTGCTCTACGACGGGCGCTGGTGGATCCATCCCGACTACCGCTTCAACAGCGCCGCCTTCGAGCCGCGCGGCATGACCGCGGATGAGCTCACCGAGACCGCCTGGCAGTGCCGTCAGCGCTGGAACAGCATGGGCTCGATCGTGCGTCGCGCCATGGATCGCTCCACCAACATGAGCTCGCTGACCCGGTTCGCGCTGTACCTCATCTACAACCCGCTCTTCCGGCGCGAATCGTTCAAGCGCCAGGGCCTCCGGCTGGGTCTGCGATGAGCCGACGCTCCGACTTCGACTTCGCCCGGGCGACTCGTGATGACGAGCCCGAGATCAGGGCGTTGGTCGGCGGTCTGGCCATGCCCGGCAGGGTGAGCGTGCGCTTCGAGCGCGAGCCCGACTACTTCCTGGGCACGACCATCCAGGGCGACCCCTGCGATGTCCTCATCGCCCGCCACCAGCCCGATGGCGCCCTGGCGGCGGTGATGGTGCGCGCCGAGCGGTCGGTCTTCATCAACGGGGAGCCGGCTCGCGTGGCCTACATCGGCCAGATCCGCATCGCGCCCCGGTTCTGGGGCCGCTGGCTGATGCAGCGTGCCGTCCTCGAGGTCGCTGAGCTTCACGACCGATCCATTCCCTACCTCGGCGTCATCGCGGGCGACAACCCCGTCGCCCTGGGCGCCATCGCCGGTCGCCGGCCGCCCGGCGCTCCGGCGGTCGCTCGAGTGGCGAGGTTGCGCTCCCTCGCCTTCGTCCTGCACGATCGCTGGAACCGGACGAGCACGAGCCTCCCGGTCGAGTGGGGCAAGCAGGCCAACCTCGTGGAGGTGGTGGAGTTCCTGCGCTCACACGGCCGGCGACGGCAGCTCTTCCCGGTCATCGAGCGCGAACACCTCACCAACGGCAGCACCTATCGCGGCCTGCGCCTCGAGGATGTGCGGATCGTTCGTCGCGATGGTGAGGTCGCCGGCGTGCTCGGCTCCTGGGACCAGTCGGGCTACAAGCAGGAGATCGTCGCCGGCTACGGCGCGGGGCTGCATCGCCTGCGGCCCGGCTATGACCTCCTTGCGCGCCTGCTGGGCGCACCTCCGCTGCCACGCCCGGGCCAACCCATCCGCACCGCCTTCGGATGTCTCCGCTGTGTCGCCGACGACGACCCTGACGTGCTCAGGGCGCTGCTCACCGCCGCCCGCGAACGAGCCAGGCGCCAGCGGCAGTCCTTCCTGCTGGTAGCCTTCGACGAGCGCGACCCACAGCTGCGACGGCTCGGCCGACCGCTCCATGTGAGCTATCGCAGCGATGTCTTCCTGGGCTCGTTCTCCGCGGAGGACATCGGCGCCACGCTCGACGATCGTCCGGCCTGCGTCGAGATCGGGACCCTCTGATGACGGGGGCACTGACGCCGCTGCGTGCTACCTCGCTGATGGTCGGCGCAGGCGTAGGGGCCGGCATCATGGCCGTACCCTTTCTGGCCGAGCGCGTCGGCCTGCCCGGGTTGCTGCTGATCCTCGTGGTCGCCTACGGTGCAGCCACTTTCATCCACCTCATGCTCGTCGAGATCCTGCTGCGAACCGGCCGGCCCCTGCAGGTGATCGAGCTGATGCGGCTGTGGGTCCTCGACCGTCCCGGCCGTCGCTGGTTGCTGTGGCTGATCTTCGGATCGCTGACCGTCGCCTTCGTGGCCGCGTTGGCGGCATACGTCGCCGCCGAGGCCGAGATCCTCAGCGATGCTACCGGCCTCCCGCCCGAGATCACGCAGTTGCTCGTCTACGCCATCTCGGCCGGCGTCGTCTTCTTCGGCCTCCGCGCCGTCGGTATCTTCGAGACCATCGGCGTGCTCGCGCTCATCGGTTGCGTGGTGGCGCTGGCGTTGGGAGCACTGGGCGTGCCCGTCGAGCTGCCCATCGCGGCGGAGGGTTCCCCGACCGACGCCCTGGCGCTGTACGGCATGGTCATGTACGGCTACTACGCCTTCTTCTCGGTACCCCAGGTGGTCAAGGGGCTGGCACCCGATGGCCGTGCAGCGGCTCGCTCAGTCGCCGCGGGCCTGGCCGTCAACGGCGTCCTCATCGGGACCGTCGCGGTCATCGCCCTGGGCGTGTCGGAGAAGGTCACCGAGGTCGCCATCACGGGCATCTCCGACCAGCTGGGGCCCTGGTCCGGCAGCATCGGCGCCATCTTCGTCTTCGCCGCCCTGCTGACGACCTACTGGGCGGTGTCGCTGGCGCTGGCGGACATCATCGGGGAGCGCATCGGCATCGGCTTCCGATCCAGCTGGCTCATCGCCACCCTGCCCTCGCTGCTGTTGCTCTACCTCGGAGTGATGGGCTTCCTCGACTGGCTCCAACTGGCCGCTGGGCTCACGGCCATCGTCATCGCGCTGGTGACCGTGCCGATGTACCTGAACGCACGGCGCCGGGGCGCGGTGACGGAGCCGGACTGGAGCCTGGGCCGCTGGGGTGGCCGGGGCATGCTCGGCCTGGCCCTGCTGGCGACCGTGCTGATGGCCGTCGGCTCGCTAGTGGAGGCCTGACGCCTACGGGTCAAGCCCGAGCAGGCGCTGCTCCAGCGCTCGCATGGCAGCCTCCTCCTCGGCCCGCGCGTGATCCCAGCCACACAGGTGCAGCCCACCGTGGGTGATGAGCAGGCGCAGTTCATCGGCCGGCTCCCAGCGCACGTCGCCGGTCTGCCCACCGGCCCCGTCCTCGGCCTGTGCGACAGCTCGCTCGACCGAGACGATGATGTCACCGAGGTGGACCGCCTCATCCGGCGGCAGCGGGAAGGCGGCGGCCTCCTCGCGCAGCGAAGGATCCTGCCCCGGATGCTGCGGGAAGGCGGACGGTGGCAGCAGCGGAAAGGAGAGCACGTCGGTCGGTCCGCCCTTGCCCATGTGGGTCTCGTTCAACCCCGCCAGCTCGGCGTCGTCGCTCAGCGTCAGCGTGACCGTGGCCCCACTGGGAGCACCGGCGGCCGCAACGGACCGCG
>QNBX01000297.1 GCA_003644265.1 Planctomycetota bacterium
AGTACATGCGCGACGCCAAGATCGCCACGGTCTACGGTGCCGATGTGACGATGCTCGAGTTCGATTGGGGCAAGGCCGCCGACGCCGATGCTGTCCGCGATGCCATCGGGGCCTTGGCCACCGAAGGCAAGAGCCCCAAGGCCGTGTTGGTCACGTTCAACGAGACCTCGACCGGCGTCACCAACCCGATGGCAGAGCTGGCCGCCGCCATCCGCGCCGAGGCTCCCGACACACTCATCCTCGTCGACGGTGTCAGCGCGGTCGGTGCGATGCCGTTGGAGATGGACGCCTGGGACCTCGACGTCGTCATCACCGGCGCACAGAAGGCCTGGATGATCCCACCCGGGCTGGCCATGGCCGCGGCGAGCGATCGCGCCTGGACCGCAGCCGAGAGCGCCACGATGCCGCGGTTCTACTTCGACCTGGTCAAGCACCGCGACGTGTTGTCCAAGGGCCAGACGCCGTGGACCCCGGCAGTCGGGATCTTCTTCCAACTCGAAGCTGCCCTGACCCTGATGGAGGCCGAGGGCTGGGACAACGTCTTCAAGCGCCACGCTGCCTGCGGTGCATCCGCCCGGGCCGGGCTCGCGGCCATGGGCTTCGACCTCTTCGCCGACGGGGCCTACGCGTCGAACAGTGTCACCTCGGCCCTCGTGCCCGAGGGTGTCGAATGGTCGGTCATCAACAAGGAACTGCGTGCTCGCGACCTCGTCCTTGCCGGCGGACAGGGCAAGATGAAGGGCAAGCTCTTCCGCATCGGTCACCTCGGAGACGTCAGCGTCGACGACATCGTCAGCGCCATCGAGGTCATCGAGGAGGGCGCTGCTGCGGCCGGCGTACCCATCGAGCGTGGTGTCGGCCCAGCTGCGGCCCGCAGCGCCGCCCAGGAGGTCTAGAGATGCGCGTACTCGTTGCTGAGAAGCTGGCGCCCGAGGGCGTCGCCCTGCTGAGGGAAGAGCACGACGTCGACGTGCGCGTGGGCATGTCGCGGGATGAGTTCCTCGCGGCTCTGCCGGAGTACGAGGCGCTGCTGGTCCGCAGCGGGGTCAAGGCCGATGCCGAGGCTATCGCGGCCGGCGTGAAGCTGGTCGTCATCGGCCGCGCCGGCGTCGGGGTCGACAACATCGACATTCCCGCTGCCACCGCTGCCGGCATCACCGTCGTCAACGCTCCCACCGGCAACACCACGGCCGCTGCCGAGCACACGCTGGCCCTGCTCTTCGCGCTGGCACGCCGCATCCCGGCCGCCGATGCCTCGATGCACTCCGGCAAGTGGAATCGATCCGCCTTCATGGGTCGCGAGCTGGTCGACAAGACGCTCGGCGTCATCGGCCTCGGCAAGATCGGCATGGCCGTGGCCGACCGCGCTCGCGCACTGGGCATGGAGGTCGTCGGCTTCGACCCCTACGTGACCGCGGAAGCCGCCAAGCTGCACGGCATCACATCCATGTCGGTCGAGGAGATCCTCAAGGTCGCCGATGCCATCACGGTCCATGTCCCCAAGACCAAGGACACCGCCAACCTCATCTCGACTGACGAGTTGGCCTCGATGAAGCCCGACGCATTCATCATCAACGTCGCCCGTGGCGGCGTCATCGACGAGGCCGCCCTGGCAACCGCGCTCGAAGCCGGCACCATCGCCGGTGCCGCCGTGGACGTCTACTCGTCCGAGCCGCCTGCCGACGATAACCCGCTGCGCACCGCTCCCAACGCCATCCTCACGCCACACCTGGGCGCCTCCACTGCCGAGGCCCAGACCCGTGTGGCCGTTGAAGCGGCAGAGCAGGTCCGCGAAGTACTTGGTGGACGCTCCGCCCGCTACGCCATCAACGCGCCGATGATGACGCCCGAGACGGCCGATGCGCTGGCACCGTACCTGCCGTTGGCCCGAACGCTAGGCCAGTTCTACGCGCAGTTCTCCGACGATTTCAGCGCGATCACCCTCGAAGTCGCGGGGGAGCTCTCCGACTACGACGCGGGCCCGCTGATCGCCGCCGCCCTCGGGGGCATCCTCGAGCAGCACACCGAGGAACGCGTCAACGTCATCAACGCTGCAGCCCTGGCCAAGGCGCGCGGCATCAACCTCTCCTCCCACCACACGCTCGACGCAGGCCGCTTCTCGTCCCTGCTCACGCTCTCGGGCGAGCGCTCGGTGTCCGGCACGGTCGCCTACGGGGGCGAGCCGCGGCTGGTGGCGCTGGATGGCTATGAGGTCGATCTCGCACCGGCGGCCAACATGCTCGTTTCGCGCCACCAGGACCGCCCCGGAGCCATCGGCATCGTAGGGCAGGCCATGGGTGAGGCTGATATCAACATCAGCAACATGCACCTTGGTCGCTCGGACAAGCGCTCCATCGCCTTCATGGTCCTGGCGCTCGATGAGCCGGTCCCCGAAGCGGTCTCCGAGCAGATCCGATCCGTCGACGGCATGCTCGACGTCTGGCTCATCAGCCTCGACCTGCCGGCGTGACTCGACCGACGATCCTCGCGCTCGTCCGGCACGGCGAGTCGGAGTGGATCGCCGAGGGTCGCTTCCAGGGCCGCGGCGATCCGCCGCTGTCCGATGTCGGGATGCGCCAGGCTACCGCGGTCGGAGCCCGGCTGGCGGCACCGGCCCAGATGCCGTCCCTACCGGTACCGGACACACCACCACTGGCGATCTGGCATTCGCCGCTCCTGCGAGCCGCCCAGACGGCCCAGGCTGTCCACGAGGCTCGTGAAGCCGACGCACCGCTTCGACCGCTCGACGCCCTGACCGAGCTGGGCCAGGGTGAATGGGAGGGGCTCACCCACGACGAGGTGCGCCAGCGCTACCCCGCGGAGCTGGCAGCGTGGCGTGAAGACCCGCTCGACAACCACGCTCCCGGTGGCGAAGCACTACGGGATGCACTCCTGCGTGCACGTGAGGCCTGCGGGACCATCCTGGAAACCGATGCTGAGGTCACCACCGCCGACGAGGGCGCTGGCAAGGCCCCGGCCGAACCAGTGCTGGGCTACGAACGCACATTCAAGGGCGGCGACGGTCCCGCCTGGACGATGGTGGTCGCTCACGACGGAGTGCTGCGGCTGATGATGCTGGACCTTCTCGGAATCGGCATCGAGCATTTCTGGTCCTTTCCCCTGGCGCTGGCATCGGTGACCGTGCTCGACCTCAGCTCGGGCGTCGTGCAGTTGCGAGCCCACAACCTCGATGAGCACATCGCGGCCTTGGGCCGTCGTCGCTAGGGCGCGCCCACTGGAGCGTACCTACCGCCGCCGCAGGGACAATCGCAGTAGCGCCGTCCTGATGCGGGCGTAGGCTCGACGCAACGCACCACGACGCTGGCCCTCGACCTGGCGCTGCCCGTAGGCTTTCTCCACGCGCGCGTCGGCCACGAGGTAGAGGTCGTCACGGACGTCCGGAAGGGTCTCGGAGAGCACGCCGGCGTACTCGTACTCGGTCTGTGAGGGGTGCGGCCCGTAGCCCAGCCGTGTGGCCAGGCCGACGATGCCGCGATAGGCCACGCCACCGTCGACCTCCGACAGCCGGCGGAAGCGGAAGAACAGCAACCCAGCCACCCCGATCGACAAGAGGAGCACCAGGCCGGCGCCGAGCAGCAACGCGCTCGCGGGGTCATCCGTGGGACCGGGCCCCGCCGAGCCGGATCCTTCGACGCCTGGCGTCTCTTCGGGATCGACCGGCTCGAAGGTGTCGGCTGG
>QNBX01000298.1 GCA_003644265.1 Planctomycetota bacterium
CGATGGCGCCCGTGTCGATGGCGCCTGTGTCGTTGTCGGGCCCGACCCCAGTGCAGCTTCACGCTCGAACCGATCCGGGCTCGTCCGCAGTGATGGGCGCAACTGCCATGCTACCCACAGGAACACGCCGGTCTGGAGCAGGGCCGAGAACGTGATCAGCGGCTGTGTCCGGAACAGGTCGCCCAGCGCCAGCGACTCGACGTTCTCGGTGCCGTACAGCGGCAGCGTCAGGATGCCGTGGAGGTTGATGAACGCAGCCACGCTCAGCAGCAGCAGCGCGATGGACCAGCGGCGCTGCACCACCGCCAGCAGCGGCATCAGCGCGATGGCCGGAAAGATGTAGCGCTCGTGCACGCGCGTGGGCAGAACGAAGAAGGCGACCGCGAGGACGATCGCCGCGACGATCAGCGTCCAGCGATCATCACGGGCAGCCGCCCGCAGCGTGCCCCACAGGAAGCCGGCGGCCAATGCCGCGGCGCCAAAGACCACGCCCCCGACGGGGCCGACCAACGGGACGGTGTCCTCCACCCATCTGAACGCCTCTGCCAGCGATGGCGCACCTTCGGAGCTCACCAGCGCCCACACGTTGTAGGCGTTGACCGTGAGGTATCCGTACTCGCCGGCCGTACCGAACATGCGCTCGAGATACTCCAGCGGCCCCATCCCGAAGGGCAGCGCCAGGGCGAAGAACGCCACCCACGCAGCGGTGAACGCGGTCAGGAGCCGCACCCAGCCCTGCTCGCGTGCTAGCCAGTCAGCCATGGGCCGCGGCGCCCAAGGTCGGTGGCGCGGCCCTGATCCCGGCCGCAGGAGGTGCCGCTTGATGAGCACGAAGAGCACCAGCGGGATGAGCACGACGCCGAACTGCGGCTTCACCAGCGCCGCTGCGGCCGCCAGCGCCGCCGCACCCTCGCTGTTGCCGCGGATCAGGGCAGCGAGACCCAGTAGCAGCACCAGCGCGCCGGCGGCGTCGGTCTGCCCCCACAGCGCCGAGTCGTAGAACGAGACCGGGTTGAAGAGGTACAGCGCTGCGGCCGCGAGGGCCAGTTTCTCGCTCCGCACCCCCGGCCACGTCCAGCCGCGCACGAGGCGGTAGATGACGTAGCCCACCCCGATATCGAGCAGGATCGGCGGCAGCTTGATGAGCTCGCCGGGATCTCCACCCGGGCCGGCCAGCAGGCCCACGGCCCAGAGCACGTACAGGTAGACCGGCGGGTAATCAGCGAAGCTGACGCTATCGTAGAAGCCGCCCGGACCGTGTTCCGCCATGGCTGTCGCCCAAGCGCCGTACAGGCCCAGGTCCGACTCGAATCCGGCGGCCGGGAAGAGCACGTATGCGATAGTTAGTCGCAGTGCCAATCCAGCGAGCAGCAGAACGATGAGGGCGGGGCTCAGGGCGAGCGCTCGGAGGGGGCGGACCGGCTCCCCGGGGCTGCGGCCGACCCCCTGCGCCAGGGTCGATATCACCGGCGACGACCTGCCTCCTGGGAAAGCGTTGAGGTGAGCGCGAGTATATCAACGGACTCCGTTGCGGCCCCTGCCGCGCCTGATGACGCAGCTCCCGGTGGCCGCCTCGAGGGCTGGCTGCAACGCATCGACCCGGTCTGGGTGTCACTGGCACTCTTCATCCTGGCCCTGGCCGTGTACCTTGGCTCCAACCCGGCGCGACCCGATTTCTACGACCACTTCGTATGGCAGGCGGACGCCTTCCTGCATGGTCGTGCCGAGATCACCTACCCCGTCAGCGAGGGCGCGTACCGCAACGACTACTTCCAGGACGTGCTGCCGGTGGCCGCCGACCGCGCACAGGTCCCCTTCCCACCGCTGCCGGCCATCATCCTGCTGCCGTTCGTGGCCATCTGGGGCCTGGGCACCAACGCTGCTGCGGTGGCCGCCGTACTCGGTGCGGTCAATGTAGTGCTGTGCTGGGTCATGTTGCTGGGCGTCACGCCGCGCCGATCGGCGGCGCTGCTGGGGGCGCTGTTCTACGGCTTCGGGACCGTGGCCTGGTACGCGGCCATGCTGGGCACGACCTGGTTCCTCGCCCACGTGGTGGCGTCCACCTTCCTCTTCATCGCCATCGCCATCGCCGTCCGCGCTGACGGTCGGGGCCGTGCCGTCGGTCGCGGTTTCGGCGCGGGGCTCGCCTTCGGCACCGCTGCCACGGCGCGCCTGACGACCATCTTCGCGGCGCCCTTCTTCGTCTTCGTCGGTGGTGGAGGCTCATGGGCCCGCCGGGCCCTGAGCGCCGGCGCGGGCGCCCTCATCCCCGTGCTCCTGCTGTTGGGCTACAACTTCGCCACCACCGGCGCCGTCTTCCATCCTGCCTACGACCATCTCTACGAGGTCGAGTACCGGCCCCGGCCCGGTCTGGTCAACCCCGACTGGGCCATCGAGGACCCCCGCTACATCCCCCAGAACGCCCGCATCATGCTGGCCCAGTTGCCGCGAACGCCTATCCTGGACGAACCCGCCTGCGCACTGGAGCAGATCGGCCCCGCGTCGCTGCTTGACCGCGACTGTCCGCTGCTGCAGCCCGACCCGTTGGGCATGAGCATCCTGCTGGTGAGCCCCGCCTACCTGTTGATGATCCCGGTCCTGCTACGCTCGTGGCGCTACCGTCTCGTGGCCGGTGCGGCGCTGGCGGTGCTCTCGGTCGCCCTCGTCGACCTGATGCACTTCAGCCAGGGCTGGGTCCAGTTCGGCTACCGCTTCAGCAACGACTTCGCACCCTTCGCCACGATCCTCGTGGCGCTCGGCATCGCCCGTCTCGGCATCGGGCCCATCTCGCTGGGTCTCGTGGCCGCGTCGATCGCCGTCAACGCCTGGGGCGTCTATTGGGGCGTGACGCTGGGGTGGTAAGCCGTGAGACCGGCCGGGCGGCCGACTACGCTCTGGCCTCGATCCCCGTGTTCGGTGTGACCCTGGCGCTGTACGCCAGCACGCTCCTGCCGGATGTGGGCCTCTGGGACACTGCCGAGTTCCAGGCCATCGGCCCTGTGCTGGGTACGGCCCATCCGACGGGCTACCCCACCTACACGCTGATCGCCTGGCTGGCCTCGGTCGTACTGCAGCCATTCGGAAACGAGGCCTACCGGGCAGATCTGCTCTCAGCCCTGCTGATGGCCGCTGCCGCTGCCTTGCTGGCTGTGGGCGCGGTGCAGACGACGCGGCGCTGGCCGCTTGGTCTGCTGGCGGGATTCGCCTTCGGGGTCACGCCCGTGGCCTGGAAGTGGGGCCTGCGCGCCGACCCACACGCCCTGCACGTCTTCTTCGCAGCCCTGCTGCTGGTGCTGCTTGCGGCGTGGGCCGGACGTCGCGAGCGTGACGAGCAGCGCGCCGGCTGGTGGCTCCTGGCGGCAGCTGTCGTCTTCGGCCTGTCCCTCGGCAATCACGCCTTGACGCTACTACTGGCACCCGGCATCGCGGCCTACGTGCTGATGGTCGCTCCGCGCATCCTGTGGCGACAGTGGCGGCTGGTGCTGGCCTGCGCCGGCGCCATCGCACTGGTGGCGGCCCTCGTCTACCTCTACCTGCCGCTGCGCTCGGCCATGGACCCACCGCTCGACTACGCCAACCCAGAGACGTGGGAGAGCTTCTGGTACGTCGTGCTCGGCGAGCAGTTCCAGGGCTCATTCGGGCCACTCTCGCCGTTCGCGGACATCGTGGCGAGCACCCGGGATGAGCTGGTAC
>QNBX01000299.1 GCA_003644265.1 Planctomycetota bacterium
TCCCCTTCGTGGATGTCGACGAACTCGCGAGCAGGACGCAGCCAATGGCCGGCGTAGACGCCGCTGCCGAGGACGAGCGCGTCGTAGGGACCGAGGCTGGCCACATCCTCGACGCGCATGAACTCCACGTCGAGCCCGGCAGAGTGGAGCGATGCCTCGATGACCTGGCCGATCTCCATGGTGGCGCCGTGCTTGGATGCGACGGCGACGAGGACCTTCATCGGATGGGCTCTCCCGTGTCTGTCGGCGTACTTCGGTGAAGATGACGACCCGGGCAGGAAGGCCGCAGCGTCCAGCGTACCCTCATGCGCAGGCCGCGGGGTGTGCGAGGCCACAGCCCGGCCGAACGCCAAGCGCCACACTACTCCTCCACCCGTCGATGCATGGGGCTCTCCTTGGCCAGGACCACGCGCGTGCCTTCAGATCGAACGACCCCCGCCACCCGGTCGATGGGCCGTCTGCATGCGATCGCGATCATGACGCGACCGACACAGATCGCCTTGATCAGCGTGATCGCCCTCAACGGCATCCTGCTGGCGACCTGGCGAGCACCCGGGTCGCTCGACGACGGAATGGGAGCGGCCGTGACAGCGCTGCTGTTGACGATCGGGACGGCGGCGGCCGTGCACCTGGCCAATGAAGCGGCCGACCACGAGACCGACCGGCTTACCGAGCGGACGCAGTTCTCCGGCGGCAGCGGAGCCCTCGAGGCGAGCGGCCTGGATCCGCGTGTGCCACTGCTGATCGGCCTGTCGGTGGCTGCGGTCGTCGCTGTGGCAGTGATCGCCGTGACGGTCACGGGCCTGCTGGCGCCGGTGGCAACGGTCCTGCTGCTGCTCGGTCTAGCGGGCGGATTGGCCTACTCGTTGCCACCGCTCCAAGTGATGCGACGCGGCTGGGGTGAACCGTTCAATGCGCTGCTCGGCAGCCTGTTGCTGCCGCTGTTCGCGCTGGCTGCCGTGGCCGGGACCGTCGCCCTGCTCGATGTCATGGCCTTCCTGCCGTTCTTCTTCGTCACGCTGGCTAGCGTGATGGCCACGGCCTGGCCGGACCGGGCAGCTGACGCGACGACCGGCAAGGTCACCATGCAGGTGCGCTTCGCCCCGGCCAGGCTGCGGCGGGTCCATCTGCTGGCTTCGGGGGCGTTCGTGCTGGCCACGCTCGTGGCGGCTGCCGTGGATGCCATGCCTCTGTCGCTGGCAGGGTTGCTGGTGCTGCCGTGGCTGGTGATGGGGATCTCTCGCTACACCCGGACGGAGTCGCCGGTCGCAAACGTCAGCGCCATGGTGGGGCTGACCCTCATCACGACCGCGGCACTCACCATCAGCCTGGCCTCACGAGCAGGTGCGGCGTGAGCTTCGCCGATCCTCGCGAGCTCGCCGTCGCGTACCTCCTCGCCACGCGCCGTGACACCACCGAGGCTGCCGGGCTGGAGCAGGAGCTGGCCGCCGTCTCACCGTCTGAGCTACGCCGGACGCTTGCTGATGACGCGTCGCGCCATGCCTTCTGGATCGACGTCTACAACGGCACGGTCCTCCGGCACCAGGGCTTCGACACCGCCGACGCGTGGGCCCGGCTGCGGCACTTCCGGCGAGCCATCGTGACCGTGGCGGGTCAGCCGCTATCGCTCGACGGCATCGAGCACGGGATCCTGCGTCGCTCGCGCTGGAAGCTGGGGCTGGGCTACCTCGGCAATCCGCTGCCCTCGCGCTTTGAACGGACGCATCGCGTCGATCGCGTCGATCCACGCATCCACTTCGCGCTCAACTGCGGAGCGCTGTCATGCCCTCCGATCGCGGCCTACCGCAGCGAGAGCATCAACGATCAGCTGGATCTCGCGACACGGAGCAACCTGGCCACCGAGGTCATGCTGGAGCGCGACGTCATCGCGGTGCCGGCCATCCTGCTCTGGTACGCCGGGGACTTCGGCGGCGCGCCCGGCATCCGACGCTTGCTGCGACAGCACGGGGTCGAGGGCTGGAACCGGCGCATTCGCTTCAGGAAGTACGACTGGACGTCGGCTCCCGATCGGTGGGCCGCTGACGAAAGCTAATCGTCGAGATCGTCGAGCCCTTCGGCGATGTCCATGAGCTGCTCAGCGTCGCGGATGAGCACCTGGTGCTTCTCGGTATCGAGCAGCCCGCGCCGGCGGAAGTCAGCCAGCGTGTGCGCCAGCGTCTCACGCGTGGTGCCGATCATCTCGGCCAGCTCCTGCTGTGTCAGCCGCGCCTCGATGAGCGTTCCGCGCTCGGTCGTCACACCGAATCGATTGGAGAGGTCGATGAGCTTGCGTGCCAGCCGCTGGCCGACGCGCTGGTAGGCCATCGATTCGAGCTCCGATTCGGCGTTGCGAAGGCGGCGTGAGAGGTAGCTGATGATGTTCACGCCGATGACCGGGTAGCGCTCCACCAGCTTGCGCATCTCATCGGGTGAGATGGTGCAGATGACCGCATCATCGAGCGCCTCAGCGAAAGCCTCGGGGATGGGCTCCTGGCCCAACAGGCTCATGTCGCCGAGGATGGCGCCCTTGTCGTAGATGTCGAGCGTGAGCTGCTTGCCGTCGGGGGTCACGCGGTAGACGCGCACCTTGCCCTTCTTGAGGATGTGGATGCGATCGGGCGGGTCGTCGGGCGACATGATGCGCTGACCCGCGGCGCAGTGGGTCATCGTGGTGGCGTGGCCGATGGCCATCATGTCCTCTTCGGACAGGCCCGCGAAGAGGTCTGTCTCGCGGAGCAGACCGAGCTTCTCCTGCAATGAGCGCTGTTGCGCGCCGACGAAAGTCAATTCAGGCCTCCAGTCGTACGATCCGGGCCGTGGAGAAGGGTGCATCCACGCTGAGACCGATACGCGCATAGAGTGCCGCAGGCAAGCCGATGTCGGCAAGGTAGAGGTCGCCCACCTGTGCCCGACCGGCTTCGGTCAGCATGCCGGTCTTGGGTAGCGCCAGGGTCATCGTGGCGCGGCTGCACACGGCACCGGGAGCCGCTTCGCCCGTGTCGGCGGCCATGCCCGAGGGCAGGTCGAGGCTGAGGATGCGACCTTCGGCGGTGGCGATGTGGTCCAGCAACGTCTTCACCTCGTCGTGAGGCGCGCCGCGACCGCGGTAGCCCAGCACCGCGTCGATGACGAGATCGGCGTCGGCGAGCTCCTTGTCGATCTCGTCGTCGGTGATGTCATAGACCGCCATGCAGCAGGACACGCCCATCTCCAGCAACGTGGCCAAGTGGTGTCGGCCGGCTTCGCTGAGGCGCCGCGCGGGGCGGGCCAGCACGACGCGAACCCGAGCGCCACGGTTGACGAGATGGCGTGCCGCCGCCAGCCCTCCGCCGCCGTTGTTGCCCGGACCGACCGCGACCACGATGCTGCGGTCGCGCAGGTCTCCGCCGACCTCTTGTGCGACCACACCCGCGAGGTGGGAGCCGGCCTGTTCCATCATCTGCAGCAGCGTGATGCCGTAGACATCAGTGGCGAGCCGGTCGACCTCGGCCATCTGCTCCGCCGTGACAGCCGGGACGGCGCTAGCCGGGATACTGGGAATCAGGCTGGGTCGCGTGGGCGCGGGGCTGGGCGAGGACATCATGGTGGCAATCTAGCGAGGTGACCGCGGGCCTACCGTGACGTGGATCACATGGCCGGCCAGTTGCGGATGAGGCGCACCGCCGTGCGCA
>QNBX01000300.1 GCA_003644265.1 Planctomycetota bacterium
AGAGTTGACGACATGACCGAACCGGGCGAGCGCCGACCCGCCGACGTGACCACGCCACCTCCGAGCCGAGCCAGTGCGTGGGCACGACTGCGACCCCGCTCCATGCCCGGGGCCATCGTCGAGGCGCTACTGGCGGCCCTGCTCGCCGCGGTGGCCTGGGCCCTGTTGAAGGGCGTCCTCGAACTTGGCCCCGGCCTCCTCGCGGTAGCTGCGCTCGGCGGCTGGGCCATCGGTGCGGTGCTGCAGCAGGTCCGTCCCGCTCCCCTGTCCGCAGCCGTCGTCGGAGCCATCGCCTGGCTGATGGGTCTCGTTCTCACGTGGCTGGTAGCGCTGGCCATCCTGCCGGACTCCTCGCGCACCTTCATCGAGCGCGTCGAGGGCACGCCCTTCCTCGACTGGCTGGCGCCACAGTTCGGCCTTCTTGAGGTCGCGGGGCTGGTGCTGTACATGGTCGCAGCAGCCTACGGGGCACGCTCGAGGTCCACGACGGGACCCCATGGGATCTAGCCGGCCGTCTCGCCCAGGAACGGCATGCCATCCTCCTCGACGGCTTTGAGGCTCATGCGCAGCGCCGCCGTCTTGGCCGTCGCCACCTCGCGCACATACTCCGCCTCCTCGTGGGGGGTCATGGCCCGTCCACGCACGACATCGGCCGGACGACCCACCATCAGCCAGGAGAGGTGGTAGCGATCCATCCAGCCCCAGGCGTTGCCAAGCAGCTCGTCCGAACCGGCGATCCAGGTCTGCAGCGCCACCATCGAGGGATGCTCGGATAGGCGCTCCCCCTCACGGATGAGGGTGCGGACGGCGGCGATGTACGCGTCTCGTGTCACGCGCCCTATCATCGGCCGACATGACGCTCGCTGCCGAACCGACCGGTACCACCCGCCTCCCCATCGACCTCGGCCCGGCACGCCAGGTCGCGGCTGCCCATGTGCGCGACGGCAGCGTGCCCTGCGCCGCTTTCGGCGTCATCGACACGGCCGGTCGATCGACCTGCGAGTTCGTGGGTGGCCCCGGTGGTGCTCCCGAGCGCGAAAGCGTCTTCTTCCTGGCGTCGATCACCAAGGGCATCGTAGCCACCGCCGTGATGCGCTACGTCGACGAGGGCCGCCTGGACCTGCATGCGCCACTGGCTCGCTATCTGCCCAAGCTGGAGGGCAGCGCCCTCGACGGCGTCAGCGCCTGGCACGTGCTGACACACACATCGGGCCTGCGGGACATGCCGGTGGATTCGCTCCGTCGCGAGCGGCCCACCTACCAGCGCTCCCTCCGGTTCGCTCTCGAGAGTGCGCCGGTTACCGAACCGGGCACCGCCTACGCCTACAACTCGGTGACGTTCATCCTGCTGGCCGAGATGATGGCGAGACTCAGCGGCACCTCCTTCGCCGAGGCGCTGTCATCGCGCCTGACCCAGCCGCTGGACATGGTCGACACGACCTTCGATGCACGGCCGCTTCGCGAACGCCTCATCCCGGTGCATGGCTCTGGCATCGAGAACCGGCTCGTCCAGGAGTTGATGATGCGCTTCCTCGCCGGAGCCCAGATGCCCGGCGGTGGACTGTTCGGCACCCTGCCCGACTTGTTGCGCCTGGCCGGGGCGCTGCTGCCGGCCGGTCCGGCGGCGCCTGGTCCACGCGTGCTCTCGCAGGCCACCATCGATGAGATGGGGCGCAATCACACCGAGGGCATGACGCAGATAACGGAGGCCGGCGTCGAGCGCGAGGTCAGGCAGGCGCTGGGCTGGCGCAAGCCGCAGCGCGATTGGCCCGGGGGCGAGCGGACATTCACCCACGGCGGCATGTCCGGCGGGCGCATCTGGGTCGATCCGGAGGCAGGCTTCGCCGTGGTCTTCCTGTCCAATCTGTGGCGGGCGCCCCTCGAAGTGTCCATCGCCGTCATCGATGCGATCTACCGCACGCGAGGCTGAACCACCGCACGCGAGACTAGACCCGACCACGAAAGGTCGCGCCCGATCAGGCCGCTCCACCCTCCTCGATGGCGAAGGCCTGCAAGCGCTCACCGCAGGACGCCCAGAGCCGGTGGGCCTGGCGCACGATCCAGGGATCGACGCGGCTGCTGTCCTCGATGACCAGCTCGGGACCGGACCTGCCGTCGCGCAGCTCGATGCCGTCGCTGTTGCGGTAGTCCGTCAGCCAGTTGGCTTGCAGTTGCACGACCGTCGCCACCACGACCTCCCGCGAGAAGGACCAGTCGAGGTAGTCGGCATCGAGCTGGTCGACGATGTCACGCACGTGCACGGGCTGCCCCCGCGGGATGCGCGCCAGCAGGTGCACCACGCGCAGGTCACTGAACGGGTCGCCGGCCTCGGCCACCGTCGGTGGTTGGAGGGTGGCGTCGGGCAGGCCGGGCGTGTCGCGCAGTCGCATGCTCAATCGAGGTCGTTCACAGCGATGGCGCTCAGGCCTCGTCGGCCCCGTCAGCCGCCTCGGCCGCGTCAGACCCGAGACCCACTTCGATGCGATCCTCGCCAGTACCGGTCGGCCCGCGCCGCACCGCGAGATAGCTGCCCTGCGGTGCCTCGCTGAGAAGAGGCAGGATCACCTCCACGATGGCGTCGGCGTCCTCGCCCACCAGGCGCACGCCCATGTAGCCCCTCTCGAGCGAGTTGGTGTCGTGCTCGCCGGCACCGGCCTCGTCGAGAGCGAGCATCAGCCGGTTCTCGAGGCTGAAGATACGCAACTGCTCACGCGTGGTCTCGAAGTCCGGGTCGTACAGCCGCACCCAGACGCTGACGCGGTGACGGTCGGCGTTGACGTCGAACGTCGCCTCAGCTGCCTCACGCCACTCCGAGTCATCAGCTTGACCACCGGACGCGCCACTCGGAGCCACGCTGTCACCCGAGCCGCCCCCGAACAGTCGTTTCAGGAAGCCCATGCCCTGCCCTACAGCAGCTCGCCGTGGGCCGAGCCGGTCGGCTCGCCCTCTCGGGGACGCGGCTCTTCGCCGGGTGCGTAGTCCGGCGCCTCGCCCGGTTCCAGCTTTGGCTGCGGCGAGGCCGTCTGCCCCTCGATGGCCCCCACCCCGTAGGGCACCCATTTCTCGGGTGCCTGCAGGCGGTGTGCCTCCGTGTTGCCACGCGAGTGGATCTCGCTGTGGCCGGCCGGCTCGATCCACATGGCATCGCCCTGCAGCAGTGCGTGGACGCCGCCCTGGCCGGGTTCGCGACGCTCGTCACGGCAGTAGGAGCAGCTGCTGCGGTCATGGGGCTGGTAATCGGTCGGCTCCTCGTAGGTGGTGATGTAGCCCTCGTAGTTCCGCAGCACGACCTTGTGATCCGAATAGCTGATGAGGTAGTTGGGCATGACCGGGATCTTGCCGCCGCCGCCAGGCGCATCCACGACATAGGTGGGTACGGCATAGCCGCTGGTGTGGCCGCGCAGGCCCTCGATGATCTCGAGGCCCTTGCCGACCGGGGTGCGGAAATGGCCGGAACCCTCGACCAGGTCGCACTGGTAGAGGTAGTAGGGGCGGATGCGGTTCTCGACCAGCTTGTGCACCAGCGAGCGCTGGATGTGTACGCAGTCGTTGACACCGGCCAGCAGCACCGACTGGTTGCCGATGGGCATCCCGGTGCGGCTGAGCTTGTCCACCGCACGCGAGACCTCGGGGGTGATCTCGTTGGGGTGGTTGAAGTGCAGGTTCA
>QNBX01000301.1 GCA_003644265.1 Planctomycetota bacterium
CGACCGAACGCCCGACTGGCCCCCCGCCGCCACCGTAGCCCGCCAGGCAGCGACTCTTCCGGCCGGTCGACCACGGGGTCTTGTAGACACCTGTCGCTGGTGGCGCCGCTGCGCGGTAGATGACCCCCACACGGTGGACACATGCCGTCACCCGCGACGGTAGCCTCACGATCTCTCGGGCGATGTGATCAGGTGTCGCCCGTGGGAGACGGTGGACCACCAGTCTTCACCCTCAGGTTGGTGTGTGGTTTCCGGGGCGGCCGTTGGAGTGACCACAAGCTGGTCTAACGCCGGTGGGAGCGACGGATGTCCATGACGCTGGCGCTGCTGTCGCTGGGCGCGCCCGGCCAACGGGTCAGATCAGACCGGGAACTGCGTGGCGCGCTCCTGGGTCACAACGTCAGACTCGATGGCGAAGACACAACGGCCATCGGGAATGTCGAGGACCTCGAGCACGTCCGGATCGAGGTACAACTGGTGGCAATCGGAGCACAGCGCGGCCGGGATGGCAAAGCAGAGGCGCTCCTCGCCGTCAGGCATGCGGAACGTGGTATCAAAGCGCGAGTTGACCAGTTGGCGCTCGCACTGCGGGCAGTTGTCCCGGAGCCACGTCATCGTTCGCATCATCCTCAGCTCGGCGACCGGTTCGATCCGATCGACCCTGAGACACGATGCTACGGACGAGGCTGGCCTACCCCCATGCCCCGGTGGTACCACGACCCGTCACCCGGTTGGGGTAGATAGGTACCGCGCGGGGCGGTGCACTACACGATGTGGAGGAGCAGCGATGCCTCCGACCAGAGCTGCTCGAGCTGGTAGAACTCGCGCTCCGGCTTGCTCATGACGTGGACGATGACCCCGCCGAAGTCGACCAGCAGCCAGTGCGATCCGGCGTCGCCCTCGCGACTCAGCGGCGGATCGCCATCGTCCTTGAGGCCATCGACGATGCCGCCCGCGATGGCGTTCAACTGGCGGTCCGACGCCCCGGAGCAGATGACGAAGTAGTCGGTCATCGTGGTCTGGCCGCGAACGTCGAGCAGCACGATATCCGAGGCCTTCTTGTCCGAGGCCAGCTCGACGATGCGATGTGCCATCGCCAGCACGGACTCGTCGACGGCATCGACCACGATCGGCTCCGGACGCTCCGGCGTGGACGCACTGCGGCGCGAGGGCAGGCCCGGTCGTGCCGCCTCGCGTGGATCGGCCACGCGCTCGGCTGTGTCTTCGGGCTCTTGCGCCATCGTGCCTTGCTCGTCATCCACTGGTGTCGATCCCTCCTGAGTCGGTTGTTCGGTCCCCATCATGCCGTGTCCGGTCCAGCCAGCGCCCAGCGTGCAGCCGCCTGCGCGTGCAGCGCGGTCGTGGGGAAGTACGGTACCTCGACATCATCCGCGCTCACCAACAGTTCGATCTCCGTGCAGCCGGCGATGACACCGGCCGCTCCGCGTTCCGCCAGGCGACCGATGACGTCGAGATAGGCCGCCTGCGATACCGGCGAGACGACACCCTGCACGAGTTCGTCATAGATGACGTCGTGAACGAGGGTGCGGTCGGGCTCGTCGGGGATGATGACGCGCAGGCCATGGCGCTCAAGGCGCGCACGGTAGAAGTCCTGCTCCATGGTGTAGCGCGTGCCCAGCAGTGCGACATCGGTGATGCCGGCGTCCACGACCGCAGCCGCAGTGGCGTCGGCAAGATGCAGGAAGGGCACGTCGATGGCGACCTCGATGGCATCGGCGACGCGATGCATGGTATTGGTGCAGAGCACGATGAGCCCTGCGCCGGCGTCCTGGAGATGGCACGCGTCGGCAGCCAGCAGGACCCCGGCCGCATCCCAGTCACCCTCGACCTGCAGCCGTTCGATGACGCCGAAGTCGTAGGAACGGACCAGCAGGCTGGCCGAGTGGACACCGCCGAGAGCGCGGCGCACCTCGGTGTTGATGATGCGTTCGTACTCGACCGACGATTCCCAGCTCATGCCGCCGAGCAGCCCGATGGTGCGCACCTTGCTCACTGCCTCCCTCCTCTGTCGTACAGACCTTCGCTCCGGATGTAGGCGACGACCGGCGCGGGCACCAGCTCGTCGATGGACTGGCCCCGACCGACCCGCTCACGGATCACGGTCGAGGCGATGTCGAGCTCCGGACCTGGCAAGAAGGCGAAACGTTCCTCACGCCCCGGGAAGTGCTCGGCCACCCAGCCGCGATCAAGCGGCTCGGCGCCCGGTCGTGGCGCCACCGCCATGCGCACGAGCTCCAGCACGTGCTCCGGCTGACGCCAGGCATGGAACCCTTCGAGCACCTCGGCCGAGAGCACGAACCACGGCTCCGGGCGTTCCTGCTCGCGGCTCAGCGTAGCCAGTGCGGCCACGGTATCGACCGCGTAGCTGGGACCGGGACGCTCCAGCTCGATACGTGACAGCACGAAGGCAGGCTCGGGCTCGATGGCCAGCGCGACCATGGCCTCGCGATGCGCGGCCGGCGTCACGTCCTGGCCCTGCTTGTGTGGCGGGTCGGCATTGGGCACGAAGAGCACCTGCTCCAGATCGAGCTCGGCCAACGCCTCGCGCGCCAGTGCCAGGTGCCCCTCGTGGATGGGATCGAAGGTGCCTCCCAGGATGCCGAGGGCGCGCGGCTCCGCACTCTCCCACTCGGGCATCGTCATACCCACGCTCCGGCTTCCGCTCCCCACTCCAGCTCGATGTCGCCGATGCGCACGGTGTCGCCGGTCTCCACGCCAGCCTCGCGCAACCTCTCGACCAGGCCCAGCTTGGCCAGCTCACGCTGGAAGCGGGCGGCTGATTCGTCGTTCTCGAAGTCGGTCTGGGCTGCGAGTCGCTCCACGCGACGCCCCTCGACGGCCCAGACACCGCCAGGCTCGCGCTCGATGACGTAGCCCTCCTCGGCAGGGTCGTAGCGGTGCACCACCACGCCCACGGCCTCGCCCGCACCGCCCAGCTCCTCGACGTCGGGCAACAGCCGCCCCAGGGCAGAGCGCAGCTCAAGCAGTCCCACCTTGTCCGCGGCCGAGATCTGCACCACCTCGAGACCCTCGTGGCCACGCGCTTCGTTGAAGGCGCGCAGCATCTCCCGGTCGGGATCAAGGTCCATCTTGTTGGCTGCCACGAGCGTGGTCTTGTCGAGCAGCTTGGGGTCCCGTGCCTCCAGTTCCTCACGGATGATCTGGTAGTCGCGCTCCGGATCAGCGGCAGACATGTCGACGACATGGACGAGCACACGCGTGCGCTCCACGTGGCGCAGGAAGGCGTGGCCCAGACCGGCACCAGCGCTGGCACCCTCGATCAGCCCAGGCAGGTCAGCCAACGTGGGCCGGCGCTCGTCGGTGGGGTCGTCCACCGCCAGGTCGAGCACGCCGAGGTTGGGCTCCAGCGTGGTGAAGGGATAGGCTGCGATCTTGGGCGTGGCCGCCGTCAGCGCCGTCAGCAGAGTGGACTTGCCGGCGTTGGGCAGACCCACGAGTCCGACGTCGGCGATGAGCCGCAACTCCAGACTCAGGCGCCGTTCCTCGCCAGGCTCACCCCTCTGGGCATGCTTGGGCGCCTGGTGCGTGGACGTGGCGAAGTGCGTGTTGCCGAGGCCGCCGCGCCCGCCTCGCGCGACCATCACGCGCTGCCCCGGAAAGACGAGGTCGGCCATGA
>QNBX01000302.1 GCA_003644265.1 Planctomycetota bacterium
CCCATCATCACCGTCAGCACCTGCCCTCGAGAGCGTGATTCGCTGACGTCGATGCCGAGCGAGTTGACGACGCTGGTGGTCTCAGCCCCGGTCTCGACGAGTCCGAAGGCCCGGGCGCCGACACTCTGCGCTGCGGCGATGACAGCCGCTGCGGCATCAGCTCGAAGGTCGGGGTCAGCCTCCGCGGTCGAACGGGCCCAGGCTCCCTCCCTCGGCGGCGTCGGGCTCGGCTCCGGCAGCGACTCGAACCACTCCTGCACAGGCTGCAGCCGCGCTGTCTCACCGGCGCTTCGGGCCAAACGGCGCAGCGACTCGTCGTCGTGGCGGTTGGCAGAGGCGACGCCGATGCGCTGGCCTTCGATGAAGCGCAAGCTCACGACGGTGTCGTCCTCGGCCACGTTCTGGTGCATCTCGTTGTTGGCAAAGCGCGTCAGCGCGCTGCTGCCATCGATGACGACGGCCTCGGCTTGCGTGGCGCCGGCCTCGAGCGCCATGGACACGACACGAGCGGCGATCTCGGCACCGTTGGCGCGCTCTGGCTGGCTCATGCGTTGCCCACCCCGATCTCTACGTCGCGGAAGCGCGCGCCGCTGCTGCCGTGGCCCACGTGCATGCCCTGGCCCGGCTGGCCCTTGCCGCAGTTGGTCACCCCTACCAGCTCCCAGCTGCGCTCGTCGGCGACAGCATCGCATGAGCCCCAGAAGCGGGGCGTGATGCCGGTGTAGGTGGCATTGCGGTAGAGCTGCCCGACCTTCCCACCCTTGACCTCATGAGCGACCTCGACGCCGAACTGGAAGTTGAGCCGGCGGTCGTCGATGGACCAGCTGCGGTTGTTCTCGAAGAGGAGGCCGTCCTCGGTGTCGGCGATGATGTCCTCCAGGCTCATGCCCGGCCGTGGCTCAAGGTTGATGTTGGTCATGCGGATGAGCGGCAGCCGGTTCCAGCCGTCGGCGCGCATGGCTCCCCCGCTGCTGCGGCCGATGCGCGGTGCGGTCTCACGGCTCGAGAGGTAGCCCGTGAAGGCGCCCTCGCTCACGAGCGGGACCTTCTGCGACACCACGCCTTCGTCATCCCAGCCAAAGGTGCCGAGGCCTCCCGGTGTGGTGGCATCGGCCACGATGGTGACCTGGTCGGAGCCGTAGGCGAAGCCGGCATCGAGCTTGTCGGTGGTCAGGAAGCTGGTGCCGGCGTAGGCAGCCTCCGTGCCGAAGACGCGGTCGAGCTCGGTGGGATGGCCACAGGATTCGTGGATCTGCAGGTACAGCTGCGAGGGGTGCAGGATGACCGTGCGGCGACCGGGCGGCAGCACTGGCGCTGAGAGCAACTCCACGGCCTCACCCGCGAGGGTGGGCGCACGGCCCAGCAGGTCCAGTCCCCGGACGTGCTCGTAGCCGGCCGCGCGGTAGCCGCCCGACTCGGGATAGCTGCGCCGCTGCAGGTCGTCGGTGCTGGCCGCGTTGGCCTCCAGGCTGGCACCGACGTGAGTGATGACCTGTCCGGTGTGGGAGCCGTCGGTAGCGTGGAAGTCCCTCCATTCGCGAAAGGCGTGATAGTCGGCCTTCGTCGTGGTGGTGCCTGGGACGGCGGCCATGGCACGCTCGGCTTCGAGCAGCATGTCCACGGTGCGATCGACCGGCACCTCGAAGGGATCCTCCTCCACCGGCGTCTCGTAGCGCCCCACCGCGGGCGGCCGCTCAGAGAGATGCACCGGGTGGTGGGCGTGTCGGGCAGAGGCGCGGGCGATGCGGACGGCCAGCGCCGCGATACGGTCGGCTTCGGGCCCATCCATGCGGCCAGAGCTGGCGAAGCCCCAGGCGCCGTCCACCAGGACGCGGACCCCGATGCCTTCGGTCTCACCGCGGCTGAGGCCTTCGACCCGGCCGGACTTGACGTCGGCGCTCTGCTCGAGCCGTCGCACGACGCGCGCGTCGGCGTAGTCGGCGCCGAGCTGCGTGGCGGTATCGAGAGCACGCTGGGCAAGGTCACTCATGGGTTTTGTCAGCGTAGCAGGGCGCCCGCCTACGCTGCCCACGCATCGGGGACCGGTCCGGGCTCGCCCTCGCGGGGTCCATATGGTTCCGGTGGCTCTGCCCCCAGCGATTCCAGCCAGGCCTCATCGAAGGCAGCGAGGTCGTCCCCGGTCGCGGCGACGAAGGCCTCGACCAGCCCCGTACCGTCGGCGAACGAGGTGATGAGTCTGACGAGCTGCTCCTGGCCATATGTCTTGACGAAGAAGTCCACCGCCGACACGCTCTCGGCGTAGGCCAGGCCGCTGCGTGTGGCCCGGGTGGGGAAGTTGCCGCCGAGGCCCTCGAGCGGGATGATCGTGCCACCAGCGGCAGCGCCGTGGACCTGCAGGCGATCACCCTCGACGTAGCCGCGTGAGACGTACACGGCCAGGCCTTCGTTGAGCCAGCGCGGTGGATACTGATACGGATTGTCCACGGCCTCGTGGAAGACCAGGTGGACGAGCTCGTGGGTGATCAACTCCTCGATCCAGTCGGAGCCGATCTGGCGTGGCTCGATAAGGCCGAACAGCGTACGGATGGAGGGATGCGCCTGGCCGCCAACGTTCTCACGCGTAGCCGGGCCCATGGCTTGGCGGAACTCGCGCGTATCGGAGTAGATGTAGAAGTCGATCGGCTCCATCTCTCCGACGCCGAGCAACTCTGACGCCGATGCCAGCGCCTCCTCAGCGATGGCGAGGGCCTGCCGGCCGAAGCTGTCACCGCCTTCGTGCCACCAGACGTTGACGCGGTCACCCTCGAGCACCTGCCACTCGAGGCGCTCATCGGCATAGCGATGAGTGGCGACCGGACCCACGACAGAGCCGTCGTCGGTGATGACGCGGAAGCGGTAGTCCCAGCGCGTGTTGGGCACGATGTGGCCGCTGCGATAGGCCGTTGCCTCCCAGGTGTCGTCGCCGGTGCGCTCGACCGAGGCGAACTCGACACCCTGGCCCTCCCCTCCGGGCACCTGCGTCAGCAGTTCCACCCGGCGCGGTGGCTGCTCGGAGCGGAAGGTCGTGCTGAATGTGACGGTTTCGCCGAAGACACCGCTGGCGCGCGGTCGATCGAAGACGATGTCGCTCCCGGCGACGGCCGGCAGGGCGCTCGCGAGCAGCAGTAGTGCCAGCCACAATGTAGCGGCGATGGCGTGGCCTCGCATCAGTCGGCCCACGCGAGGTCAGCGTAGCGAAGGAGGCCGACACCGGAGATGGTCCCGCCCTGAAGGTCCTCACGGCTGAGCCACCAGCTGCTGCCGTAGTCGAGCGGGATGACCGGGGCGCCTTCGCGCACGATGACCTGGGCTTCGTCGTAGAGCCGCTCCTGCTCAGCGGCCTCGGCGGTCGCGGCCGCGGCATCGATGAGGGTGTCGTAGCCGGCGTCGCTCCAACCACCCATGTTGATGCTGCTGTCCGAGCGCAGCAGCAGGCCCAGGAAGTCGTGGGCATGGGGGTAGTCGGCGCTCCAGGACAGCGTCCACATGTCCGGTGTGTCGCGGTCGAGCAGCATGGAGTGCTCTTCGAAGGGGCGTCGCTCCACGTTCACCTCGATGCCCAGCTCGCGCTCCAG
>QNBX01000303.1 GCA_003644265.1 Planctomycetota bacterium
CCGTGGCTAGTCCGTCGGTGAGGAAGATGACGGTGCCGGGGCGCTCGCCATCGAGGAACTCCATGCCGCGCTCGAGGGCGCCGGAGATGTTGGTGTTTCCACCCGCGCCGATGCCGCGGACGTAGTCGATGCCGGCCTCCGCATCTGCGGCCGGTCGCAGCTCGGCGTCGAAGGTGCGGACGTAGCGGGAGAAATCGACGATGCCGAAGCGATCGTCCGCGCCGAGGTTGTCGAGCACGTACTCGGCGGCGCTGATAGCCTGCGCCATCTTGTCGCCCTCCATCGAGCCGGAGCGGTCGAGCACGATCACGACATCGCGGGCGACAGACTCGTCGAGCTCGATGACCGGGGCGAACAGCAAGCTGAAGTAACCGTTCTCGTGCGCCTCGCGATAGGCCAGCAAGCGGGTGTCGATGAGCCCCTCACCGCCGCTGAGGTAGAGGCGGAAGTTGGTGTCGGGCGTCCAGGTGGAGGGAGATTCCCAGCCCAGGCCGATACGGCCGCTGTCGATACGTTCCTCGTCGAGGTCGAAGCCTGGCGCGATGGCCGAGCGGACCTCCCAGGGCACATCGACATCGACGCTGACTTCGGCGGCGGCCGGACGCGGCGACATCCGTGACCAGGGCACCTCCGCGAGCGCCTGCTCGCCCTCGGCCAGCAGCGGCGTGGTCACGGTGAAGCTGACCTGGCGTTCCTCGCCCGCGGGGACCGGGAAGGCTCGCACCTCGTACATGTCGCCCTCCAGCGAGCGCAACAGCGCCGGATCGATGAGGCGACGCACGATGTCCTCGTAGATGCGCGTGGCGTCATCCGCATCGAGGAGACGGCCCTCGAGGGTTTCGGGGCCACCGGAGAGAACGAGATCGGTGACGGAGCTGCCGCTCGGAACCGGGAAGATGATGCGGCCTTCGGCGCCGGGTCCACCGTGGTGGCCGTCGGGGGCCGGGTTGGAGAGATCGAAGCGATAGCGCGCCACGGTCTTGCCGTCGGTCACGTCGATATCGGCCTCGATGCCGTCCAATTGCGCAACCGCGTCGACCGGCCACCAGCAGCCCGGACAGGGCATCGGCGGCATCGGATCAGGATCGACGATCTGGGCGCTGGCAGCAGCCGGTAGCAGAAGCAGTGCTGCCAGTGCGACAACGATGGTCCGGGACAGGGAGCGCATGGTCATACCTCAGTACGGTGTGCCGGTATGACGCCGAAGCGCCCGGCGCGGTTCCCTGCCCGGTGCGGTTCCCTACCCGGTGTGCGGAGCCCCCGAGCGCGTGACTCATGGCGCTTGCCGTCACACGGCAGATCTCGACCTGCCTGTCGTGGCTCACGCCGGTCCTTGCCGCCCAACGGCAGATCGCGACCTGCCTGTCGCGGTTCATGTCGGTCGTTGCCGCCACGTGGCAAGAGCTGTCATCCCAGCCCGTCAGGCGGCAAGAGCTGTCATCCCTGCCCGTCAGGCGGCGGGAACCTGAGCATTCGGGTGACGGCCCGGTCGAGATCTGCCGTTAGGCGGCAAGGCCCCGGGCAGGGCTGGTGCGACTAGCAAGGCGGCCCGCCACGGATAAGCTTGCGCACCGCTGCGGGCGACATGCGGCCGGGATAGACGTGCTCCAGCCACCATGTCACACCGGCATCGTCATAGCGCTGCACCAAGTCGGCGTCCGCAGCTCGGTCGCCGCTCATGAGCCCGGCGTGGACGATGTCGAAGGGCGCGTCATCGGTGCGGTGCTCGGCGATGAAGGCGATGACCGCGGCGATGTCGCGGGGGCTCATCTGTTGGGTGAGGTCGAGAGCGGCGTCGATGGGGAAGGCACCATCCCAGGCCGCTGCGCGGCGCATCGGTCGTTTGTTGGGCCAGAGACCGGCCACCCAGATAGGGATGCGTGGTCGCTGCAACGGGGTCGGCAGGAACGGCGACGTCCTGGCCTGCAGGAACTCGCCCTTGAACGTGAACGCTTCCCCGCTCCAGAGGCCCGCGAGAACGTCGAGGCTCTCGTCGAGGATGCGGCCGCGGACCTTGCGGTCGCCGGCATCGCCGAAGGCCGTGAACTCCCTGTCGTCGAAGTGGCCGAGCCCGACACCCAGGATGAGGCGACCGCGCGAGAGGTGGTCGAGCGCAACGGTCTCTCGGGCCAGCTTGTTCATACGCCGGCGCGCCAGCGGCGTGACCATCGGCCCGAAGCGGATGTGCTCGGTGCGGACGGCGACGGCCGACATCACGACCCACGGATCAGTGGCGGGGCTGCGATCGCCCAGCACGAGGTGGTCCCACAGGAAGAACCCGTCCCAGCCGGCCGCCTCCGCCTCTACGGCGAGACCCAGCAGGAGCGTCGGGTCGCCGAAGTCGCCGCAGTTGGGCAGGTCGATCCCGAACTTCACGCGGAATCCTCCTCTTCGCGCAGGTGGATGAACACGCCAGTCGACGGCTCGTCGCCGACGACACGCGTCGTGTGGCCCGGTGCCATCACGTCCTCGACGAGAACCATGGCGCCGGGCTCGAGGATACGAATCTCACCGTCCGACACGCCGACCTCGAGGCTGCCGGAGAGGCTGAAGTAGAGCTGTCGCTGGGGCGTGGGGTGCCAGTCTCCGAACCAGCCGACGCGAAACGAGGCCAGCACGACGTTCAAGGCCGGAATCGCCTCCGAGATCCCGAATGGCGGCGCGGGTGGTGCGTATGCGGCCGGCTGCAGCTCGATGTCAAGGTCCTCGAAGTGCGAAGTTCCGTCGGCATCGCAGTAGATGCGCGCGTATCTCATGCCGGCTGGGTCAACGTGAGAAGGTCGGATTGGTGGCATCGAGGATGTCGCTGCGGACGGCGGACGGCGCAGCGTACGAGCCAAGCAGGGATTGCAGGTCGCGCAACGCCCGGTCGATATCGTCGGGGCCGGAGTCGTGATGGGCTTCGACCGTGACGAGGATGTCAGTGGTGTCTTCCCGGGCGGCACTCGCCCGCGACTGGCGCCAGCACCAGCGACGGGCACTGACCTGCTCGCCCTCATCAGCGAAGATGACCTCGCCCGCCTGGGGGTGCTGGGTCTGACTTGAGCCCAGGTCAGCCCAGGCTTCGCCGCCGTGGGCGAGACGCACGCTGGTGCCGCCGTTGACGGCGCGCTGGTCGAAGACGGCCACGGGCAGGGCGTAGCGGATGCTCACGAGGTTGACCAGGTCAACCAGCGTGTTGATGGACGGCAGCTCACCCTGCTTGGTCAGCCGGCGCAGTAGCGCCTCCGCCGCCGAACGGTACTTGGTGGGGTTGACGCCGAAGCCGCGAAAGACGCCGCGCCAGGCCGCCAGAGTGGGCAACTCGCTCAGCGGCGTCTCGCCGATGCGCTCGATGACCGCGCTCTGCTCGGCCACGAAGGCCGCTGTGAGCTCCGCGGGTGCCGGTCGATTGGTGACGCCGTCAGCGTGGATGACCCCGCCGACCACGCTGGGGAAGCGCTCAAGGATCTCGTGGTCATAGCTGAAGCGCGGCATGATCCCAGTCTGGCAGGACGCCTTCGCGGAGTGTTGGCACCAAGTGTGGCCCAGCCATCAGGTCCAGGCGGTGCGGCTCGCGACA
>QNBX01000304.1 GCA_003644265.1 Planctomycetota bacterium
GGGCAACTTCCTGGCCTTCAGCCACACGCTCGAGGACAAGGGCTTCAACGCGGTGGTCGACATCGTGCTCAAGGGCGGCTTCCACGCCACGCGCGCCTGCGGCCGGCGCTGGATCGAGCGCGGCTCCGGCGGCGGCGTGCTCTCCATCACCACCACCTACGCCGAGGGCGGCAGCCCCTACGTGCTGCCCTCGGCCATGGCCAAGGCGGGCTTGGTGGCCATGACGCGCTCGCTGGCCATCGAGTGGGGTGGCCACGCCATCCGGCTCAACGCCATCTCGCCCGGCCCCATCCCCACCAAGGGCGCCTGGGAGCGACTGATCCCCGGCGAGGGCATGGAGCAGACCATGCGACAGTCCGTGCCCATCGGCCGCTTCGCCAGCAAGCACGAGCTGGCGTCCCTGGCGAGCTACCTGCTGAGCGACGAGCTCTCCGGCGCCGTCAACGGCCAGGTGATCGAGCTGGACGGCGGCGCCAGCCTCAACGGCGGCGCCAGCTTCACGCAGCTCATGGCGCTCGGCGACGACGCGCTGGGCGAGGCGTTCGCGCGCATGCGGCCACGGGGGGGGGAGCCGGGGGCGGAGTAGCGGGTGCGAAGCGCGAAGTTCCTTGGCGGCTGGGCCCGCTTCTCAGAGTAGGTAGACTCGTTGGCGGGGGGCCGGTCAGAAGTGGCCCGGGAGAAATAAGCCAGGGTCCGCGAGATCGATCGCGCACTCAACGGGAAGCGACACGCGCCTCGCGACAGACAGACTCCGACTATTGACGCGCGGGGGCCTCATAAGTGTTAGACGTGTGAGTTTCATGGCAAGAAGCCAACGTCCGGAAACTGCACACCATGAGTGTAGGGCGTCAGATCATACTCGATCATCGCGTGACCGCTGACCGCTGCGCTCAGGCTCATGAAGAAGAGCAAGAGTGCGCCTTGTTCGGTATTACCTACCTGCCACTTACTGCTGGGATTGGTCCGTCGGAGGTCATCGGTCACCAGCCCCAGTCGCGAGTTGTCCAGAATAGCGAATCCCTTGCCGAGGACGAAGATGCCGTCAAGCGATGGCGCAGGGCTTCCATGGCGCAAGCTGCCCTCCATCTGAGCTGCGAGCAGTGGCAAGACAGGATTGTCGCGGTCGACGGTGAGCGGGGGTGGCAGATCGGGCGACGAGATGCCTTGATCTTGCTGTTCCGCCGTCAACCACGTGTGCACAGTCCGCATGCTCGAGGGACCATTGTAGGCGACAAGGTAGTTCAGAATCGTACTGGGAGCGTACCCGACTTGCATGCCCCGATGGTCTGCCCGCCGGAGCCTCTTTGTCGATCGGGCGGCCTTCACCGCTTGGGCAACTCCAGCCCTGTTGAGTGTCGATTTGATCTCGATCGTGGCCACAACGGACTCTGCCAAGAACGCGTGGACTTGCTCGCCAATCTCGATGCGCGGGAAGTGCGGTCGGTAGACAATCACGTCATGCTGAGGACGCTGTGCCGTCGAAGGTGGATTCGCGACAGACTCAGAGTCGATGATCTCACCAGACCCAACGGCAACGCTCTGGCTTAGGTGGCCTCGCAAGAAGTTTGTGACGAATTGCTCGCGAGGCGTTCCTTTGTGGATGGAGTGGCCGGCGTTGGCGGCGACGCCCGATCGGGCGAGGAGCTCACGCTCCTTGGCGACTAAGTGATCTCTTAGCAATACGTGTTCATCCGTCTAATCGGGATAGGGAGGGCCCTCGCGGGCGCCCCCCTCCCACACCACCGGGCATGCGGGTCCGCACCGGGCGGTTCACGTTGCCTTGACAAGCATAGGTCACTGCCGGTGCAGGGAGAAGAAACCGAGAGCCTCGAAGTACTGGGCGCTGAGCCCGGCATGGACCTGCGGGTTGCGTGACATGCGCCAGGGACCCCGGAAGTCGCGATCCAGACGATTTCGATGGGCTTGCCAGCGAGGGGCTTCAGCAGGCCGTACAGCCGGCTGTTGCGTCCCTTCTGCTTGATCACGTAGCAGCGCAGTTTTCTGCGCAGCCAGGCATCGGGCCGGCGCAATACGCTGGGCGTCTCCGCCAGCCGGTAGCCCTCTGTTGGGGGCGTAGCCAGGTCCGGCATGCAGGCCTCGGAAGCGGCACAATCCGCGCCAGCGTCTATGCTCGTGACTCGCGCCAATCCGTCGACCTGCAGGAGAGACCTGTGTCTCGAGCCGCCCAACCGCTGCAGCGCACCAAGAGGCTGCTGCCGATCATGGCGCTGGCGCTGGTCTCGATCGTCGCCTTGCTGGCCCTCGAACTCAGCGGCGGCGATGGCGCCGGCCCGGGCGATGACGCTGCGAGCGCGCAGCCGGCACACACCACGCCAGCCACAGCGCTGAACCCGCTGAGCGCGAGCGAGACCAACGCAGACCCCGACGCGACCGAGGCCAGCCCCAAGACCGACCTCGCATCCCTCGCGACGCTCACCCACCCCCTCCTCAACCCATCCGCCCCGCAGCCGCTCGGCACGCGCCTCGACGTCCAAGTGCTCGGCCCCGACGGCGCCCCCGTTCGCGACATGCTGGTGGCTTTGTCCCAGGCGCAGCGTCCTTCGCCCAGCGCGGCCTGGCCGCGGCGGCGCACCGACGCGCAGGGCTGGGCGCGCTTCGACAACCTGATGGCGGGGCAGACGCAGGTCTGGCCGCAGACCGGCGCCGTGAACACGGCCGAGGTGCTGGCAGGGCTCACCACGACCATGAGCTTGGAGCTGGAGCAGCTCGGGCGCACGCTGCACGGCTCGGTGCGGGCGCAGGGCGGCGCGCCGCTCGCGGGAGCCTCCATCTGGAGTTCGCTGACGGCGGACGACGAGCGCCAGGGCGCGGTGGTGGCGCACAGCGACGCCGACGGGCACTTCACGCTGCCCTTCGTAGGGCCGGGCCAGCTGCTGGCGGCGAGCGCGCCGGGCTACGAGCCCTCCTGGAAGCTGCCCGTCGAACAACACCAGCTACAGCCGGGCGACGCGGTGCTGTTTGCGCTGCAGCGCGGCGGGCACGGCCTGGACGTGCGCGTGCGCGACGGGCAGCAGCGGCCGCTGGCGGGCATCCCGGTGCGCGCCGTGCAGCAGGGCTACAGCGACGTCGGAATGCGACCCGACGGCAGCTTCGCCGTGATGCCACCCGACGGCAGCTTCGCCAGCGATCGCGGCGCGTGGCGGTCGCGGCTGGACCTGCCCGTGCTCACCGACGCCGAGGGCCGCGCGCGACTGGAGGGGCTGCAGGGCGGCGTTTTCGACATCCGCGTCGAGGCGCTCGCGGACGGCTTCGCCCTGGCCAGCAGCCACATCTCGTTCGGCCTCGAAGGCCAGCCGCTGACCCTGCAGCTGATCGGCTACTGCGGCTCCCAGGTGCCCCTGCCCGGCGACGGGCGCACGCTCGAGCTGACCCTGCTGCCCGAGGCTCGCCTGCGAGGCCGCATCACCGATGAGCAGGGCGCGCCGCTGACCGGCGTGGTGATCGACTCCCGCTTCCAGGGCGGCGACGTGGCGGCCACGACCGACGCCGAGGGGCGCTACTTCATCCGCGGCCTGCAGGTCTGGGGCGA
>QNBX01000305.1 GCA_003644265.1 Planctomycetota bacterium
GAAGGCGTTGACGTCGTGCTCCTTGGCGCGGTTGACGAGGAACAGTTCCATGCCCCGGATGATCTCGTCGTAGCTGTCGAGCAGATCCAGGTCGACATCGACGCTCTTGGCTGTGCTGGCGTCCGTGAAGCCCAGGCCGGTCGGCATGTCGCGGTGCAGCAGGACGGTGCCCTCGGCGTCCAGAACGCACACAGGTACATCGTCCGGGCGTGCAGGTCGATGCAGCAGGTGTGGTGGTGCCGCGTCGTATAGAATCTCATGCGTCCCTGCCTGGGGGATGTGGTGCTTGTGGTCGCATCCAGGCTGGCGGGCGGTCCGCTACGCGGCCCACCGCTGAACGGACATGCTTCGTGGGAGGTGCTAGTTATGAGTCTCATCGACTTGGCGCTCGCGATTGCCATCTGGGTGGCTGGGCTCGGGGGCCTTGTCTTGGTTGTCTTCGGACTCTTGGGGGCGGCTTGGAACGGGTCGTCGCTGGTCGATCCGCCGCTCCTCCCTGCCGGGCTGGTGCTCTGGGTGGTCGGTGGTCTGCTCATCAGGGTTGGTAGCCTGAGATCGAAGCGTTCGGCTCACGATGGCTGATGGCCATGACTCGTCCGGGCCGTCCAACCGAGCGGCGCAACGGAGTATCCGAACCAGCGCTTCGCATCGCTCGACGAGGCACGCGCCTGGGCCGAGCGCTTCGTGGCCTGGTACAGCACCGAGCACCGACACAGCGGCATCCGCTTCGTGGCCCCCGAGCAGCGGCACAGCGGGCAGGACAAGGCGCTGCTGGCCAAGCGCCACCAGGTCTACGAAGCTGCACGCAGCCGACACCCTGAACCCTGGTCCAGGGTCACCAGGAACTGGTCTCGCATCGAGACCGTCGCGCTCAATCCCGAACGACGAGCCGCTTCTGTGAGATCCGGGTTCGGGGGAGGGGCTGAGCCCTTTGAGATCAGATCGTGTGAGCGAAACGGAGAGAGGGTGACCTGCCCCTACGCCTCCGGCAGCACGATCAGCGTGTAGTACGCCAGCCGGTGCAGCGGCGCGCGACCGTCGGCGGCGCGCGCGCCCTCGGGCAGGGGCAGGGCGTGCACGTAGCCCTCGCGCAGGCCGTCGACGCTCAGCTCGAGCGAGAGCCCGTCCTCGGCCACGCGCACCGCGGTCACCTGGGGGAAGGCCTCGTCCAACTCGTCGCTGCCGTAGCTGCTGTGCAGCTCGTAGGTGAACGAGCGCAGCGCCCAGTCCTCGGGCGCCGACACGCTGGCCGCGTCCACCGGCGCGGTGAACAGCAGCCGGAAGCCGTGGGGCAGGGCCTGCACGGAGTGCGTCTCGAAGGCCGTGCGGCCCGTGAACGCGATGCGCTGCAGGCCCCAGCTCTGCTCGCCCAGCGAGGGCCATCCGCGGTCGCTGCAGCCCACGATCAGCTCGGAGCTGGCCGTGTCGAAGGCCACGCGGATCACGCCGCTGGCCAGGCCGCGCCGGAACGGATAGCAGGCGCCCTGCCAGGTGCCGTCCACCTGCTCCAGCGAGACGCGCAGGACCGACGCCTGGTACTGGTCGCCCACGAACAGCTGCCCGCTGAAGGGACCGAAGCCGCCGTCGCTGGTGTCCCAGGCGAAGCCCGAGGGCGAGCGCCCCATGACGTCGTAGGGGAACCACACCGCGGGCAGGCGCAGGCCGGGGATGTCGGCCGCCGCCTGGGGCATGAGCACGCCGTCGGGCAGCTCGCCGGGGTGCTCGACGCGCGCGCCGGGCAGCTCGCACGAGTCGAGGCCCCAGGGGTGCCCGTGGAAGTCGCCGGGGCGCAGCAGGCTGAGCTTGCTGGCGCCGCACCACTCGCCCTGGTTGTCGCTGTAGAACACGTCGCCCCAGGGCGCGCTGCCCACGCCGGCCGGTGAGCGCAGGCCCGCCGCCACGGGGCGCATCGGACCGCCGCCGGCGGGGATCACCACGGCCCAGCCGCGCCAGTCCACCGAGCCGAAGGGCTCGTCGTCGAAGGGCCGGTTGAGCGTGACCCAGAGGTCGCCCGCCGGGTCCCGCGCGGGGCCGAAGGCGTACTCGTGATAGCTGCCTGACAGGCTCCAGTCGTCGTTGACCACGGCGTAGTCATCGGCGCGGCCGTCGCCGTCGCGGTCGCGCAGCAGCGAGAGCTCGCCGCGCTGGGTGACGTAGATGCCGCCGGTGGCCGGGTCGTCCAGCAGCCCCAGCGGCTCGGCCAGGCCGTCGGCCCACAGGCTCCAGCGCGGGTCCTGTGCGCTGGCGTCGTCCACAGCCCACAGATCGCCGCGGCGCGTGCAGACGTAGACGCGGTCGTCGGCCGCGCTGAGCAGGCCGCCCACCTCCAGCACCACGCTCTCGGGGATGGGGATGTCGCGCACGGCGTACATCTCGTCCTCGCTCGGCGGGGTCGGCGCGGCGCCGTTGTCTGGTGTGCGGTCGTGGGGCGCTGCCGCTCTCAGCGCGGCGCCGACGTCTTGCGCCTCTTCAGGCGGCGCGGCCTCCGGCGGCGCGCTGTCTTGCGTCCCCCCGTCTTGCAGCGCAGCCAGCAGCAGTCCGAGCAGCAGAACGGGCAGGTTCACCAGATCAGTTCCAGCTCGATGACGCCGTCGTGCGCGGGCGTCGCGTCGCCGCGCGGACCCTCGGGCCGATCCTCGACGTCGGGCGTCACCAACAGCTCGGTGCCCGCGGTCGTCTGCCTCAACGCGGGCGTGCCGCGCGACACCACGATCGTCAGGCCGTCGCTGGTCGTGAACCCGCCGCGCCCGTCGGGTGAGATGCTCTCGGACAGCGCCGCGCGCAGGACCACGCGCGACGAATCGGCGCCGAACAGCTCCAGCCTGCGCCGCACGTGCCCCGCGCCGGGATCGAACAGCGGGCTGAGCTGCTCTTCCACGCGCAGGGCCAGGGTCTCGTGGTGCATGCGGAAGATCGGCGCGCCGTCCGCCCGGCGGCGGTGCCCGTCGAAGCGCCAGCCGGCGTCGCGTCCGACGGCGTGGGGCCAGGGCTCATCGGCCAGCGCCAGCGCCGGACCCGGGGGCAGCTCGATCACGGAGTGCCCCGCGGGCAGCTCCAGCTCGCCGGCGCGCCCGAACCAGGTGCCCTCCAGGCTGAGGAAGTCGCCGCGCCACAGGCGGCCGAGGCGCACGTGCTCCTGGTCGAAGGCCAGCGACACGCGCTCGGGGAAGCCCACGGCCAGCACCCGCGCCGAGAGCCCCTGCATGAAGACCGAGGCGTACAGCGGGCGCTCCAGGGGCACCTGGGCGTAGTCGGCGCGGTCGACCAGCAGGCCGCTGGGCAGGGGCATGTCGCGCCCGAGCGAGAGCCAGCTCCAGAGGGCGGCGATCTGAGCCTCGGCGTCGCCGCCCAGCACGTTGCCCTGCACCGAGCGCCCCTCGTCGAAGTAGCTCGGCATGCGCGTGCCGGTGCGGCGGCTGATGGGGTCGCTCAGCCACTGGTGGAAGCCGGGCCAGGTCATGCGCTCGGAGGTGCTGGCCAGGTCGAGGCCGGGCAGCCCCGTGCCCTCGTGCCCCAGCAGTCCGTGGCAGGA
>QNBX01000306.1 GCA_003644265.1 Planctomycetota bacterium
ACTGGAATCAGGGCTATCTGGAATGGTCCAAACGCCACGCGCTGACGCGTTATGTCGAGCCCATCAACATCCATATCTATTCTGAAGTGTTGCAGAAGTTTCGCCTCGCTGCGCAAGGCAAGTCGGACGGCAAACAGCCACCGGATCACCTGCGCAAGCGAGTGGAAACTCATTTTGATCCATTGCCTTTCTACTCGCAGCCGCTGGAATCGCAGGTATCCGATCTGCACAAATACCCGCTCAATGCGATTACCCAACGGCCGATGGCGATGTACCATTCCTGGGATTCGCAAAACCCCTGGTTGCGGCAAATTCATACGTATAATTACTTGAATGTAAACGCTAAAACTGCACGCGAAGCGGGTATCGAGGACGGTGGCTGGATGTGGGTCGAGTCCATGCACGGTAAGGTGCGTTGCCTGTGCCGCCATTCCGAGGCCGTGGAGCCCGGCACCGTGTGGACCTGGAATGCCATTGGCAAGGCGTCCGGCGCCTGGGGCCTGGATGGTGATGCCAACGAGGCGAAGCAGGGCTTTCTGCTCAACCACCTCATCAATGAGGAACTGCCACCGTCCGCCGATGGCGACCACCTGTCCAATTCAGATCCCGTTACCGGCCAGGCCGGCTGGTACGACGTGCACGTACGCATCTACCCGGCCGATGCTGATGAAGCACAAGTGAGCTCACCCCAATTCGATACCTTGAACCCGGTACCCGGCCAGATGGTAAGCAATAATCCCGGCCGCTGGCTAAAATACTTTGCCGGCAAGACGTAGGAGCGAATTCATTCGCGAAATTATTTTCGGTCACAATCGCGGATAAATCTGCTCCTACAAGGAAGAACATTGCATGACACAATTAGCATTAGTTATCGACCTGAATGTCTGTGTGGGTTGCCATGCCTGTGTCACCAGCTGCAAGGAGTGGAACACTTCCGGCACCGCCGGTCTGCTGTCTGATATGAACCCATACGGCAAAGACCCGACCGGCACCTTCTTCAACCGGGTGCAGACGTTCGAGGTGGGGACTTTCCCGAATACCGAAACCGTACACTTCCCGAAAAGTTGCCTGCATTGCGAGGACCCGCCCTGCGTACCGGTGTGCCCGACCGGCGCCAGCTACAAGCGCGAATCGGACGGCATTGTGCTGGTGGACAGCGAAAAGTGCATTGGCTGTAATTACTGCTCCTGGGCCTGCCCCTACGGCGCGCGTGAACTTGACGAAAACCAGAAGATAATGAAGAAGTGCACGCTGTGCGTGGACCGCATCTACGATGAATCAATTCCGGAGAAGGAGCGCAAACCCGCCTGCGTAAATGCCTGTCCGACCAACGCACGCCTGTTCGGCGACATCAACGACCCAAACTCGGAAGTCTCGTTGGCGATACGCGAGCAGGGGGGATACAAACTGATGCCTGAATGGGGAACGCAGCCGGCAAACCATTATCTGCCACGCCGCAAGACCCGCATCACCATCCACGAGGATGAACTGATTCGCGCAGACAATCCGCTTAAGAAAGAGCGTAAGCTGCCAATGCCTGATGCCGACGATCCAACCCTTGATGAAACCACAAGTTGGTAAAAGGATACCTGTATGCATCCCGCTTTCTCTGTCATCTTTCTCACTACCCTGATCGGCGCCGGCCAGGGGCTGTACCTGGCGCTATACACGGGCCAGTTTTATTCCGCCTTCAAGGTATTGCCGGTGCAGGATTCTGCAAATTATTATGTGCTGGGCAGCCTGATTGTGCTGGTATTGCTGGTAGCGGGCCTGGTCGCCTCCTTTTTCCACCTGGGCCGCCCGGAACGTGCCTGGCGCTCGGCCGCCCGCTGGCGTACCTCCTGGCTTTCGCGTGAAGTGATCGTGCTGCCAGCCTTTACCGGCGCAGTCGCTGCCTGGGGGCTAATTCACTATCTGGGCTGGAATCCACACCTGTTTACTTTTGGTGACGCTTACGAAATCGACCTGTCACTGTTGGTCGGCGCCGCAGCGACACTGCTGTGCTTCACGCTGTTCCTGTGCACCGGGATGATCTATGCCTGTATCAAGATGCTGCAGGAATGGGCGACACCGCTGACCGTTGTCAATTACACCGTGCTCGGTATTTCATCCGGTTTCATACTGGCCACCGCCTTTGCCGCCTGGCAGGGTTCCCCGCTGGTTGATTTTTTTGGGGGCTGGGCGATTTTCGCAACCATCGTCGCCTTTGCCACACGCACGGCCAGCCTGGTCCGCAACGCGCGCATCAAGCACAAATCCACGCTGGAATCAGCCATCGGCATCCGTCATGCCCGCATCAAACAGATTTCACAGGGCGCCATGGCGGGTTCATTCAACACGCGTGAATATTTCCACGGCATATCGCAGCCCAAATACCGATTTGTTAAATGGGTTTTCCTGGTGCTGGCATTCCCGGTGCCTTTGGTGTTGCTGTCCATCGGCCTCAGCACACAAGTTACCAGCTTGCTGTTTGGCGCATTCCTGGTCCAGTACCTCGGATTGCTGGCAGAGCGCTGGTTTTTCTTTGCCCAGGCGAACCACCCGCAAAACCTGTACTACCAGACGGTCTGATTTCTGAGATCGAGTTAGCGCTCTTTCGTGCCATACTTGGAGCGCACGGCTTTGTTATTGAAAACAAGGCCGGAAAGCGCGGTGAATAGGGCTATTGCCCCGAGGATGATGGCCAGCCGGGTCCATGGCTGGTCCCAGGCAATTCGCATGGCGGCAAAATAGTAAAGCGATCGAAGCCACTCCAGCGCGCCGAGGATCAAGAGGAACTGGAACAATCGTGGAATCCACGATTTCCTGAACAACAGCAGCAACAGCAAAGCAACACAAATTGTGGCCAGAACGACCTGGTCTGATCGGTAGAAATGGGCTGCCAGCAACAGGAAGCTGAGAAAGACGGGGGTGAGTCTAAGCGCATTCATGATTCGGAGCATTTTTTCACAGGTTTGCTAGAGTATTTAGTAATAACAAAAAAATATGCAACCCCACAAGGAGAGCAGCACATGAAATTCAATATCAAAGTCATTTTGCTAGGCGGTCTCGCGATGTATGCAGCCCAGTGGATCGTCTCCATGGTAACCGGAGCGGTGATCCACGAGGGCATACTCACGGAACTGTACATGGCCAATTCATCGTTCTGGCGGCCGGAACTGAGCCAGGATCCACCGGTGTGTTCAATCTGCCGGATATGATCTGGGTATGGTGGAGCGTTGACGCTTTTGTGGTCTATATGGTTGGCGGAGCCGCCCTCGGCCTGGTCGTAGGCAAATTGTCACCGTAGGAGCGAATTCATTCGCGATTTTTCATCAACAATTTATTCGCGAATAAATTCGCTCCTACAGTCAGTGAGTACTTTGCCTGCTGTGGCTATTTCGGTTTCGTGACTCGCTTCACGCCAGGGCTCGGATAATGCAGCCTGATACCATTCCTGCATTGCGGTCTGGTTCAAAATGAATTCCGCATATTCCAGCGCCGATTCACCCAGGGGCAAGTCGAACGTCTGAACGCGAAATGCAACGGGG
>QNBX01000307.1 GCA_003644265.1 Planctomycetota bacterium
ACAATGGAGAGGATGCCGATCGACGCTCGGCTGAACATCTCGAAGTGCTCGTTCCGGACACCCGGATCGACCGAGCTGTACGGACCCAGGGCTGGCAAGTAGTCCGAGGCGATGTCATCGGGCTCATGATTGTCACCGATCGACCACTCCCCCCACCCGTCGTCATGTTCCATCGATCGGTATCCGACGAGATACACGGCAGCCACGCGGCCCGCGGAGGCGACGATTGCATCAGGATCGGCGACCGGTGCGGAATCGGCGGTCGGAACAGGCGTCGCCTCCCCCGGCTGATCGTTCCCACCTTGGAGCCACAGGAACCCTCCGATCGCCACGACCAGCGCCGCGACGACGCCGAACACTGCGTACCGACTCCACGACCGGGGCCCGGCGGCCTCGTCGGCGACCGGATCGTTCGGCATCTCATCCCCGTCCCCATCATCCTCGAACTCATCGAGCTCTTCGGACTCGGCCGCGATCGCGACGCCCTCGGCTTTCTCCTCCTCAAGAGATGGGGCGGGTTGGTCGTCCTCAGGATCAATCGTCGACTCCGGATCGATCGATGTGGCAATTTCGGAGGCCGCTCCCACGATCGCCGCCGTGGATCCCGTCGGTGGGTCGCCGATCTGCTCTGATGGCTCGGGAGGCACCACCGGTGCCGGCGGTGTTCCGGCCGCCTCCGGGATCAGCGCTGCTCCGAGGGCGATGGCGTGCTTGGGGTGGGCATCGACGGCGACCGGGCGCCCCGTCGTATCGCGCACCATCTCGGCCACAAGGGGGATCCGCGATGCGCCTCCGACGAGCAGCACGCGAGAGAGATCGGCGTACGACACTCCGGCCGACCGGACCGTCCGATCGAGCGCGCTCATCGTTTCGCGCAGGCGAGGACGGATCATGTCCTCGAACTCGCCCCTTGTCAGGCGAACCTCGGTGTGGAGATTCGGGAGCATCACCGGAATCGTCACGTCGGTGTCTGCCGACAACGCTTCCTTCGCCTCGCGGCACGAATTCCGTAACGAGGTCACGGCCGCCACCGTCGTCGCGTCATCGGGATCGGAGCGTCCGACGATCCCACCCAGCGCTTCGTCGACATGCCCGAACACGGCCTCGTCGAGATCGACCCCGCCGAATCGTTCCATCCCCTCAGGAGTGCCAACGACCTCGAACCCATCGGGTGTCTTGCGCAGGACGGCAAGATCGAGCGTGCCACCCCCGAAGTCGTACACGGCGATCACCTCACCCTGGGCCACGCGCTCCGTGTGCGAGTAGTAGACCGCCGCCGCCACCGGCTCGGGAACGAACCGGACCACACCGACCCCCGCCAGCCGGGCGGCGTCCTCCAGAAACCCGAGTTTGTACGGCCCGTAGGCGGCGGGATGCGCAAGGACCACCACGCCGGGTTGCTCACCGCGTTCGGTGGCCACACGATCCACGATCGACGCCATCAAGTGGCCGGTCAGGGCCTCGACGCCGTAGGGGGTACCGCCGAGCAGATAGGGAGTCGGATCACCGAACCGTCGCTTGAACTCTCGGGCGGTGCGGCCGGATTCGAACAGAGAGCGCCGCTGGGCTGCCTCGCCGGTCAGCACGGTCCCATCGTCCCGCAGCAGAACGACCGAGGGAATCGGAGCCATCGACGTGCCCAACTGGAAGATCTCGGCACTGTCCGACTCCGCCACCGCGGCGGCCGAGTACGTCGTCCCAAGGTCCATCCCAAGCTGATACGACACGACACCTCCCGACCGTGCCGCGCCGTGCGGACACCGATCGTTCCTTCCGAATCGTCGTGGTCAACATAGTGCCCCACATCGACCCCCGTTCCCCAGGGCCGAAAGCCCGAACCCGCGGATACGGGGCGTAGACTGTGGAGAGCGCAAGCGACAGTGCCGCCACAACCGGAGTTCGGTGAGATGGACCCATCGGTTCCCGCGACTCCCGCGGAGGAATCCCCCGTCGTCGTCGCACGCCGGTTCGTGGCCGCCGGAATCGACAGCTGCGCCGCCCTCCGACGCGATGACCTGGCGCAACGCCTTCGCCAGGCCCGTGCCCGCCTGGATGAACCGTCGACCGTCCTCTACGTCGCCGGTGAGTACAAGCAGGGCAAGAGCATGCTCGTGAACGCCCTCGTCGGGAGTGCCGTCTGCCCCGTCGACGATGATCTCTCGACATCCACCGTCACATGGCTGCACCATCAGGATCCTGCGGTAGCGAGAATCCGTCGACACAGCAACGGCACCCCGGTCGTCGAGGAGATACCACTCGAGGACATCTGGAAATACGCATCGGAGAAGGGAAACCCCGCCAACCACCTCCAGGTGGACATCGTGCGCGTTGGCCTCCCGAGCCGGGTCCTCGCCGCCGGACTCACCCTGATCGACTCACCCGGCGCAGGCGCTCTGCGTGGCGGAGCCGCCGAAGCGTCGCTCTCGTTTCTCCCATACGCGGACGCCCTCATCTTCGTTACCGACGCATCGGCCGAGCTCTCCGCTCCCGAGATCCGCTTCCTTCGTGAAGCGCTGGACGTGTGCCCGGCCGTTCTGATCGCCCTCACGAAGATTGACCTCTATCCCGAGTGGGAACGCATCGCCGAACTCGACCGCAGCCACCTCGCTCGACTCGAACTGCCCGGGGTCATCGTCCCGATATCGTCAACCCTCCGATTCGAGGCTCTCCAACGCTCCGATCCCCAGATCAACGATGAGAGCGGATTCCCGGAACTCCTCGCCGCGCTGCGGACCGGGATCCTCGACGATGCCCGGGGGAAGACCGCCGTAAGGGCGTTGGGCGAATCCTCCCGAGCGCTCTCACTCCTGCTCACGTCCATCCGGACCGAGCACCAGGTGCTCGCCGATCCCGGCTCGGCAGATGGGCTCATCGATGAACTGAGCAGCGCCCGACACCGTCTTGTCACCCTGCGCAAGTCCGGCGCCCGATGGTCGACCATCCTCGGCGACGGCATCACCGACCTCAACCAGGAGATCGACCGCCGGTTGAAATCGTCGGTCCGAGATGAGCTAGAGAAATTCGACACCCGCCTCAGTGATGGCGATCCGGCCGGTCAATGGGAGCCGCTCACCGAGGAGCTTCGGGCGTCCGTGACCGCTCTCGCTCGGGATACGTTCGATCAGGTCCAGTCCGGCGCCGGCGATCTCGCCGACCGCGTGACCGACGAGCTGCGGTCTGCCGGTCTGCAGACACCGACGATCGTGACGCCAGACGGCGTCGATCTCGGCGAGCTCTGGGATTCGTCGGACCGCTCACTGCCGACCGAGAAGCGGGGTCTCATCGGTGCGGGCCTGGGCACTCTGAGGGGCACGTCGAGTGGCGTCATTCTGCTCGGTGTTATGTCTAATCTCGCCGGAATCGCCATCGCGACCCCGGTCACGATCGGCGTCGGCGTCATCTTCGGGGCGAAACACATCATCGATGAACGGAAGCGCCTGATCGAGAGGCGGCAACAGCAGACGCGGACGATCCTGCGCGAGTACCTCAATCAGGCGCAGGCGGAGTTGAGCCTCGAGTCTCGCAGAGC
>QNBX01000308.1 GCA_003644265.1 Planctomycetota bacterium
CTTCGAGGATGTCGTGGTCATGATCGTCCTCGAGGTCGCCCGTCAGCAGCACACGCTGCCGGCCCGGGCTGACAGCGAGCACGATCGAGGTGCCGTTGATGGCACGACCATCCGAGAGCACACCATCAGGGATGGCCTCTCGCGGTGGCCAGAGGACGTCGATACGGGCGCCGCCGAGCGGTAGCGTGTCGCCTTTGACGAGGCGGATGCGCCGGATGTGGTGGCGGACGGCCGCAGCGCGGAGCTCGCGGACCCCGGAGCCCGAGCTGAGCATGCCGGTCTCGGCGATGCGGCCGACCGCGTAGCGCGGCGCCAGCCCGGCCAGTCCAGCCGAGTGATCCTCGTGTGGGTGCGTCAGCACGGCAAGGTCGATGCGCCGGTCCCACAGCGGGATGCGCTCGTCGAGGCGGCGCACCAGCAGATCGGGGTCGGGCCCGCCGTCGACGAGCATGCGGCTGCCATCGGACGCTTCGAGCAGGATGGCGTCACCCTGCCCGACATCAAGCACGCTCACCTGCAACCCCGGCATCGGGCGCGCGATGAGTACGACCGAGACGGCCGCCACCAGGAGCGTCGCAGTAGCCACGCCGGTCAACTTGCGGAGACGGCGCCTGCTCGGCGGTGTCGTCAGCAGCGGCGGCTGCCATGGTCTCGGGCCGGCGCTTTCGACCGAGTGGCGGCGGGCGGCGTGCAGGGCCATGACGAGCACGATGGCTGCGACCGAAGCGCCGATGAGGTCGAAGGGTGACAGCAGCTCCACGTTGGCAAGGGGGATGTCGGCGAGAAGTCCGGCGCCTCGCGTCATCAGCGCCAGCGGCAGCCACGACGCCAGCAGCAACGGAGCCAGCAGGAGGCTTGCGATGGGTGCGACGAGCAGCGGCCCGGCGACGACACCGATGGCCGCGCCCAGCATGGCCAGCGGCACGATCGGCGCTACCAACAGGTTGGCCAACGGCGAGATGAGCGAGAGCCGCCCGAAGTGCAGCAGGATCAGCGGCAACGTCGAGAGCTGCGCGGCCAGCGACACACCCAGCGTTTCGTTGAACCAGCGCGGTGCGTGGCCGCGCGTGACCCGCCGGACTACGGCCTCGGTGTGGCCGCCCAGCGCCAGCAACCCGGCTGTCGCTGCCAACGACAGCTGCAGTCCGATATCGTCGATCATGCGCGGCTCGACCAGCAGCAGGCCCCAGCAGGCGATGCCCAATGCCGCCGCCGCGCCTGACGGGCGTCCGCCCTCGCGCGCGATGAGAACGACGCCTCCCATCACCGCCGCGCGGATGACGCTGGCCTCGGCGCCGGCAAGGATGGTGTAGGCCACGATGGCGGCTATGACGATGGCGCTGCGCGGACGTCGGCTCAGACCGGTGGCGCGCAGCATGGCCGTGGCGATGCCCGCCACCAGCGCGATGTTCCAACCGCTGATGGCGACGACGTGCGTGAGGCCGGTGATAGTGAAGTCGTCGGCCACGGCACGGCTGACCCGTTCGCGTAGCCCGATGAGGATGCCCGATGCCAGCCCAGCCTCGGGTTCCGGGATGGCGCGCGACAGCGCTCCGTCGATGCCCCAGCGCACCTGCTCGACCGAGGCGGAGAAGCCTCCCTCTCTCCCGATCAGGTCCAGTTCGTGTGCCTTGAGCGTGCCGGCGGCGCCACGTGACTCAAGGAAGCCTGCGAATCCCTCCGCCTCGGACGGCGGCAGTTGGACGGTCCCGCGCACTGCGATGGCGTCGCCGGGCACGAGCGCGGGGTGTCGTGGTAACCAGGCGTAGAGGAGCCAGCCAGGCGCGTCGCTGGCTTGGGCATGGAGGCGGACGAAGGCGCGCTGCTCCGCGCCATTGGGAGAGGAGACATCGACGACGGACGCTTCCCACTCGCCACTCCCGACGGGCAACGCCAGTGGGGTCACCGCAGCGCCTGCGAGCAGCCCCGCGAGGGCCGCGCGAGCACCGACGCTGCCGAACGCCAGCAGGAGCGCCGCGATCGGTGCCTGCCGCAGTGCAGCGGTGGTGAGGCCGCCGGCGAGCAGCAGCATCGCCAGCACCGTGGCCGGACCCGGCCCGAGCGGCAACGCGAAGCGTCCACCCTCCGCGAGGAGCGCAGCGAGGATGGCGCCAACGGCCAGCCAGCCAGCACGAGGCAATCTGGACATGGCCGGCTGGACGGACCTAGCCGGCCCGCACGAGGTTCTTGATGTCCTTGAACACCGACTCGCCGACGAGGCCGCGTGCCCGCAGATCGCGCGCCGTCGTGAAGCGCCGGTCGTCGCGGGCATCGATGATCTTTCCAGCCGTCACCGGTCCCACGCCGGGAAGCGACTCGAGCTCGGCCTGGTCGGCGCGGTTGAGGTCGATTCGTCCGTCGCCGGCTGTCGTCGTCTCGACCCGGTCGATACCGAGCTCCGGTACCAGCACCTTGGTGCCGTCCTCGAGCGGCTGGGCCAGGTTCAGCGACTGGCTGGTCGCCGCCAGGTCGACGCGCGGTGCAAACCCGCCGGCGGCCTCGATGGCGTCCCCGACCCGGTCACCGGCATGAAGGCGATGCAGCCCCGGCTGGGCCACTGCGCCGGCGACATCGACGACGATCTCCGTGGCCTCGACCGTCGGCGTCGCGGCCCCAACCGCCCGCGCGAACCCCGCATCGAGCGGCTCACCATAGGCGAGCGGAGCGTCAGTTGGAGACGACCCACCCAGGCTCACGACCGCCAGCGCCACGAACGCAGCACCTGCTGTCGCCCCACCGAGCGCCGCCAGCACTGGCGCCAGCCATCGGGGTGTCGCCCGCGACGAAGGGGGCAATGAAGCTGGCGCGGCATTCCCACCGGGCTGGGCGGACGCACTCGAGGAGAACGTCCGCGGCTGTGGCATCGCCTCGGTCAAGCGATCGCTCCTGCCGGCGGGCGGAGGCGGTGATGATGTGGTCGGCGAGCCGCTCGGCGGTCACGGCCCGACCATCCGCGGGCCGTCGTCGAACGGGAGCGCTCTGGGCCCCATGGCTGGTCACGCAGTCGGTCCCAGAGCGCAGGCCAGAGGCTAGCGGTCGGCCCTTATGCCGCCCTTATGTGGCCCTGATGCGCGGCTTGGCCAGCGCTGTTCAGCCCTTGGCGAGCGCCTCGAGGCGCGGTCGAACCTCGGTCGCCATGCGTCGCATCGTCTCCTCGTCGTAGGGCGGCGGGAAGCCGCAGATGAGGTGCCGGTAGCCGGCCTCCACGAAGGGCTTCAACTGCTCGTAGACCTCGTCGGGGTTGCCCGCGACGATACGCTCGGAGTCGACCCCGGCTGATCCGGGACGGACCTCGTCGTCCACCGCGCCGCCGTTGTACGCCAGCAGCTCAGCCTCTCGCGCCAGCGCTGCCTCGCGTGTGTCTCGAACCACCACGCGCTGAAGCTCTACGGTGCGCTCGATCTCCTTCTCGTCGCGACCGACGTTGGCGCAATGATCCCGGAGGATGGGGTCGGACTTGAGCACCGATGCGATGGGGTTGCCGAGGTTGTTCATGTCGGCGTACTTGGCCA
>QNBX01000309.1 GCA_003644265.1 Planctomycetota bacterium
GCCGACTCCCACAGCGCCCGCACCGGCACCGGCATCTTCGGGATGCGGTGAAAAACCGTCCGCTTGCGGCCCCGACGCGGAGCCTTGGGCGGCGCCGCAGCCGCCTCGCTCGGCACCGCCGGCGTCGACGTCTCGGCCTGGGAAACACGGGGGTTCTGAGAGGCTCTCAGCTCGCTGTCCTTGCTCATCATGGCTCTCCTTGGGGTCCTCGTCGGGCAGCGCCGCGTCCGGCGACGGCATGCCCATCTGCGCCAGCGGCACTCGCGCCACCGGCTCTCCATCCGTCTCCAGCACCAGCTGCCCGCCCTCGCCGTGCAGCGACACGCTGCGCCCCCCGATGCGGCCAAACAGGTACACCGGCTGACGCACAGGATCCCCCAGCGCCAGCCCCAGCTCGTCACCGCTCAGCGAGCCCGAGAGCGTCGTCCGCAGCTCGCTCTCCGCGCCGAAGAAGCGGTCCGCGGGCACGCACCCGTCGATGCCCTGGTGCGGGCGGAAGAAGTTGTAGTGCGCGATCCAGTGGCCCAGACGCCGCTGAGCCTCCGACAGATCGTCGGGGCGCACCCGCTCCCACAGCTCCTCGCTGATCGTCTTCCACAAACGCTCGCACTTGCCCACCGTCTGCGGGTGACGGGCGGCCGCCAGCACGTGGCCGATGCCCAGGTGCTCCAGGCGCTTGCGGAAAGCGCTGCGACCGCGCCAGCTGTGATACTGGGGGCCGCGGTCCGTGAGGATCTCGGTCGGCTTGCCGTAGCGCAGCAGGCCCTCCTCCAGCGCCTCGAGCACCAGCTCGTTGCGCTGATGCGCCAGCAGCCGCCACGACACGATGTAGCGGCTGTGATCGTCCAGGAACAGCGTCAGATACACCCGCCGGCCCGGACGCGCCAGCACGTAGCTCGTGATGTCGCTCTGCCACAGCTGACCCGGACGGGCCCGCTCGAAACGACGCGGCAGCGGGCGACGCTTGCGGGGCTTGCGAGGGTCGGGATCGTGCAGGCCGTGGTCCTTCAGCACACGCCGCACCGCGCCCGTCGAGACCGACAGGCCCAGGAAACGACGCAGCAGGTCACGGATGCGCTTCAGGCCCGCGCGAGGCTGCTCGCGCTTGGCCGCCACGATCGCCGCCTCGGTCGACGCCGCGATGCGTCGACCCGGACCACGACGCGGCTGCAGGAGCGGCTCACGAGCCTCGCAGGGCTCGGGACGCGACGACGAGCCGACGCCCGGAGCCTCGCCAGGCTGCGGCCCTCCTGCCGGCCCCGAGCTGCTCCCCGACCCCGCCCCGTCCACCAGCGCGCGGGCCCCGCCCTGCGCCAAGCGACGGCGCCACTTGCACAGCGTCGAGACGCTCACGCCCCAGCGCTTGGCAAACACCTGCTGCGTCACACCCGAGCGCTCAAAGGCCGCCACCGCCGCCAGACGCTCCTCCGGCGTGAAACGACGACCCTTGCGGCCCCGCGCGTTGCGGGGGTTTCGGCGCGGCGCCAGGCCCGCATCGCCGTGCGCCGCGTACTGACGGCGCCACGTGCACAGGCTCGCCGTCGAGAGACCGTGGCCCGCACAGAAGACACGCATCTCCTGCTCCGAGGCCTCGTAGGCACGGATCAGGGCGAGCTTGTCTCCCGCGCTGTAACGAAGGGACTCGCGACGGGGGGCGGGGGCGACGCCGGTCGGGCGCGCCTCGCCCCTCCGGGGCTCACCGCGCCCGACCGCTCCGGCTCGTGAGCTCTGCTGAAAGGACTCCATGATGGCCTCCTTCTGACCAGGATTCCTGGCCGCTGGGAGGCAATGACGGCGATCTGATCGGACTCGTCAAAGCGGAAGGAGTTTTCCTACACCCCACACCCTCCGACAGCAACGACATGCGCTCCGGCCTCCCTGGCGGTGCGGGTCGTCAGACCGAGTGAAGCCTCCGACGAATCGAGTGTCACCACGCGCATCCCGACGCTCACCAGCTCGCACGCATCCCGGCCCGAACCGGCACCGATCTCCAAGAGGCGAGAAGGGGCGCTGTTGGTCGCCCGGAGCACCTCCCGCAGCACTCGCCCGTCGGTCGAGTAGGTGTCCTGCACTCCTGCCGCCCTGACTTGCGACCAGTAGGCCTGCCAATGATCTCGTGTCGATCGCGGCTTCGGCATGCGGCGAGCCTACCTGCGAACCACGGGAGACTCTAGCGGGTGGCGGGCTTCCCCTCGGGTTGCTCGGCCCTCGCTGAGACGGCCGAGCCCGTCTCCGGAGGGCACATCGTTCGATCGCGTCGAGGACTCCCTTGCGGGACCGGAACGCCGGTCAACGTCGTCGAATCGGCGGCCTTCGCCTGGGGGATCAAGCGGGCGATCGCGGTGGCGACATCCGTTGCCGCGTCGTCCCAATCGAATCGCTGAACGCAGCCGAGAGCGTATCGTGCGAACTGCACACGCTTCGGTTCGTCGTCCAGCAGGCGCAGAAGGGCGCGAGCCAGGGTCTTCGGCTTGGCTCGGTGCACAAGCCACCCCCCGCAACCATCGTGCACGCTGTCGCGCAGGCCCGGCACGTCTGTGGCGATGACGGGGGCGCCGCAGGCCTGAGCCTCGACCACCGTGAGCCCCCAGCCCTCCTTGCGGCTGCATTGGACAAAGAGGGCCGCTCGCTGCATCCATGCCACCTTCTCAGCCTCGCTCACGTAGCCGCCAAACGTGACTGCGCCCTCAAGCCTGAGCTGAGCCGCAAGATCACGCAGCCGCTGCTCCTCCTGCCCCCGGCCCAAAATGACGAGGCGTGCATCGGGTCGCGCGGCGTGCGCGAGGGCAAAGGCCCGCACCAGCAGGTCGAGCCGTTTGTAGGGCTCGAGCCGCCCCACCGAGAGCACGATGGGCTCCCGACCTTCCAGCGGCGCAGGACGGTGGATCTCGTGGTCGATGCCGCAGGGCACCACGTCGATGTGCTCCTCGGGCAAGCCGCGCCAGACCAGCTCGCCCTTGCTCGAGTGGCTGATCGTCAGCATCTGTACCTGCCGGTAGACCAGCGGCAGCAGCAACTCCAGGCTGATGGCCCCAAGGGCGAGGGCGGGGTTCACCTGGCGGAAGGCCGTGCGTCCGTGCAGATGGTGGTGGATCGCGAGCACCGGCACCTTCGCGTAGAGCGGCGAGAGGAAGGGCACCTTGTTGAGCGCCTCGACCACCAGGTCGACTTCTCCAGCGGCCACACAGCGCCGCACCTCACCGGGAACCTTCCCGTAGTAGGACAGCCGTTTCCCGAGCCGGCGAATCGCGACGCCGCGGTGGGTCGCCTCGCCCGCCGCATCCCCAAACCCGCAGCACAGCAGCGTCGTCTCGACACCGCGCTCGGCAAGCCGCCCAAAGACCTCGAACAGGTGCGTCTCCGCGCCTCCCCCGAGGGGATTCTCGTGGCAACGCTCGTTGAGCAGCAGAACCCTCATCGGGCGCGCCATGGGATGCCTGCGGTCGCGTTGCTCTGATTGAGCAGTGCCCTCATCGTACTCCTTGAGACGAGCGCA
>QNBX01000310.1 GCA_003644265.1 Planctomycetota bacterium
GCCTCCCGCAGGGGCGCCCCCCCCAGGCGCCGGTCCTTGACCAGGTGCGCGCGCTCCCAGAAGCGGCCCTCTTCGTCCTCGTTCTCCTGGTGGTCGAGATCGCCACCGAGCCCCTCGAGCACGGCGCGCATCGGATGGCCCACCCACGTCGGCGGGTGCACCCCGTTGGTGATGCCGCTGATGGAGTGGTCGAGGATGGGCGACCAGGTGTCGTTGGCCACGTGGCCATGCAGTTGGCTGACGCCATTGGCCCGGCTCGTGGTGCGCAGCGCGAAGGCGGTCATGTCGAACTGGCTGGCATCGCCATCCACGCCGAGGCCCCGATCGAGGATGGGCTGCACGTCCATGCCGGACGGTCCCAGCACCGGTGCGGTGAGGTCGCGCACCAGCTCGGCGGAGAAGCGCTCGTTGCCGGCGGGGACCGGTGTGTGGATGGTGAAGACGGCCCCCGAGCGGACCTGCGCCAGCGCGTCTTCGAGCGCCGCGCCCTCCGCAACCAGCTCACGCGCCTGTTCCATCAGCATGAACGCGGAGTGGCCCTCGTTGAGGTGCCACGTCGAGGGCTGGATACCCAGTTTGCGCAGTGCGCGGACACCGCCGATGCCCAGGATGAGCTCCTGGTGCAGGCGCATGTCGCGACCACGCACGTAGAGGATGTGGCTGATGGGGCGGTCGCTCTCGCTGTTCTCGGGAACGTCGGTGTCGAGCAGCAGTAGCGGCACGCGGCCGACCTGCACCAGCCACACCGCCGCGTGGACGGTACGGCCGGGCAGCTCCACGCCCACCGTGAGCGGCTCGCCCAGCGGGTCGACCACACGACGCAGCGGAAGCCGCGCCGGGTCGAGGTTGAAGTAGCCGTGCTCCTGGTGGCCGTCGGCGTCGATGTTCTGACGGAAGTAGCCGCGGCGGTAGAAGAGACCCACCGCCACGAAGGGCAGGGCCATGTCGGACGCGGCCTTGCAATGGTCACCGGCGAGCACGCCGAGGCCGCCCGAGTAGATGGGCAGCGATTCCTGCAGGCCGAACTCGGCGCAAAAGTAGGCCACCGGGCCGTCGAGGTCTTCGCCGTGGCGGCGTGCGAACCAGTGCTCGCGGCCGTTGGCCATGTAGGTGTCGAAGTCGGCCAGCAGGCGCTGGTACTGGACCATGAAGTCGGGATCCTCGAGCAGCGACGTCCAGTCGCGCAAGGCTCGCAGCACGGCCACGGGGCTGCGGTAACTGAGCCACACGCGCCGGTCGATGCGCGCGAAGAGCGAGCGCACTTCAGGGTGCCAGGACCAGTACATGTTGTAGGCGAGGCGGCTGAGGCCCTCGAGGGCGGGAGGGAGGCGATGGTCAGGAAGAGGCAGGGTAGGGATGGTCGTTCGGAAAGGCATAGGCACCGAATCGTACACAGGCTCGCGCGTCCGCGTTTCGGTTCGGCGTCGCCACACAGTTGCGTTTCGGCGTCGCTACGCAAGCGTTTGCGCATCGAGCGCGTACCATTCGGCCCACGATGCGTATCGCGATGGTGGCTTCCGAGTGCGAGCCCTGGGCCAAGACGGGCGGATTGGCCGACGTGGTCGACGCGCTCTCGCGAGCCCTGGGGATCCCCGAACCTGCCGGACCCGGCCATGAGGTCGACGTCTACCTGCCCTGGTATGCCGGGCTGACGCCGCCCGATGGCCTCGTTCCGCTGGAGCTGCGCGTGCCCATGGGCGACCCCGATGGCAGCACCCACTACGAGGCGGTGACGCTGTGGAGCGGTGGGGCCGATGGCTACCGGCTACGGCTCGTCCAGCACGCCGCTTCCTTCGACCGCGACCACTACTACCTCGACGCCGATGGGGATTATCCCGACAACCCCGCGCGCTTCACGCTGCTGGGGCGTGCCGCGCTGGAAGCGATCCGCGCGGAAGCGCGACCGGTCGACATCATCCACGGCCACGACTGGCAGTCCGCTCCGGTGCTGCTGTCGCTGCGCCATCGCTACGCCGCCGACCCGCTGCTGTCGGGCACGGCCACGATGCTGACCTGCCACAACCTGGCCTATCACGGCTGGACGCCGCGCGAGGAGGTGTGGCAGCTGGATCTTCCCCAGGGCGCGGGCAAGGCCGATGGCGTGGACCTGCTGCGCGAGGCCATCAACAGCGCCGATATCGTCAACACCGTCAGCCCCAACTACGCGGTCGAATCGCTCACGCCCGAGTACGGCGCCGGTCTTGACGATGCGCTGCGCGACCGCGGCGACCGCTACATCGGCATCATCAACGGCATCGACACAGACCTCTGGAACCCTGCCACCGACCCCACGCTGGCCGCGCCCTACGACGCTGCCGACCTTTCACCCAAGGCGTTGACACGGGTCGACCTGATGGCACGAAACAGGCTCGATCCCGACGGACCACTGCTCGGCGTCATCGGCCGCCTCGACCCGCAGAAGGGCTTCGACCTCGTCGCCGACGCTGCACCGACGCTGGTCGAGATGGGTGCCCGGCTCATCGTGCTGGGCAGCGGCAACGAGCAACTCGTGGCCGACCTGGTCGAGCTGGCTGGACTGCATCCCGACCGTATCGCGGTGCTGCAGCGCTTCGACCGTGACGAGGCCCGCCGCATCTACGCCGGCGCCGACCTGTTCCTGATGCCCTCACGCTTCGAGCCCTGCGGCCAGGGCCAGATCATCGCCATGCGCTATGCCACACCCCCGGTGGTGCGTCGCAGCGGCGGACTTGCCGATACCGTCATCGATGCTGACGCCGATCCCGAGAACGGCACCGGCTTCGTCTTTGGGCCGGCCGAGCCCGAGGCGCTCATCGACGCGGTCCGTCGCGCCATCGCCGCGCTGGGGGATGAGACACGCTTCCGCCACATCCAGTCGCAGGGCATGGCGCGAGACCACTCCTGGCGGGTTCCGGCGCGGCAGTACGAGGCCGCCTACGGGCGAGCTATCCGCGGCTAGCCCGGATCGCCCCCGCGGCTAGCCCGGATCGCCCCCGCGGCTAGCCCGGATCGCCCCCGCGGCGCAGCACTACCCCCGACACCAGCCGTGTACGCACCAGCGCCTACAACGAACCACCTGCCCGGCTCACGCCCCTGATCCCAGTCGCCGTAGGGGCATATCCGGGGCGCCAGCATCGCGTTTCTGGGTCCGTGTGGGCGCCGAATGAGTCGACATGGGCACCGAGTGGCCCGACATGGGCACCGAGTGACCCGATCCGACGCTCTCAGCGGCCCTTATAGTCGCAGGTGCATAGGAGACGTGGGCCGGGCCAAGTGTTGGCCCGAGGGCCACGCGCAGCCCCGAGGGTGCCGGAGAGCGCCCGGATACCAGAGGGAGGCGCGGGGGTGCTCTAGCGGACGATGAGGACGGCGTCGATGGCCGTCTGGCCGTTGAGGCCCTGGATCTCCAGGTTGTGCGGACCTGCGTCGAGGCGTCGGCTCCAGACGACCCTGCGGTGTCCGGCCTTGGCCGACTTCAGGCTGACCGTGCGCCAGTCCC
>QNBX01000311.1 GCA_003644265.1 Planctomycetota bacterium
ACCTGGTCGAGTGCGCCATGCCAGATACGCACGGGCACCGTCACGCCATCGATGGGGAAGCCGAATGGCCGGGCCAGGCAGAGCGCTTCGTCGTAGACGCCGCCGTTGCCTTGGCGATACATCTCCGAGGCATTGGCGATCATGACTGCCCGCAGCGCCGGGTCACCGAGGATCTCGCGGTCGGCTTCGACCATCCCCGAGATGGCCTCGTCGAGCTGCTTCTGCGGGTCCGACCTCTGCTGTCGCGACCACTTCCACATAGCCAGCGCGATGACCCACGGTGCGTGATCGGCGGTGCGGGACATGGCGCGATGGCGACGCCAGGTGTAGCCGCTGCTGCCGGGTGCGCCCGATAGCGGCGCCGGTGCGCTGAGGAGCCCGACCACGGAGAAGCGCTCAGGCATCTGCCAGGCACAGGCGAGTGCGTAGGGGCCGCCGCCAGACCAGGCCACCACGGAGCAACGGTCGATGCCGAGGATATCGAGCAGCTCGGCGATGTCGCGCGGGAAGTCGGTGACGCGGCGGTTGGGCTGACGCGTGGAGATGCCGATGCCGGGGCGATCGACGGCGATGACGCGCGCACCCAGCTCGGTGGCGATCTCATCGTCGGGATGGCGCACGACACGCGAGGACCCAAAGCCATGGAAGAACAGCACCGGCGTGCCATCGGGGTCGCCGAAGTCATCGAAGCCGAGGGCGCGACCGTCGGACAGGGTGATCTGGCGCGACTTGGGTCCCAGCTCGACCAGCGATTCGCGGAAGCGGGCCCGGCGGCGGGCCCGGCGCAGCACTCGCACGCTGCGCGGCCCCCGGCCCGGGCGGCGACGGCGGCGGGTAGGTTCGTTGTCCATCCACCGAATCATGCCACGATGACGCTATCATTCGTCGGTCGCGGCCCGGACGATATCGTCGGGTCCACCACAAGAGGGAGTTCTGAGTGAAGCAGGCTTATCAATGGAATGCGTACCTGGCCGAGGCGTTGGGTACATTCCTGTTCTTCTTCATCGGCATCGGCGCCGGCTACGCAGTGGCCGGTTTCGTCGATCCCGGCGAGGGCGCAGCATCGGCGATCATCGTGGCCTTCGCCCATGGCCTCACGCTGATGGTGATGGTCTCGGCCCTGGGCGCCGTCTCCGGCGGCCACTTCAACCCAGCAGTCACCTTCGGGCTCTGGGTCGCCGGCAAGATCGACACCGTCAAGGGCGCCGGCTACGTGGTGGCCCAGCTCGTCGGCGGCTTCGTCGCAGCTGCGCTCGCCTGGTACGTCTTCTCCGGCTTCGCCGGCATCGAGTCGTCGATGGCCGTGCCCGCGCTCAACGAGAACGTCAACATGCTCCAGGGCATCGTCGTCGAGGCGGCCGCCACGATGGTCCTGCTGGTGGCCGTCTTCGGCACCGCGATCGACGGCCGCGGGCCCAAGATCGGAGGCATCGCCATCGGCCTCGCCGTCACCGCAGGCATCCTCATGGCCGGCGGCCTGACCGGTGGTGCCTTGAACCCGGCGCGCTGGCTCGACCCCGCGCTCTTCGCCATGCAGTGGGACAACGCCCTCGTCTGGATCATCGGCCCGCTCCTCGGCGCCGGTATCGTGGCGGTCGCCTACCGCTTCCTGTTCCTGCCGGAGGCTGACCAAGCCGCGGCTGAGTGATCACCCGACGCTTCAGGCGCCCGGCGCCGATCAGACACGACAACGGCCCGCACCCACGAAGGAGCGGGCCGTTCTTCGTATCTGCCACAGGTGGCTGGGGCGTCTATGCGCCTCGGGCCGCGCGCATGGCCTGGATGGCGGCGAGCTGGTCGCGGAACTCGTTGCGGATATCGTCGATCTCATCGGCGCGGAACATCAGCTCCTTGCCGATCTGGTTGAGCTCAGCACTCTCGGCCGCGGTGATGCTGTCGTCGGCAGCGCCGACCGCGAAGGCCGTGCGCAGCAGATCCTCGCGCTGCTCACGCGTGGAGTTGTTGGTGAACTCGCGCGTGACCACGTAGTCCTCGGTAGCGCCGTAGAGCTCAGTCATGTTGCGGGCCATCTCCACTACCAGCACCGCCTGCGCCCTGGTCAAGTGACCGACCTCGACCACGGCCCCCTCCATGTACTTGAGCTCGGCATCACTGAAATCGAGGTCAGCGTTGGCGGCGCGTGCCAGCACATAGGCAAAACCGGCGATGAAACGGCGCTGCTCGATAGGCAGGGCTTCGATCTGGCCGGCGATGCGGCGGATGGACTCCGTCTCATCGGTCGCCGGCTGGGGGCGCGCGACTTCGGAAGTCTGGGGCTCCTTGTTGCCGCCGAAGAGGCCTCGCAAGACCATTGGACTACCTCGTTTCGTGGGGTGCTCTGCGGGAATGCCTGCCGACGCTAGCACGGACAGCTCAGCGGCGGTTGGAACGGCCGCGTACACTCGCGCGGTGACCGACTCCCCCACTCCCGGTTCCGGCAACCGCAGGCCCCGGAGCGCCACACCACGCAGTCCTGCCACGCGCGACCTGGGCATGCGCGCAACGCTGCTCTTTCCCACGCGTGAGATCGTGGAGCAGTACTACGTGCCACTCATCTACACCGCCTGCCGGACCTGCTACAGCGAGCTGGAACCGCAGGACATCTTCGAGCGCGCCACCAGTGGTCGTGTCGCGGCAGAGAAGCAGCAGGAGCTCGTGCGCCGCGTCATCGAGTCCGGACACGGATCCACCATCGAGCACATCGTCTTCACCTTCGCCATCAGCGGCGTGACTCGCACGCTCTCACATCAGCTCGTGCGCCACCGCGCGGGCCTCGCCTTCGACCAGCAGTCACAGCGGTACGTCAAGTACAAGGAGCCCAGCTACATGGTGCCGGGTACGGTCAGCGATGCCGACGACGAGCTGCGGCAGCGCTTCGAGGAACAGTTGGCCGGTTCGCTGGAGGTCTATGAGGAGCTGCTCGAAGCCGGCATCCCCGGCGAGGACGCGCGCTTCGTGATGCCCAATGCCACGCGCACCAACCTGGTCATGACGACCAACCTGCGTGCGCTCATCCACATGTCCGGATTGCGCCTGTGCACCATGGCTCAGTGGGAGATCCGGCGGCTGTTCCAGCTCATCCGCCATGAGATCTTCACGGTGAGTCCATTCCTGGGCTCGTTCCTGGCGCCGAAGTGTGTGCCGCTGGGCTACTGCGACGAGGATCGCAACCGCGACGAGCACTGCCCCATCCGGCCTCACAAGGACAACGTCCTGGGCGCCTGGGCGGAGAAGAAGGCGGCAGCCAAGGCAGCCGGCAAGGACCTCCCCGCCAAGGACCTCCCCGCCAAGGACCTCCCCGCACTCTAGCCCGAACTATCCCCGGGATGCCGCGACACTCCCGACGCCGGCCGTGTATGCACCAGCGACTGCAACGAACAACCTGTCCGGCTCACGCCCATGAACCCAGTCACCGTAGGGGCATGAGCAGGGGTGCCAGCATCGTGCTCCTGGGTCCCCATGGGCACCGA
>QNBX01000312.1 GCA_003644265.1 Planctomycetota bacterium
AGGCCCACCGAAGGGATCAACGGACGCTGCCGTTCCCCCCTCGGCGGCTCCATCCCCCCCCTGGCTCTCCGACACCGGCGCGTGCTTCCTCCGGGCTCAGGGGCCCGGTCAGGTGAGTGCGCCCCGGCCAGCAGATTCTGCTGTTCCGGAATGCTTGCTCGTGAGACTCTGAAATCCGCTCGCCTGGTCTCTCCATCCGTCCCTCCACCACCACAACGCCCATCGGCGGCTCGGGCCGTCCGAAATCGTGACTGGAAGCGCACACTCGACCCCATCCCCCGATCGATCGGGAGCCCAGAGCTCCGGGCGATCGGGAGCCCAGAGCTCCGGTCTGCCGGCCGAAGCTGTACCCGCACATGGCGGCCAGGTCGGCCCGTGGAGTGACCGCTGGTCGCGGCTCTCTCACGCCCTCGGCCTGTCACCCACGGCCCCGGTCTCGATCGCCCTGTCCGGCGGTGCAGACAGCATCTACGTCCTCCAGCTGATCGCCCGCGCGACGCCCAGACCGAAGGTTCTGGCGATCCACGTCGACCACGGGCTGCGCGGTGAGGAGTCCCACGCCGACGCCGAATTCTGCGCCCGAACGTGCGCGAAGCTCGGGGTCCCGTTCGCCCGGCGCATCGTCGAGCTCGACCCCCAGAGCAGCGATCTGGAGTCCAAGGCCCGGGAGGCGCGCTATCGCGCCCTCGCGGACGAGGCCACCTCGGCCGGCATCTCCGTGTTGCTGACCGGGCACCACGAGGACGACGCCGTCGAGACCCTCCTGATGCGCTGGATGCGCGGAACGGACCTCGCCGGGCTCGCCGGCCTGCGCCGTGAGACCGTCCTCGGGGCCACCTATGGCCAGGACGAGAGCGGTCAGAGACTCCGCGTCCTCCGGCCCCTGATCGGCATGCGCCGTGAAGAGGTCCGCAGCGCCCTGCGCCGCGAAGGCATCGAATGGCGCGAGGACTCCTCGAACGCCGACGACCGCTTCAGCCGGAATCGGGTGCGGCATGAGGTCCTCCCCCAGATCGAGGCCGAGTGCGGAACCGACGGCGTCGACAACTTCTTCGAGTTCGCCAGGGCGATCGAGTCCTTCGAGGACGAGCTCGCCGACCGGACATCGCACATCGAGTGGCAGCCCGTGGCTCACGAGGCCGCTCGCCGCTCGCTCTCCATGCCGGACGTCGGCGGCCTGGTCCGCCGAGATCAGCTGTCCGACCTCAGCACACCTCTCCTGCGCCGCGCGCTGGGGCGACTCGTAGGCGAAGGGACCGGACGCCGGCCCACCCGAGAGCAGCTCGCGCAGCTCAGCGACGACGTCGCCAACGGCCGCACGGGCCGCATGGAGATCCACGAGGGCTGGACCATCCAGCTCCAGACGGAGGCCCTGCACCTGACGCCGCCCGCGTCGCTGCTGGGTTCCGGCGGGGCGGCCGTGGCCGAAGCACCGGTGAAGACCGTCCGTCGCGCGAGCACGCGTGGCGCCGCGCAACAGGACCCCGGGCTGTCCGCGGACGCCTCCTCGGCGGCCAGCTCGCCCACGGTCCCGGACCCCGCGACCGCTCCGATGACCGGCCCCGGCCTGGTGCTCGGACTCTCCGGCACAGTGCAGCTCGAGGACGGCCGCTGGATCAGCGCCGAGATCGTCACCGAACCCAGCTCTGCCGGCCCGAATCCGGGCTCCGCGAGCTCGACAGTCGTCGAGATCGACGCCGAGGGCATCGGCGAACTGCACGTCCGCTTCAGCCGCCCGGGCGACCGCTTCGGCGCGCTGGGCGCCTCCGGGCACAAGCCGGTCCGCCGCTTCATGGGCGAACGCGGCGTTCCCCGCGAGGAGCGAGGCAACGTCCCGCTCGTCCTCCACGGCGACGACGTCGTCTGGGTCGCGGGAATCGAGATCGCAGACCGATACAAGCTGCACCCCTCCACGAAGCGTCGCGTGCGTCTCTCCCTGGGAGGCGCCCGTGGGAACTGAGCTTCGGTGACTCGCCCGGGGGTCGGGGCTATGCTCCTTCCCCCGTGCCCGAGCTCTCCCGACCCACCCCGCGCCAGCCCGAGGCTGTCCTCCATGCGAACCTGGAGGAGGTACGTCGACGGCTGGAGAACGCCGCCGAGCGCGCGGACCGCCCCGTCCCCACGCTGGTCGCCGTGACCAAGTACGTCAGCAGCCCCGTCGCGCTCGCCCTCCACCGGCTCGGCTGTCCCGATCTCGCCGAGAACCGCGCCGACGCCTTCCTCGCCAAGGCGGACGATCTCGCAGCCGCCGGAGCCACACCGACCTGGCACTTCGTGGGACACATTCAACGCAACAAGGCACGGCGCGTTCTCGAGCGCGCGGATGTCATCCACTCGATCGACTCGGTCCGCCTCGCGGAGACCGTGGTGCGCATCACCGACGAGCTCGCACGCGACGTCGAGGTCTTCGCCCAGGTCAATCTGACGGGTGAGCCCGAGAAGCAGGGCCTGGCCGCCAGCGAAGCCCGCGCGGCCGTCACGACACTCGCTCGCGGCGGGCACGTGCGCGTGCTCGGGCTGATGGCCATGGGACCGCTCGAGGAGCGTGCCACCCGAACCGTCGATGAGGTCTTCCACGACGCGGCCGACCTGGCGCGCGATCTCGAGGCAGAGATGCCCGAGGCGTTCGTCGACCGACGCTGCAAGCTGTCCATGGGCATGACCGGCGATGCCGAGGCCGCCATCGCGCACGGCAGCGACTTCGTCCGCATCGGCTCTGCTCTGTTCGCTGGGATCGAACGTCGTACGGATGGGCCCAAGCAAGGTGAAGGAGACCAGCACGCATGAGCTCGCTGTTCCTTGAGATCGTCGGCACGGACGGAGACACGCTGCCGCCCGCCGAGCTCCCCCGCCAGGGTCGCCTGGTGATCGGATCATCGGCCGAACGTGCGTCGCTCGTCGTGACCGGGCAGGGCGTCGCCGATGTGCACTGCGCGATCGGTCGCATCAAGGGCGGCGGCTGGGCGCTACGGGATCTCGGGTCCGAGTTCGGAACGATCGTCAACGGCGAGCGCGTCGAGACCGCCCGCCTTGCCGCGGGTGACGAGATCCTGCTCGGGTCACGCAAGCTGCGCGTCTTCGACCCGGCCGCGGACGCAGACGCGAAGCCGGCGCCATCCGAGCCCGCCCCCTCCAAGTCCACCCCGGCGAAGCCCGCCCGCAAGGAGCCCGTACCGGCGCGCGCGACGAAGAGCAAGAACGGCACGGACGGTCAATTGCCCTCGATCTCCGGCTACGTCGCGGATCGCTTGCTCGGGCACGGCGGCATGGGCGACGTCTTCCTCGCCACGCAGGAGAGTCTGCAGCGGCGCGTGGCCCTCAAGATCCTCAAGTCGAGACTCGCCAACGATCACACGTTCGTCGAGCGCTTCCGCCAGGAAGCGCGGGCCGCCGCGCGACTCAACCATCCGAACATCGTCACCGTCTACGACGTCGGCGAGGACAACGGGAAGCACTTCCTGTCCA